>JBHJJF010000086.1:0-59059 GCA_050042885.1 Candidatus Phaeomarinibacter sp.
GGTGATCTACGTTGAAGAAGATGATGAAGTGCCGGAGGTGGCGGTCACCATTTTCTCCTCACACGGCGTCGCAGAGCACAACGAGGAAGCAGCTGGCGAACGGGGACTGAAAGCCATTGATGCCACCTGCCCTCTCGTCACCAAAGTTCACCGCGAGGGTCGGCGCTATGCCGAGCAGGGATATGACGTGGTCATGATCGGTCACCTTGGACACCCGGAAGTAGAAGGCACGCTTGGGCGTATCCCCGGCAAGGTACAGGTGATTTCTGAACCTGAAGAAGTCGACAGCCTCAAAGTGGGAGACCACAAACGCGTTGCATTCGTAACCCAGACCACACTTTCAGTGAACGACACCCGCGACGTTATTGAAGCACTTAAGGCGAAATTCCCCGCAATCGTGGGGCCCGACGTGCGCGATATCTGCTACGCGACGCAAAATCGCCAAACAGCGGTTGCCGAAATGGCAAAACACGTCGACATGATTCTCGTTGTCGGTGCCAAGAACAGTTCGAACTCGAATCGGTTGAGAGAACTTGGCGAAACCATAGGTGTGCCCAGCTATCTGATCGCTGACGCCAATGCCATGGAAGACGATTGGATAACCGGGAAAAACCGCATTGGCCTCACTGCGGGAGCCTCAGCTCCCGAGACACTCGTTCAGGGCGTAATTGAGCGTTTGCGTATGACCAATGAGGTTGAGGTACAATCGCTCAACGTGATCCGCGAGAATGTGACGTTCAAATTGCCCCGTGAACTGCTAGATGATCCAGAGCCGTCCCGCGCAGCTGGTGCCTGATACCCTCCCCGTAAGGCATCCAGACCCGCAAACGACGTTCGATCTAAACCAGGAGTGACTGAAAAGTGTCCGTACCCGTAAGACAGATGGCCATGGTTGGCGCCTACGTAATGAAACAGCGCCTCATGGGCCGCAAGCGCTACCCTCTGGTGCTGATGCTTGAGCCGCTTTTCCGCTGCAATCTGGCCTGCCCCGGCTGCGGCAAAATCGACTACCCGGACGCGATCCTCAACAAGCGGCTCTCCCCACAGGAGTGCTTTGATGCGGTTGATGAGTGCGGTGCCCCCGTTGTTGCCATTCCCGGCGGTGAGCCACTGATCCACAAGGAAATTGGGGAAATCGTTGACGGCATCGTGGCGCGCAAGAAGTTCGTATCGCTGTGCACCAACGCCCTGCTGCTCGAGAAGAAGCTCAGTCTCTTCAAACCATCTCCGTATCTGTTCTTCTCCGTCCACCTTGATGGTCTTGAGGAAGAACACGACAAAGCCGTGGACCAGAAGGGCGTGTTCAAGCGTGCCGTTTCTGCCATTAAGGCGGCACAGGACGCTGGCTTCCAAGTCAACGTCAACGCGACCATCTTCGACAACATGTCTGCGGACCAAGTTGCGGCCTATCTCGACTACTGCACAGACATGGGCGTCTCGATCACCATCTCACCGGGCTACGCCTATGAGCGTGCTCCGGATCAGGAGCACTTCCTGGAGCGCCGCCGCACCAAGGACTTGTTCCGCGATGTCTTCCGCAAAGGTGAAGAGCGCGTCAAATCCGGCAAGACAAAATGGGACCTTAACCACTCGTCCCTCTATCTCGACTTCCTTGCCGGCAACCAGGACTACACCTGCACCCCTTGGGGCATGCCGACACGCAACATCTTTGGCTGGCAGCGCCCATGCTACCTGCTGAATGAAGGCTATGCCTCAAGCTTTGCTGAGCTGATGGAAGAAACCGAATGGGACCAGTACGGCACCGGTAACTACGAAAAGTGCGCCGACTGCATGGCCCACTGCGGATATGAGCCCACTGCTGCCGCCGATGCTGCGGCCCATCCAATCAAGACACTGCTCACCTCGCTGCGCGGTCCAAAGACCACCGGCGACTTCGCTCCTGAAATCGATCTGTCGAACCAGCGCCGGGCCAAATACATCCACGAGGAACTGGTCGAAAAGAAGATGCAGGAAGAAGAGCAGCTGAAAGACCTACACGACCCCCAAAAGGGCCGGGACAAGGTCGCGGGAACAGCGGCCTAGGCTTTTGAAGCCACGCGAGCTGCCGGCGGCGAGACGCAGCATCGCCGGCAGAGCCTGAGGCCGCAGCACCAGACGTAAGATCGTCGTCATCACGCGAATATCTCCGCCCGGCCCGACTGCACCGAGGGCTGCATGAGGCAATGTGTGTTCTACGCTGTCTGAAATGGCACGCAGGGCGGCGAAGGGAACACCCTTTTCCGCAGCCACATGCGCCACCGCACCACTTTCCATATCAACGGCATGCGCACCGGTTTTGCGGCCCAGCGCTCTCTTGGCGGCTTCATCAACAACAATGTCGCTGGCGTCGGCCATATCCACATGTTTCAGGACGATGCCAGACTGGGCAGCCGCTTCCGCCAGAAGCGGGGAGAACAGACGCGAGGTTTCGATGCGTGTTCCATCGCTCATGATGACGGATCGGGCCAGTGCGATATCACCGGGCTTGAGTGCATCGGTAATTGCGCCCGAAACGCCGAAACTCAAAAGAGCAGAACAGTCGTGATCTTCAACAAGTTCACGCGCCAGATCTTGCGCTTTTGCCGAAGATGCGCCTGAGACACCAACCTTAAGACCTGCGTCATCAAGCAAAACACCAAGAGAGGCCTCTTCTGCTTTGACGCCGCAGACGATGCCAAGCCGCTTCATAAAGGAATTCCTGTGTTCAGAGGACGCGTCGGATAGGCGTTGTGAGGGCGCTACATACCATACGCCACATGCCTGTCATTGCTCTTCATCAGGTTCTCATACCGCGCCACAGCCCATAACGGGAAGTAGGCGGCGTAGCCGTGATATTTTAGATAGAAGACCTTCGGGAACCCGGTCCCGGTGTACAGCTTTTCGTCCCACCGTGCCCCGTCGCGCTTGGCAGTCTCAAGATAGGCGACACCCTTGCGAACTTCATCACACTCGACTTCACCCGCAGCCATCAGGCCGAGTACTGCCCAAGCTGTCTGAGAGGCCGTGGACTCATGTACTTCGCTTTTGCGGTGTTCGTGATAGGGCGCCAGGTCTTCTCCCCAACCGCCATCGGAACGCTGACGTGCCTTGAGCCAGGCAACAGACCGCTGAACGTAGGGCGCGGACATATCTTCGCCAACCGCATTAAGCGCACACAGAACTGACCAGGTACCATAAATGTAGTTGGCGCCCCAGCGACCCCACCAGGAACCGTCATCCTGTTGATCTCGTTTCAGGAATTCGACCCCAAGCGCAATTTCCTTGGCGAACCGCTCTTTGTCCAATTGCGCCAGGAAAGACAGGCAACGTGCGGTTACATCCTCCGTCGGCGGATCAAGAAGCGCCCCATGATCCGCGAACGGAATGGAGTTTAGATAGAAGTGTTCGTTCTCTGGCTCAAAAGCACCCCAACCGCCTGATGATGATTGCATGCCGACAACCCATTCGGCGGCGCGCTCAATGCTTTCATTGTACTTAGCGTTGCCGGTGCGATGCATGGCCATGGCCACCACCGCGGTGTCATCCACATCCGGATAGTAGTCATTGTTGTACTGGAAGGCCCACCCGCCAGGACGCACATCCGGCCGCCGCACAGCCCAGTCCCCGACCACGTCCAGTATCTGCTTGTCCTTAAGCCAGTCCAAAGCGCCGTCCAGCTCTTTGTCACCGGCCTCGAGGCCAGCTTCCATCAGAGCATGAGAGGCAAGGCAGGTATCCCACACCGGAGACAAGCAAGGCTGGCAATAAAGTTCTTCATCGGTCTCGACCAGCAGCCGCTCAATAGACTCCTTGGCGATCATCAGATTGGGATCATCTTTGGGATAGCCCAGCAGATCATAGGCCATCACGGAATTGGCCATGGCAGGATAGATCGCCCCCAAACCGTCAACCCCATTGAGCCGCTCGGTGAAGAAGTCGACCGCTTTGTCGACTGCACGCTTGCGCAGGCTTTTGGGAAAGGCTGGTTCACAGAACCGTAGAACCTTGTCGAGCACCAAGAAGCAATCGCCCACAAACGTCCCATTGGGATTGATGTTGTAGACCTTCTCTTCTTCCGGCGGTGTCACGAACAGTTCACGGATATCAATCCCGGTCGGGTTGCGTGCCTTTGCCTTGAGTGAGCACAGGATCAGCAAAGGTGCGATCACAGTGCGGGACCAGTAGGCAATCTTCGACATATGGAACGGGAACCACTGCGGCAATAGCATCACTTCAACTGGAATGACGGGCACGCCACGCCAGGGGATCTGCCCGAACAGGGCAAGCATGATCCGCGTAAAGACATTGGCCGTGGACGCGCCGCCCTGAGCCAGAACCCACTCGCGGGCCTGCGCCATGCGTGGTGCATCTATATCTTCGCCGGTCAGCTTGAGTGCCCAGTAGGACTTGATGGTGGCGGAGATGTCCCCCTCCCCGTCCTGAAACAGCGGCCAGCTGCCGTCCTCGTTCTGAATGCGCCTCAGATACTTGGCGATCTTGGCTTCCTTGGCCGGGTCGACCTCGTCAAGAAAGTGCTGCAGCAGAATGTATTCAGACGGAATGGTTGAATCCGCTTCAAGCTCAAAGACGATGTGGCCGTCCTCACGCTGCATCTCGAGCAGCCGGTCGGCCTGTGTCTTGATGAGTTCCTCGCGCGCAAGGCGCTCAGCGGCGCCATCGACATCATCCACGGGGCCGAATTCAACAACTGTCACGGCAAGTCACCTGTTCTGGGGTGGCGCAAGAGCGCCGCAGTCGGAAAAATTGTGCAGCGCGATATTACAGCGCCCAAAGGCCGCGCGGCAAGCAGCCCAGGCTGTCTAGGCCGCATCCATCCGGGCCAGGACCATATCAGCAGCCTTGCCGCCGGACCGGATCGCCCCCTCAATGGTAGCCGGGAGCCCCGTGTCGACCCAGTCTCCTGCCAGAAGCAGGTTTTCAAACTCTGTCTTGGTGCCCGGGCGTTTAGCAACGCTTTCAGGTGACTGGTCAAAGGTTGCCCGCTTTTCCTTGATGATCTTGCCCGCCACATAGTCCCGGTCAATCAGGCCGAGAGCAAAGCGGGTTTCTTCCCAGAATAGCGGCAGAAGCTCTTCCGACGGACGATCCACCAAATCACCGGCGGCAGAGACCGTGAGGCTCACGATATGCCCCCGCACGAAGGCCCAGTGCGCATGGGCATTGATAAGACCAATGACGCCTACACCATCAGGCCGGGGGGCCGGACGCTTCAACTTGAAATGGACGTTGATGATCGTCTCGCCTTCGCCGGGCACGTCCATGTCCGGCAGGACGTCCTTGGCCCGCTGCGGTGGCACCGCGAGGATGACGGCATCATGCGGCTGCACCTGCACCGTCTGCTCACCAAACGATAATGACGTGATGCGTCCGCCCTTGGTCTCAAAGGCACGCAGTCGCGTATTGAACTGTACCGGCCGGTTCGTCCGCCCCAGCATTCGGACCGCCGGATCGACAAATGCAGACCCAAGTCCCTTCTTTGCCGTCAGTGGGCGGCATGCCTGTTCACCCCTCAGGAAGGTTTCCTTCATCACCGGCCAGAGAAGTTTAGCAGAGCCCTTCTCTGGCAACGTGTTCAGCACCGCCACAACCATCGGCTCCCAGAACCGCTGAAAGAGCGTACCGCGTGTGGGGATGATGTCTGCAACCGTCTGATCAGCTTTGGCAAATGGCAGCTTGAGCCCGGAAAAATAATTATGCAGGCGCGTGTCCGGCACGCGTCGGTCTGATGACGCTACCCACCAGGGGATCGGTCCCCAATTCGGTTTCAGGGTCCAGCGCTCCCGTGTCTTGGCGTCAATAAAGGGAAAGGCTGCCTTCGGAGGACTGGACATGGCATCGCCAGAGCCAATGGCATCCAGATAGGCCAGTGCTGACTTGTTGCCGCTGAGAACAAGGTGGTTCCCGTTGTCGATGATGTGATCGAGCGTCTTGTCATAGTAGGACCGGCATCGCCCGCCAGCATGACCGGCGGACTCATAGACCTGCACGGGCACACCTGCAGCCTCAAGCTTTACAGCCGCCGACAGGCCAGCCAGCCCGGCACCGATAACGTGAACGGTAGGCACTACTCAGCCCCTTTCACAACGGCGCGGCGGGGTGGTGCAAAGAGATAGCGCAAGGCAATGCCAAGTTTGGCTGCCTTGCCGCGCCTTACAGGCTCCCCCAATGCAAAATCACGATCTTCCATCATGCGCAGATAGCGCTCATAGACACCCATCATCAATAGCGCGGGACGAACCTCACGCCAATTGAGGTGCGTCAAAAGCGCCTGTGTCTCGCCAAACCACCCCCGCGCCTCGCGGCCAAGACGCCGCGATACATCCTGAACCGCCGGATGCCGGGCAATCTCCATCGGGTCTCGCGTCGAGATATTGCACTCGTCCAACAAGTCAGCAGGCAGATAAACCCGCCCCATCTCAGCATCTTCGTCCACATCTCGAAGAATGTTCGTTAGCTGCAGCGCATTGGCAAGCGCAATGGCAAAACGGTCCTCCACATCTCCGCGTCCCGCCCCGAATACCGGCATGGACAGAAGACCGACCGCCCCCGCAACCCGACGGCAATAGGCCATCAGACGGTCATGACTGGGGGCCACCAGCGGCCCCTCCACATCCATCTCCATGCCCTCAATGAGCATTTCAAATTCATGCCTGTCCAGGTCGAACCGCTCGATGGCAGGAAGAAGAGCAACGCCAACGGGCGTCTGAGGCGCGCCGGCATAGCATCGGGCAATTTCCTCACGCCACGCGCCCAGGCCGGTCATCCGCTCATCATAGGTGCCGCCTTCGTCCGCCACATCATCCACCTCACGGGCGAATGCATAGATGGCATACATCGCCTCCCGCCGATCCCGCGACAGGATGCGCATACCGGCGGCGAATGATGTGCCGGACCGCTTGACGATCCCGGCAGCGTGCTCCGCTGCCGCAACTGTACTCATGCCGAGCCCGGCGGTTCCAAGGACAGACGGATTGCCATTCATGTATCGGCCCCCTCCGGCATCCGTCCCCTGCCACCTTTGAAAAAACCAGCCACGGCACCCATCAGACCTGCAACAAAAAAGTCCGGCTTGGTCAGTTTCACGCGTGTAGCCAGCGGATCACCGACACGCAGTCGCGCTGCCAACCGGCGCGCCAGCCTGATGATGATTTCAGACTCCATCGCCAATCTGCGTGACGTCAGTGCACGCGGCAGGTGGGCGGCACGTGCAAGTTGAGCATCCACATCATCCAGAACCCGGTCCAGCACCGTGCGCAGGCCCGGGGTCACTGCGCTTCCACGCAGTTGAGAAATGTCTGCTCCTGCCGCCGCAAGCCAGGTCTCCGGCAGGTAAGCGCGATCCATGGTCATGAAGTCCTTGCCGCAGTCTTGCAGATGATTGACGAGCTGGCGGGCTGTACACAGCCCGTCCGAATACGGATAGACCTTCTGTCCTGCATCGCTGCCGCCCTCATGCAGATCCACAAGGAAGCGCCCCACCGGGTCCGCCGACATGCGGCAATAGCCATGCACTTCATCAAGTGTCTCATAACGGTTTTTCTCTGCGTCCTGCCGAAATGCGTTCAACAGCGTGCGTGCATGACGCGCGTCCTGACCCTGGGCTGCGAGAAGTGCCGCAAGGTGACCACCACGAGTTGATAAGTCGGTTGCCAAGAGACTCTCATCCATCACATCGAGGCGCTTGATCTTGTCCGATGGCGAAAGCGCGGGATTGTCTGCGATGTCGTCAGCAGCGCGCGCGAAACCGTAAAACGAAGCGATAACGGGCCGCAGATGTGAAGGAAGGAGGAAGGAGCCGACCGGAAAATTCTCGTCTGCAGCGATCTTGCCGGAGGGTGTTTCCACGGCCGCGGTGGCATCCGCGGCCTGCCCCGTGGGCGCGGCCTGAGAAGCGGATACAACCGCACTGACATTGGGATTTTCCATCTGAAAGATGAGGCCCTTTGGAGCAAAGCAGATTTCAACAGAGTCGCTGGCGCACGCTATCGCGTCCCCCTTTCGGCGGCAAGAAAAGCAGGCGTGAACGCAGGTTTTGCCTGTGATATCCCTATATCTGCATCCCTCATCTCAAGGCGCACCTCACATCCATGAATTTCCTTGTTGATCTCATGACACTTGAACTCAGCGCCTTGTCGCTGCTCGCCCTTGCCGCCTGGGTTTACCTGACATGGGCACGAGCCGGTTTCTGGAAAGCGGACATCTGGTTAGAACCCGAACCAGTTGGGGTGGCATCAACCCGGTCTTCCGTGGCCGTTGTCATTCCAGCGCGGGACGAGGCTGAAACAATCGGCGCAACGCTGTCATCACTCACAGCACAGAATTTTTCAGGGTCCTTGCACATTTTCGTCGTGGATGACCAAAGCCATGACGGTACCGGCGATATTGCCCGCTCTGCAGCAACGGATGCCATTGAAGTAGATGTCATTGACGGCAAAGACCTGCCGACAGGGTGGAGTGGGAAGGTCTGGGCCATGTCCCAGGGGGTTGCAGCGGCTAGCAAACTGACGCCCGCGCCGGACTATCTACTTCTCACGGATGCGGACATTGAGTATGCGCCCGGCGTCCTCACAAAGATGGTGAGCAAGGCAGATACACATTCTCTTACATTTGTCTCGCTTATGGCTCGACTGGATGCGCGCGGCATCTGGGGGAAGTTGCTCGTGCCGGCCTTCATCTATTTCTTCCAACTCATCTACCCCTTCCGCAAGGCAAACACGCGCTACGACGCGCTGGCCGCCGCCGCCGGAGGGTGCTTTCTGGTACGGCGAGATGCGCTTGAAGCCGCCGGCGGCATGGACGCCATCAAGAGCGACATCATCGATGATTGCGCCCTTGCCCTCGCCCTCAAGCGCGCCCGCCCGGCACAGGACACGCTGACGGCCCTGACGCACGAGGTCTATTCCCGCCGCGACAACCGCAGCCTTGAGAGCATCTGGAACATGGTTGCCCGCACGGCATTCACCCAATTGCGCAACAATTGGCTGATGCTCACAGGCGCCTTGCTCGGTCTCCTTCTGACTTTCGTCATTCCCCTTTGGGCATTTGTCGCGTGGGCCATCAGCGGTGCTGATACATTTACCGGAGTTTTTAGCGCGGTCGCCCTGGGACTGATGGCGCGTACATACTGGCCGACGATCCGCATGTATGGCCTGCACCCTGGATGGGCCTTTGCATTGCCGCCAGCCGCCGTCATCTATGGAGCAGCAACTCTGGCTTCAGCAATCCGACATGCAAGAGGTTCCGGCGCACGCTGGAAAGGCCGCAGCTACCCGGCAACCTGAGGGGTGGGCAGGCAATCAGGCGCCCGTCCTTAGCCCTTCCCTCTGAAACCAGTCGAGTGTGTCGCCCAATGTGTCTTCCAAACTGAATGTCGGGGCGGGAAGAAGGTCTTGTGCCAGCGACATATCAAATGTGACTGGCCGGCGGGCAAGGCGAACACCCGTCACCGGCGCCTTGGGGGGAGTATGCGTGAGGTACGTCGAAACAAATTCATCCGCATGAGCAAAAGCTTCAGCTACAAACCCCGGCACCTTGCTTGTTGGCATCTTGATGCCGCTTACATGTTCTAGTGCCTGCAATAGCTCGGACAGGCGCAGATTCTTGCCACCGAGGAATACGCCCTCAGAGGGCGTCTCTGTGCCCAACATGTCCACAATACCACCTGCCATATCGCGGACATCAGCGATATTCATCCAGGTCTCGAGAAAAGCAGGCGTCTTGCCCTGCACGAAGTCCAGGATCATGCGAGTTGGCGGCGTCAGGTTGGTGTCACCAGGCCCCAGCGGCATTGTCGGTATGGCGATACGTACCGGCATGCCTTCAGACTTTGCTGACCGCGCCGCCTCTTCCGCCAGCCATTTGGAGCGCGGATATGGCCCCAGCATCTGATCCAGGGGGGGAATGTCAGTTTCCCGGACCGAGCGTTCCTGACGCCCCACCGAGCCGAAGACCCGGGTTGTCAGCGACGACACATGCACAAAGGCTGAAACACCCTGAGATCGCGCCGCGTCCAGCATAACGCGGGTGCCAACATGGTTGACGCGGCCAAAGTCACGCATGTCCCGGGTCCAAAGGTGCGGAATGGCCGCCAGATGCACCACACTGCTGACGCCTTCAAGGGCATCGCGGACCACACTCTCATCAGTCACGGACCCCTGAACCCAGTCCAGACCGTCCACACCGTGTCCAGGTTGGGTGTCCAGCACGCGTAAATGGATATCCCTGTCTCGCAGAACAGCCACGACATGGCGCCCCAGGAACCCGGCACCACCGGTCACGAGCGTGACGTCATCCGCCATCGGCGTGGCTCAAATCTGACTGCGCTGAAACCTGCTTGCAGATACCAAGACCTGCATCCCAAGCTGAAGAGACAACAATCATATCGCGGATTGCGACGGCTGCAGTCGCGGCGCCGGGCAGGCTGCCATGCGCATCATCAACAACCTCCTGGCGATTGGTGTCAGGAGCAGACAACACGACGCGGCTAGCCGGCAAATCACCCCATCTATTCATATGCAAAAACAACGCAAATGGGTCAGGGTGAACTGCCGTGACAACTTTGCCATCTGAGGAAAGGCTAACGTTGTCCGGGCCACCATCAAAGGACATGCTGCTCAGCACATCGCTTTCGCCCTTCAAAAGCGTGTCCAACGAATAGGTGCGCAAAAGTCGGTCCCGCGATGCAGTCACTAAAACGGTTTTGCGTTCGGTATCAACAGCAACACCGTTTGCAAAAGCAAGGTCGTCAACAAGCGTCTCGCTCGTGGCAGTACCTTCATCAAAGCGGGCGATGCGCAGACCTGACGATCGAGGCTGAAATACACGTTCTGCCCACACCCCCCAGGACCCACATCGGTTCTGGTCAAACGTGAAAACGGCGGTATCCGGATCAATCAAAGCAACATCATTGGCCCGGCAATAGGCATCCCCCTGGCCTCTCGCGCGCAACGCCAGTATGTCGTCTGCGACATCGAAGAGCAGCAGGTCCGCTACAGAAGTGTCATGCGTATCGGACAAGCGGCTAACCACTGCCAGCCGAACCTGGACACCGTCATCGAGCAGGCCTATCCCATGGGGATGAAGCGGCGCATCCGTGCCCCTGAATTCGAGTTTGGTGGCAGTCAGATTTTCTGATCGGGATACCAACGCAAGCTGGTCAAGCGATATGCTGTAAAGCCCTCCACCTGGTGGCGATACACCATCATCCATTGCCTCCATAACAGCAAACCTGTCATACGCACTGAGGATCAGACGGTTTCTCCCGACATCAAGCGCCATGTCTTCAATGCCAAAAATGCTCTGGCCAGCGTCATCAAGCACTGAAACCTTTGTACAGGCATGGAGCGTTGTGTCTGGCTCCGCTTTTACCGGCAAGGCACCGAAAGCCAATATGACAACGCCAAGCGCCATCCTGTGTATGGCGCTCCCAAAGGATGGTGATCTCCGCAAGACCGAGTGTTCGAAACAGAGCATCAGCCGCTTGCCCCTCAGGACGCCGTGCTGCCGGGCCGGCTGTACCCGCCGCGTTCAACAAAGCTGCCGAGCCGATCTTCAACCAAAGATGCCGACCGGTCTGAGTAGTCAAACCGGTTTTTCTCAAAGCCCGCTACGGAGCGCAGATAGGCTTCAAAGCGTGGTCGAACCTCCTCAAAACCCGGCAAACCGAGCGTGGTGTAAATTCGCTCCAATACGGCAATCGGCTCGTTATCAAGGGTCTCGTAGGCAATTTCGATGCGCTGTCCTTCTGGAATGGCCGGCCACTGCGCCTCGATCAATCCCATGATGCGTTCGTAGACAGACAGCACGGCTTCATCAACATCCACATGATCATATGGCTGTAGGGACAGCTGCTTGAACAGCTTGTTGTAAAAATTCCGCATGCTCTCAAACACTTCATACGGGTTTCGGCGAATGTGGATGAACAAAGCATCCGGATAGAGCTTGTAAAGCATGTCAACGCGGCTGGTGTAGACAGGATTTTTGATCAGCAGCCGCTTACGGTCCTGCTGAAGCCACAGCTTCTGCATAAAATAGCTGAAAGTCTCCTGCCACTCCAACACCTCTTTGTCCGTACACCCATCAAAAAACAAGCCGCGATTGACATGAAAGTCGAAAGCCTTGGGGAAATAGATGCCGTGGTAGAACGACAGCGGCGATATGTTGGCCAACGCAATCTCATCTTCCTGCGGCGAGTCAGGGCGTACCGGAATATTGTCGATGTAACGGGTTTCAGGCAACGCCCGGTCGATGATTGGCTTGAGCGCACGGCCAAGAAGAAGCATATCCCACGGCAGGCCGGTAGCCACAGGTGGCACAAAACCGAAGTTGTCCTGAACCATCAGATTATAGAGATGGGTCGTCCCGCTGCGCCAATGGCCGACGATGAAAATCGGTGGCGGCATGTCGCCAGCCGAGTTGAGCTTTGACCGTGTGTAGACCTTCTCAAGAGCCGAGATAGGCGTGCGACCGACAACTGCGCCCAGCAAGCCGACGACGGCGGGCAAGGACCCTGCAGGAATGCCACCGCTGTTGGCCAACACTGACGACAGTGTGCCGTAGTTGCTTCCATTAAGAGGGTGCATTCTTACTCGATGTCCGCTGCTATCTGCGCTGCCTTTTTGGTCAGCGCATCAGCTATTGCGTCCGCACCCTGGCGCGCAAGAGAAGAAAGCTCCGAGCGGCGGCGTGCAGCTTCGCTGACGCCATTATACTGAACATCCGCTATGCCGGGAGTAGATCCAGCAACCACATAAACAAGCTGGACCGGCTCGCCGGATTTCCGGATGAGCTGGGTCTCCACAACTACGGAGCCTTTCGGTCCTGCCGTGCTCCCGACGGTCTCAAAGCTTATGGGTAGCGGTTTGGCAAACCGGCTTACATAGTTGGCGACAACGAATGAACGGTAGGCGGATGCCACGCTGTCCTGCTCTTCTCGTGTGTAGCCGCGGAATGTCGAGGGACCAATTGACTGCGCCGTTATCGCTTTGAGATTGTATGTCTTGTCCACGACCTCGCCGATATAGTCAGACGCAGCGTCGACACCCAGGTCCGTGCCATTGCCCATGAGATGAACCAGGCCTGCATGAAGCTCCTCGGCCAAGCCCACTGCCTGATCTTCCGATATTTCCTGCGCGCCGGCGCCACCCACCGCGAGTACAGATGTCAACGTGGCAATCGCCACGCCGCGCACCAAGGCGCCGAATTGCAACATCGACCTGAAAGTCATTTTGCCCTGCGACCTCATATTCACCACGCCCGCCATATTATCGTCCCGTTTCACAACGATGTGCGTTCATCAAATTAACCATTTCGGCTACATGCTCCACTCAGTATCAGGCATGTATATTCACCATTTAAGATGCACCATAGCTGAATGCCCCAACTCCTATCCACACTTGTCACGGCCATAACCCGCATTCCGGTTCTTGCCCTTGTGGCACTGCTACTTGTCACCATTGCGGCAGGGACATATGCGGCCACTCAATTTCGTGTGAATACCGATCAGGCATCGTTGATTGCACCGAATTCAGAGTTTCAGCAGCGGTTTGATGTCTTCAGGAACGCTTTCCCCGCCTACAAGCGCACCACATTGGTGGTGGTGGAATCGGACTCGCGCGCAGCTGCTTCAAATGGCACTGCGGGTCTGGCCGAAGCTCTGGCGGCCCGCGATGACCTGTTCCAGTCTGTTTTTACAACCGCGGCGATACCGTTTTTTCAGAAGAACGGGCTGCTTTATCTGGATACCGACAAAGTTGCATCGCAACTGGATGCGCTTGTTCAAGCACAGCCAGGCATCGCCATTGTGGCAAACGATAAGGGGCTCGCCGGCATCCTGGACCTTATAAGACAGGGAACAACCCAGCCGGACCCAAACGGCAACCTTGATCCCGCCCTGGTGGCGCTTTCACGTGACCTCACAAGAGTGGCTCACGCCTTGGCAGAGGATCCATCTCAGCCGTTGCGATTCAATCTGGGGGGCTTGGAGAGCAAAACATCACACGCCGCCATCGAACTGATTTCAATCCGCATCCGCGAAGACACCACTGATTTTCTGTCGCCGCGGGCCAAGCTGGATGTGATCCGCGACACTGCCACATCACTGGGGCTCACATCGCAGAACGGTTTCACGATCCGCCTGACGGGGAACATTCCCCTTTCAGTAGATGAGCTATCGCAGGTCCGAGAAAGCCTTGGACTGGCGGGTACCCTCTCGCTGATCATGCTGGCACTGGTCTTGGGGCTTGGGGTGCGCTCCGCGCGGATTGTCGGCGTAATGGTGCTGACACTGGTGCTCGGCGGCGTCTGGTCCATGGCCTGGGCCATGTTCAGCATTGGCGAAGTGAACCTTCTGTCGGCCAGTTTCGCGGTGCTCTTTGTCGGGCTGGGGATCGACTTTGCGATCCACTACGCCCTGCGGACGCAGGAGAGTGTGGAAGCGGGCATGGAGACCGAGCCCGCACTCATCACGGCAGCCGGTCATGTCGGCCCCGCCATTGCGCTGGGTGCCCTCACATCCGCAATTGGTTTTCTGTCCTTCCTGCCGACGGACTACAGGGGATTCGCTGATCTAGGTGTCATTGCGGGCGGCGGGATGGCACTGGCGTTTCTAGCCGCCCTCACCGTCATCCCCGCAAGTCTTGGCAAGGTCGGCATTCCCCCCCATCGAAACGCCGGCAACGGGTTCGCCAAGGCAACGGGTGCCATGTTCGCCGCGAGCCAGCGTCATGCGCGCCCCATCGCCATCATTGCTGTTCTCGTCGGTATCGTAGCCGCAGGCATCTCGACACAGGCGCGTTTTGATTTTTCGACCCTTGCACTTAAGAACGACCAGTCCGAACCCATCCTCGCGCTGGCTGATCTGCAGGAGCGTGGGCTGGTGACGGACTATGCAGCCTACGTCATAGCCCCATCGCTCGACCAGTCTCGGGAGACTGTCGCGAAACTCGAAAGTCTTGCCACTGTCGGGGGCGTACGCACCGCCGAGAGCCTCATTCCTGTCGATCAGGATGAGAAGCTGGCACTGATTGAAGATGCATCATTCCTGTTCTTTCCGCTCTTCAATAAAATTTCCGGGCCTGCTGCGGACGTGCCCGGTGATCTCTCCCTACCCGCTACGTCCCTCAATGCGGACGCAAATGACGTCCTTTCTTCACTGACGGAGGCGCTCACCGCCCTCTCGCCTGAAGACATGGCAAAATTCAATACAGCACTTGCGGGTCAACTAACCGCCGACCTGAGCCGACTGACCAATGTCTTCAATGCAGAACCCGTGACGTCCCTCGACCAGATACCCTTCCCGATGCGGGACCGGTTTCTATCTGAAAATGGAGACGCATTGGTGATTGGCCTTCCCAAGGGAGATGTGACCCGCACAGAAGAACTGCGCTCGTTCGTCGAGGACGTTAAGTCGGTCTTCCCTGACAGTACCGGCCGCGCTGTCGTCGAGGCCACCGTAGGCGATATCGTCGTGAACGCATTTGTAACAGCGTTGGTGATTGCACTTGTTGCGGTGACACTTGTCGTGTTGCTGGCAACACGCAGCCCCATTGATACGGCCCTCATCCTCCTGCCCCTCCTCCTGGCGGCTTAGGCCACAACAGCAACAGGTGTCCTCATCGGGATGCCATTCAATCAGGCGAACATCATTGTGCTGCCCCTCATCATGGGATTAGGCGTGGACAACGGAATCCATGTCCTGATGCGCTATCGCAAGGATGGCTCCCTGGACAATCTGCTCACGTCATCGACGCCCCGCGCGATTGTGCTGAGCACACTGACAACCATCGGCGCCTTCGGGGCGCGCAGCGTTTCCGTCCATACCGGCACCGCCAGCATGGGTATCCTGCTTACAATCGCGATGCTCTTCCTGTTGATCTCGACAGTATGTGTGCTGCCGGCGCTGCTTAGCCTGAGGCAGGCGTCCCGCTAGGGTCACCGGCCTCTTCATCAGGCTCTTCAGAACGTGGGTCGAGCACAGCCGCTTCGGGTGACGTCGGTCGTGCAAAACCGACAAAGTCGTCCTTTTCCTCATCCGGAACCGCCTTGCGTTGCCCCATTCGATAAAAGGCAAACACGGCCAGTGAGCCATGCATGGCTGCGGTAAACGCAAAGATTCCGGACGATGTCATGAGCAGCGATAGACCAGAGGAGATCAGCGGCCCAAGGGCCAGCCCGATACCGAACAATACCAAAAGCCCACCAGAGACCATGATGAAATCAGATGCGTCCGCGTGGTCATTGGCATGGGCCACAGACAAACCATAGAGCGAATAGGCCGCCACTCCGAAGAACGATACCAGTGCATAGGTCATCACGCCCGGAGATCCAACAAGCACGATTGCGATCCCGGACACAGTTCCAAGCAGACCCACACCGCAGATGACAATCCGGCGGTCAATCTGGTCCGACAGTTTTCCGAAGGGCCATTGAGCGATCGCGCCTGCCACCAGCGCCAGGCTCATGAACAGGGCCACGCCTGCTGTGTCGAAGCCAACTTCCTGGGCAAAAACAGGTCCAAGTGTCCCGAATGTGCCGTTGGCCATTCCAACCAGGAAGGCACCGGCCGCACCAACAGGAGAAAGTCGGATCAGACGCTGCAGGTTGAGCTCCACCTGCGCGGGAACCTCGGGCGCGGCCAGCTTGGTCAGGGACGTTGGAATGAGGGCCAGCGTGAACATGATTGCTGAAACGGCAAAGAGGTTGAGCATCAGCGGGTCAAACAAGACCAGCGACATCTGTCCGCTCGTCACAGCAAAGAGATACACGAACATGTAGACAGAAAAGACACTGCCGCGGTTGTCGTTGCTGGCCCGTGAGTTGAGCCAGCTCTCAATGACCATGGACGCGCCTGCGATGGAAAAGCCGATTGCGAAACGCAGCAGAAACCAGACTTCCGGCAGGACCAACAAACCATGCAGCAGAATGCTGACGCCCGCCACAGAGGCCACAACCCCGAATGTCCGGATATGGCCCACACGGCGCAGCCAGAGCGGGATCAGATAGCACCCCGCAACAAAGCCCACGGCGTAGGCCGAGCCCAGCAGACCGATGGTCAGAGGTGAGAACCCCTCAAGGCCGGCCCGAACTGGAACCAGAATGCCCTGCTGACCGGCCCCCATATACATAAACAGGGTGGCGAGCAGCAGCACTGTGATGGGCAGGAAAGTGTGTTTCATGCGCGAACATCCTTGGCATGAAGCCCCCCAGAACAATAAGGGGCGCGAAAGGCAATTGCGCTTTGGGAGGGAAGCGCGGTCTAATGGCGAAAAGCTTTTAGGGAAACATCCTGGATGACCGCACAACCAACGACCTCCGGACACCGCATTGGCCTCTTTGCCACGTGCCTTGTCAATACCATGCGGCCACGCGTCGGCTTTGCCGCCCTCAAGCTTCTGGAAGACGCCGGATATGAGGTCGCTGTACCTGGCGACCAGACCTGCTGCGGCCAACCGAACTACAATTCTGGCGACCAGGAGAGCGCCCGCGACTTTGCGCGCGGCTTTATCCAGCAGTTCAGCAATTTTGACTACGTAGTGGTCCCGTCAGGTTCCTGCGCCGCCATGGTGAAGGTCCACTATCCCAAACTGTTTGAGGAGGATGAGCCAGAGAAAGCCGACATTGATGCGGTCGCTGCACGGACACACGAGTTGGTTTCCTTCCTGACAGATGTCGCAGGCATTGACCGGGTGGAAGCTGCCCATGCCACATCCGTCACTTACCACGACGCCTGCTCGGGCCTGCGCGAACTCAAGATCAAGCAACAGCCGCGCACACTGCTTGGTTCAGTTGAGGGACTTGAGCTGAAGGAGATGGAAGACGCAGAAGTCTGCTGTGGGTTCGGCGGTCTGTTCTGCGTCAAGTATCCAGACGTATCCGGGGAAATGGTGCGCAAAAAGTCAGAAGAAATTCTGAAGACGGAAGCGGACGCCATCGTGACGGGCGACGTTGGCTGCCTGCTCAATATAGAAGGCGCTCTCACGCGACGTGGGGAAAGAACACGCGCATTTCACGTGGCAGAAGTTCTTGCAGGCTTCGACACGGAGGACGCCTCCTGATGCACATCACATCCGAAAAGTTTCAGGAGAATGCCAAGGCCGCCATCAGCGATGAGCAGTTGCAGACCGGCCTCTTTATCTTCGGCAAGATTTTTCCGCTGCTGCGTGAAGCGACAGCCAGCAAGCTGCCTGAGTTCGAGGCCCTGCGCGACAGTGCCCGCGACATCAAAATTGAGACCCTCAACAATCTGGGCACCTATCTGGAAGCCTTCGAAGCGCGGGTAGAGGAAGCCGGCGGACGCATCCATTGGGCGCGCACGTCCGAAGAAGCCAACACCATTGTTGAACGTCTCTGCGAGGAGGCGAATGCCAAGAACATTATCAAGTCCAAGTCGATGGTGACGGAAGAGCTTGAACTGAACGACCACCTGATCGGCAAAGGCTACAACGTCGTCGAGACGGATCTTGGCGAATACATCATCCAGCTGCGCAACGAAAAGCCGTTCCACATCGTTGGTCCGGCCCTGCATCTGACCGCCGGGCAGGTGTCGGACACCTTTTATGAAGCGCACAAGGAACATGGCCGTACTGAGAAGGTCGAAGACAAAGTCAAACTTGTGGAGGAAGCCCGCATCGTGTTGCGCGAGCGTTTCAAGAACGCTGATGTCGGCATCACCGGCGCGAACTTCCTGGTGGCGGAAACCGGTCAGATCGTTCTCATCACCAACGAAGGCAACGCAGATTTGTCGGCGACCCTGCCCAAACGCCACATCGTCGTGCCCGGCATCGAGAAGGTCGTCCCGACGCTGGATGACCTTTCGGTGTTCCTGCGCATTCTCGCCCGCTCCGCAACAGGGCAGGAAACGTCCAACTATGTGTCGCTCTATTCAGGCCCTCGCCGCGCCCGCGACGCAGATGGGCCGGAGAGCTTTGACATCGTGCTGGTCGACAATGGCCGAACCGACATGCTGGGCACGCCGGTCGAAGAGATGCTTCGCTGCATCCGCTGCGGAGCGTGTTTGAACGCCTGCCCGGTCTTTACGACCGTTGGCGGACAGTCCTACGGCTCCGTTTATTCCGGCCCCATGGGAGCCGTATGGACTCCTGCACTGGCCAGCGTGTCGAGCGCAGCCAAACTGCCCAACGCCTCAAGCTTCTGTGGCAAATGCGAAGAAGTGTGCCCGGTCCGCATTCCCTTGCCCTCCATGATGCGCCATTGGCGGGAGAAGGAATTTGAATCCCACCTCACTCCGTCCGGCCAGCGGTGGGGGCTGGGCCTCTGGGCCTGGCTTGGAAAACACCCATCGCTCTACAGCGCAGCAACCAATATCGCGGGCGTAGGCCTGCGACTGATCTCCAAAACGCGCCGGGGTCGCCGGATTGCGACCTCACTTCCTTTTATTGGACAGGGTTGGACGCAATCCCGAGACCTGGCAGTACCGTCAGAGCCAACCTTCCTTAGTCAGTACAAGGACGGACGCAGGCGATGAGTGATGCACGCAACGCCATTTTCGCCAAGATCAAGGCTGCTGACGCCAAGCATGGCAAGGCCGCGGCGCCTGAGGCAAAAAGCCGGCTGGAAACGCCACCGCCGCAATTGGTGCCAGCCATCGGCAAACCAGCGCCGGAGGAGGCACGCGATCTTTTCATCACCAAGGCCATCGAGCTTGGCTGTACGGTTGCCGATTGTCCTTCCTTTGAAGAAGTACCGGAGAAGGTCAGCGCCTATCTGATCGAACAGGAGAGCCCCCAGCAGGTCATCCTGCCGGTGGATGAGGAATTGTCCTCATTAGGATGGCTGGCCGCTGGACTATCGGTGTCGGCTCAAACCGGTTCAGATGCCCTTGATGGCAACACATCCGTGACACGTGCTATTGCCGGTGTCGCGGAGACCGGGGCAGTTGCGGTGGCGTCGAGCAGCAAGTACCCCGTCAGCCTCGGGCTGCTGCCAGACCGCCATATCTTTGTCCTCAAGGTTGATGAGATCACAGGGGGCTACGAAGACGTCTGGAAGGTTGCGCGGGCAGCCAAGGACAACCAGGGCATGTCCCGGGCTCTCAATCTTGTCGGGGGACCCTCCCGGACAGCGGACATTGAAGCAACGCTGGTGATGGGCGCCCACGGCCCCCGGACCGTGCACATCATTCTGATCGGCGATGACCAGGAAGCACAAAAGCCTGCCTGATTGTCCAATCAGACAGGCTTTTTCGGTCTCAAGAAGGCTCGACTATTTAGGCTGCAGCTGCCTCAGCCTGCTGCGCAGCAGCAAGATGATCCCGGAATACCTCGCTATAGGTCTCGGGGCGCACAACACCCAGACGCTTGCGCACGTCTTCCAGTGGCGCTGACAAAAGACCTTCCCAGTCCTCTTCTGCCCACCAGGTAGCGCGGCGGCCATTGCGGTACCCTTCCCAGATGGCTTTCCAGATGCGCTTGTCCCCTGACTCACGCACACCACCACGGGCACCAAAGAAGATGATCATTGCAATGCCGATATTGCCGAGCTGCGCATAGGAAAATGCAAGCAGTGACAACTCACCCAGCCCATCCCGTCCATAGCCTGTGGTGACATGCCAAAGGTCGTGCATATCGCGGGTACGGTTGCTGTAAAGTTCCTGGTCAGCCGTATTGTAGTAACGGCCACCCTCTTCGCTGGCATCCGCCAGCCCGTCCGCAGACAGGTTTTCGCGTTCGACAAAATCAAGCTAGGTTCGGCCGAGCGAACCCTCCGGCATCGCGCGCAACGCATGACGATCATTCAGCCGGTCAGCCAGACTCTCACGGTTGGCAAGCACGCGCCTGCCGACTGCCGTCTTGCAAAAGCGCTTGAAGGTCTTCGCACGTGATGGGCCACTCATGGCCTTGATGATCCGGAACACCTGCGCGGTATCCTCCGGATTGTCCATCAGCTCACGAAAAGCATGCATGGCAGCGCGCGGCTGGTACCACGCACTGTCTTTGATTTCTGGTGCTTCGCTCTTGGATATCGTTTCCATGGCAGCGGCTTCTCCCGACAATTATGTAAGTAAGGTGGGGCCAGTCGGCGGCCCATGCAAGACAATTTGTCAGTTCAGGCGAAAAACCGCCTAATTCAGCGCTTCCTGAATGGCGGCCGAAGCAGCCATCTGACGCTCTTTCACCTCTGGATCGACACTGTTGATGGCATCACTGTCAGCAAGGGAGTCGAAATCATCCGCCATACGGGCAAAGCGACCCGCAGCGGCATCCTTGAATTCAGCGTGAGTAAACGCATAGAGACGGTTTTCGACAATGCACTCGACCACGCGCTCACCAACCACCTCTGCCGGGATGCCCGCCGCCACAGCGTCACCAGCCTGGGAAATCGTGTCCTCGTCCGGCGCAGTGTCGTCCGCATATTTGTCAGAACGCGTGCGCCGTGAGTTGGCGATCTGCGTTGCCACAAATCCGGGGCAGAGGACCGAGACACCAATCCCGAAGGGCTCGAGTTCCATGGAGAGGTCCTCAGACATACCGACAACCGCGTATTTAGTAGCGGTGTACGGGCCAAATCCGGGTATCGGGACAACACCGGCCATAGAGGCTGTGTTGACCACGTGCCCGCCCTCACCATGCTCCTTGATAAGCGGGACAAAGGCCTCAATTCCCCACACAACCCCCTTGAGGTTGACGTCGATCGACCACTCCCAATCAGAAGGCGTCACTTCTTCCATCGGGCCGCCGGCACCAATTCCTGCGTTGTTGCAAACGATGTGAACCTTGCCAAAGCGCTCGATCGTCTGTTTGGCCGCTTCCTGCATGGCATTGCGGTCGGAGACATCCAGCAATATGCCATCCACCTGGGTGTTGGTCTTGGACAGAAGCTCGATTGCGTCTTTGAGGGGGGCTTCTTCAATGTCTGCAAGCATGACATTGGCACCACGCGCGCCGAAACTCTTTGCCATGGCAAGACCAATGCCGCTGGCACCGCCTGTAATAAACGCGGTTTTGCCGGCGAGATCATTGATTGGCATTAGTGTGTTTCCTCGGATCTTGTCAGCCCAAGGCCCGCTGCCAGAAAGGCCATCAGCGCATCGAGCGTCTCACTATCAACTGCTTCCTTGCCGGCAGCATACTCACCTGCCTGGCGGATAATTCCCGGAAAGGCATAGCCGATGAAGCCGGCATCAACGTGAGCGGCCACTTGTCCATCACGTTGCCATTCAGCAAGACGCTCACCCCATTGAACACCCCAGCGCCCCATGAGGATAGAGCCACCCTCTCCGCCATTAATCACACTCATGTCGGTCAAAGCTGCTGCCAGCAAACCCGGATTGCTCTGGGAAAATTCATAGGTCAGGCGAATGGTTTCGCGAATGGCCTCATACGGCATGAGGTCGTCGTCAGCGTTTTGCTCTACGAAAGTCTCCAGCGCCTCAGCGGCGGCATCCGCAAATGCCAGGAAGCAGGCCTGCTTGTCCTTGAAGTGAAGATAAAACGTGCCGTGACCAACACCTGCAGCCCGCGAGATATCCTGCGGCCGCGTGGCATGGAAGCCCTTGCTGACAAACAATTCCTGCGCAGCCGATAACAAGCGGCTGCGCGTGTCTCCACGCTGCTGGGGTTTGCGGGATGCGACTTCTGCAGCATCGGCTGCGGGTTCTATGGTCGTTGTGGCATTGGTCATAAGGGCAGTCTCACCGGTCCTGACAAATTGTCAATTCAAAAAGAAACCGGCCGCAACGCATAAACGTCACGGCCGGTCTCATGGTTCTGTTTCCCGCTACCGTTTAAGTGCGATAGCTGGGGTCCTGACGGTCAAGCTTGCGCAGCATTGGCGGCCAGACCAGCGGGCTGGCGGAGCCGTCGAACAGCACTTCGCTTTGATGAGTCGCTTTTTCATGGGTGCCCTGGGGTGGATTGTTGATGTCCACTCCACCGGACAGCGCACGGATCTGCATGGTGCAGGCGCGCTCCAGATAGTACATGGCAAGGAAGGCAGCCGGCACGTCTGGACCAACGGTCAGCGTGCCGTGATTGCGCAGCAGCATAAACTGCTTGTCGCCCAGGTCCTGAACGATGCGCTCGCGCTCGTCATGGTCGAGCGCCACGCCCTCATATTCATGATAAGCAATGTCGCCACACTGCATGGCGTGCTGGGTGATCGGCATCAGGCCTGCAGCCTGAGAAGAGACGGCGACGCCATCGTCCGTATGCAGATGCATCACGCACTTGGCATCTTCGCGCGCCATGTGAACGGCTGAGTGAATAGTGAAACCAGCCGGATTGATGTCATACGGGCTGTCCATCACCTTGTTGCCGTCTTTGTCCACCTTGACCAGAGACGAGGCGGTGACTTCTTCAAACATCATGCCGAACGGGTTCAGCAGGAAATGATGGTCCGGACCCGGAACACGTGCTGATAAATGCGTGAAGAGAAGGTCGTCCCAGCCATTTGAGGCCACCAGACGATAAAGCGCTGCCAGATCAACGCGCGTTTGCCACTCTTCGGGCGAGACCTTGTCTTTGACGGATTCAATCTCGTCATATTTCGGCATTTCAAATGCGACGGACATACAAACTCCCTTTCCCGACCGATTACACGGCCTGTTGTAGATGGCTAGAGCGACAGGCAATGCCTGATACCCGACCGTTTTTTCAAACATAACCGGGCGCTAAACCGCAGAATTCCTCAACACATCACTGTATTACGCCCCGGTATACGGCAAAAGCGCTCTTATTTCGAGACCCCGCGCCTCCGGCGAAGTCTGCAAGCCCGAATACACCGGGCCAAACCTGGATCGACCCGACTATTCATCTGCAGTTTTTGAAGGCTTTTTCTCAAAAATCTCGCCTGACTTGCCAATACTCTTTGGGCCAAGCGCCATCTTGATTGTCCGCATTGTCGCGATTTCTTGGGGAGTGCGGCTGCTTGCTAGCCCACCGGCAACAGTTGAGAGGCAACAGCGCACATCATGTGACTACTCGACCTTTGCGCGCCGCACTGCATCCTTCCATCCGGCATAACGTGCCTCACGCCGGGCCTCCGGCGCATCCGGGTCAAATGTCCGGTCCAGTTGCCATATGGCCTCAACATCATCGGTGGACTTAAAGAGGCCAACCGTCAGGCCTGCCGCGAAAGCCGCACCAAGAGAGGTGGTTTCCGTGACCGCCGGACGGGCAATAGGACGGCCTAGCGTGTCTGCAAGCACCTGGCAGAACCAGTCATTGGCATCCATGCCGCCGTCCACGCGCAGTTCAGTCGGCGCCGTGAGCCCGGCGCGGCTCATGTCGTCTGCCATGGCGTCCATCAGATCACGCGTCTGATAGGCAACAGCTTCAAGAGCAGCGCGCACGATTTCCGCTCTTCCCGTGTCGCGCGTCATGCCGACAATTGTTCCGCGCGCATGCGTGTCCCATTCGGGTGCGCCGAGCCCGGTAAAAGCCGGGACAAGATAGACATTCGACTCTGGATCCGCCTGCTTTGCCAGTGCTTCACTTTCCTCGGCAGATGCGATTAGCCCCATTTTGTCGCGCAGCCACTGCACAGTTGCCCCGGCCATGAATATGGAGCCTTCAAGCGCATAAGTCGGCTTGCCGCCGAAGCGATACGCGACAGTCCCCAAAAGGCGATTCGCGCTATCCACTTTGGTCTCCCCGGTATTGACCAGAGCAAAGCAACCGGTGCCGTAAGTCGACTTCATGAGCCCCGGGGCAAAACAGGCCTGACCAACCGTGGCTGCCTGCTGGTCTCCCAGAATGCCAGACACCGGAATGGGTGCGCCCAGATGCTCCTCAACCGCAGTTCCAAACACGGCAGAGGGGTCGAGCACGCGCGGTAGCATCTCGCGGGGTATACGGAGAATTGTGAGCAGGTCGTCATCCCAATCCTGCGTCTCAATGTTAAACAGCAGTGTGCGCGAGGCATTCGTCACGTCCGTTGCGTGAACCTCTCCACCGGTCAGCTTGTAAACAAGCCAGCTGTCAATGGTGCCGAAGCATAGATCACCCTTTTCAGCGCGCCCGCGCGCATCCGGCACGTTGTCCAGAATCCACGCAACTTTGGTTCCCGAGAAATAAGGATCAAGCAGCAGGCCGGTCCGTTGTTTGAACATAGACTCATGGCCTTCAGCCTTGAGCGCTGTACATGCATCGGCCGTCCGCCGGTCCTGCCAGACAATGGCGCGATGGATGGGCTCACCGGTGGCCCGGTCCCAGACGACTGTTGTCTCGCGTTGATTGGTAATGCCGATCCCGGCAATCTCGCCAACGCCCACCTGATCAACGGCTTCACGGCAGACCGCCAGTGTGTCATTCCAGATTTCCACCGGGTCATGCTCAACCCAACCATCATGAGGAAAATGCTGGGTCAATTCCTTCTGGGCAGACGCCACTGGCCGACCCGCGTCATCAAACACGATCGCGCGCGACGACGTGGTTCCCTGATCGATGGACAGGATATGTGTGGCGCCCATGAATGCGTCTCCCTGCAGATGCCGGATCTAGCCGGCAGTGTTGATTGAGCAATACACCGGTTACCGCATCGGACAAATATGCTCGCACTCTATTTCTTGTGAGGTGTTTCCGCAGCAACCCAGGCGGCGAAGCGTGGATCGACGTCGAGGGCGCCGAATGCCGTGATTGCCGGGGTATCGTAGGAATGCACCCGTGCGATGGTTTCCATCGCGGCCTTGTGCCGGCCAGCACGCGTCTTGAACAGCATGGCCACTTCGCTTTCCTGCTGGAGGCTACCCTCCCACATGTAAAGAGAGCGCATGTCCGGCAACAGGTTGGCGCAGGCAGCTTCGCCAGCCCCGATCACGGCTCTGGCAATAGTCTCAGCCGCATCCAGAGAGGGCGCGGTCGTATAGACAAACACGGTGGAATCTTGATCCGGCATCCTCATATCCTCATACGTTCTTCTTCTGGCCAGCCTTCTGGGCTAAGGTCCGCTTCCAAATTCTATTGCCGTCGGCGTTCAAACACATGCCCCCCGAAAAAATTTCCTTTGTTGCCAGCCCCCATGATGAGGCCCAGTCCGCATTCAGGGCGCTCACGGAGCGTTATGGGAATGCAGCGCCCGGTGACGCAGACGCCATTGTCGCCCTTGGCGGCGACGGCCTCATGCTCCAGACAATGCATGCCCAACTGGGCAACGGGCGCCCGATTTACGGAATGAACCGCGGGTCTGTGGGTTTTCTCATGAATGACTATTCTGAGGAAAACCTGCCAGAGCGGATCGAAGCCGCCGAGCATACGACCATCCACCCTTTGCGGGTGCGGACTGAGGACGTAAACGGGGAGCATCATGAAGCGCTCGCCATCAATGAGGTCTCCATGTTGCGTGAGACCTATCAGGCAGCCAAGCTCCGCATCGTCATTGACGGAAAAACACGGATGGAGGAACTGGTCTGCGACGGACTTCTGGTCGCCACGCCCGCCGGGTCGACCGCCTACAACCTGTCTGCCCACGGACCACTCCTGCCACTTGGCGCGCAGCTTCTGGCGCTGACCCCTATCAGTGCCTTCCGCCCCCGCCGCTGGCGGGGAGCTCTGCTGCGCCACAATGCCTGCGTGATAATTGACGTGCTGGAAGCGGCCAAGCGTCCCGTAAGTGCTGTCGCTGACCATCAGGAATTCCGGTCGGTGCGCAAGGCCAGCATAGAAGAAGCATCCGACATTGATCTGCATATGCTGTTTGACAGCGAACGCAATCTGGATGAGCGCATCATCTCGGAACAGTTTCTGCCGTGACCTCTCAAGAGCAGCCGACCAGCGACAGCTTGTCGGCTGTTGCAGCCGGCGGCCTCGCCCTGCCCGGCTCAACGCCACCCAGCTTCAGAACCGTTGCGAAAACACTGTTGATTGCCAGCCTGGGCGGCGCTGTGTTTGCACTCGCCGGCGCGCCACTGGCCTGGATGCTGGGGGCCATGTTCGTCACCACCGGCGTTGCCATGGCCGGGCTCACGCAGCTTGGCGTCTTTGCCTGGCTGCGCGCAACCATGATCGCCGTCCTCGGCGTGATGCTGGGCAGTGCATTCACCCCCGATCTGCTATCTCAAATGCTTGGCTGGTGGCCGGACGTCCTGATGCTTGCCGCTTTCATCGCCATCGTAACGGGCATCGGCTTTGCCGTTTTCAAATATGGGGCCGGCTACGACACAACCACGGCCTATTTCTCCGCAACGCCCGGCGGCCTCTCGGAAATGGCCATCATGGGTCATGAGCTTGGTGCTGACATCCGCACCATATCTCTGATCCATGCCACCCGTATCCTTGTGGTGGTCGCCACAATTCCGGTTTATTTCCGCGTCGTTGAGGGCCTCGAAATCCCCGCTCTGCCACGTGACGTGGGGTCACTAGTCGACATACCACTCTACGAAGCCGTGATGCTAAGCGCATGCGCACTGCTTGGCGTACCTTTGGGACGAATAAGCAGGGTTCCGGCGGGGGCACTCATAGGCCCCATGGTTCTTAGCGCGGCAGTGCATCTCGCCGGGCTTTCCAGCGCCAAACCTCCCGCCGAAATCGTTGCAGCAGCGCAAGTCGTTGTCGGAGCCTCAATCGGATGCCGCTTCGCCGGTCTCACGCTTTTGGACGCAAGACGGATTATTTCTGCCGGTTTGGTTTCCGGATTCTTAATGGTGGTTGCTGCCGCGCTGGCAGCCTACCTGCTGGCCGATTTTCTCGGACGTCCTGCCGAAGTTCTGGTGCTCTCTTTTGCTCCTGGCGGGTTGGCAGAGATGGCCCTTATCGCGCTTATTCTCGGCATCGACACCGCATTTGTTTCGGCAATGCATGTCTTGCGAATAGCGATGGTCGTAATCGGTGCACCCCTGGTTTTCAAGCTGACTAAATCAGAGCCAACAGAAGACTAGGTTTTAACCGTCATTAACCGGCAGGTGCGACACTCCCCTCTGGTGCACAAGGACATGTGCGTCCTGGGACAATCGGAACCGCGACAGAATGAAAGCCTACGATTTCTCCCGTCTGAACGTGCTGGTAGTTGATGACAGCTCCCATATGCGTCAGCTCGTGCGCACCATTCTGTACGCGTTTGGCTGTCTCAACGTGTATGACGCCTCAGACGGAACACAGGCCATCGCAATGCTGCAAAAGCATCAGGTCGATATTCTGATCATTGATTGGATGATGGAGCCGATGGACGGCATCGACCTGACAAGAACCATTCGCAACGACGAGATCGTGCCAAACCCCTATGTGCCGATCATCATGCTTACGGCACATACGACGATCCAGAACATACTTCACGCGCGCGAAGCCGGGGTAACTGAATACCTCGCAAAACCTCTCACACCTCGCGGCCTGCTGTCACGGCTGCATATGGTCATCGGCAATCCACGTCCGTTTGTCCGCACTGCTCACTTCTTTGGTCCGGACAGGCGCCGCAAAGACAGCTCGTTCTACACAGGACCAGAGCGCCGCGAAGATGCCGATAAGGCCGCAGACATTTTTGAACTTGATGATATGGAGGACGATGCAGCCTAGGCGCAGCATCAAATTCCCATGGCCAAAAAAGTTCAAAGACCAATCGAATTCATCACGCCGCCCAATGTCCTGCGTGCCAAGCTCGCCACGGATGGCCTGGGCCTTAGAGACCCTCTCGCCGCAGCCGACAAGGCGCTAAAACAGATCAGCACAGAGTGCAATGCCTGGGCGCAGGAGGAAATCGACAAGCTTCAAGAGAAACGCGAGGCATTTGTCGCTGCCCCAAAGGACACCAAAGCACTGAATGCACTAACCAAGGTCGTCATGGATGTGAAAGGGTTGGCAACGCAGGGCGGTTACCCGGACGCTGATCCGTTTGCCACCAGCCTGATTGCCCTTCTCACAGCACCGGGCAATGCGGCATCAGCAAACGTACCGCTTGTCGAGGCTCACATAGATGCCATCCGCGCAACACGCGATAAGAAACACTCGACCGAAGTCGCAGCCGCCCTGGCGGCAGAACTCAGCGCGCAGACCAGCGACCTTGCCGTGGGTATTTCCTAGTTCACGTCACTCATGGCAATTTCCGTCAGGCTGTAACCCGCTGCAGCCGGAATTGTCAGCATCATTGTGCCGTCCCGATCTTCTACCTGGGGCTCGACAGTGACGATCGTTCGCGCCTTTGCAGCCTCGAACGCCTGCGGCACACTCTTGCTCTCAGCCAGCTGTTCCAGGTTCATCCGTGTTGGGAAGATAACGGTCCGTTTGCCCGCCACTGCATCCTCAAGCGCCTGCTCCGGATTGATCCAGACCGAATCCACGCCCTCAGACCCGTCGTGCATGGCCACGTGATCTGACGGTGCGACGGCAAGATAGAAATGCGTGTCAAACCGTTTGGGCATCATCTTGGGCGTTACCCAATGCGCATAGGGCTGAAGAAGGTCACAGGCAAGCCGGAGCTTTTCGCGCTTCAGGAAATCGCCAATCGTTAGTTCGCTCTTGTCGAGCAGCGGCCGATCCGCCTCCAGGCTCAAGAGCCGTTTCCCATCGATCAATGAGCCGGTTTCATCACGCGCCAGCAAGACACCGGATTCTTCAAACGCTTCGCGGATGGCTGCAACCCGCAATGCGAGCAATGTGTCGTCGAGATCTTCAGCCCCGTCACACAGACCCCGCACATTGGCCAATACATCACCCGCTGCCAGCTTTCCGCCGGGAAACACAAGGGCGCCCGATGCGAAATCAATCTGGTGGTGGCGCACCACCATGAAAACTTCCAGTCCCGCATCACCGTCCCTAAGCATCAGGATGGTAGCCGCAGGAATGAGCGGTTTTTCGGATTTTTCGGACATCACGTCATTCTCCCCCGGGGCTCAAAAGCCTTAAAACCGCAATCGGATTGCGGTGGCTGACCATGAGCGCCCGTTAACTTTTGTTTTGTAGCTTTTACCGGTCAAAGGCGGCGCGACAACAAATTGGCGCGCGCCGGTGCAAAAGGACTTCGAACAATCATGTATCGCAATTCCTTCCGCCTCACCAACAAGGAGATTGATGAGGCTTTCGCGACGCGCCAGTTCAGGCTCGTTTTCCAGCCAAAAATCGACCTGGCTGAACGAAACCTCGTGGGCGTTGAAAGTTTCGCCCGGTGGCAGCACCCCGAATTCGGCGTGATCCCGCCTGCCCTGTTTTTGCCGGTCCTCGCGCGGCAAGGCCGCAACCAGGAACTGACCCGGTTTGTCTTGAGTGAGGCGATTGCGCAGCTGGTGCGCTGGCGTGCCTCTGGCGACACATTCACAGTCTCAGTCAATGTCGCACCTGAGGAACTGGTGGATGGGTCTCTGCCGGTCTCAATCCGCCTTGCGCTGAACGCCGCCGACGTTGACCCGTCGCGTCTCATCATCGACTTACCCGAACGCGGCCTGGCGACAGAACCCAACCATGCCCGCGACACGGTTCACGCGCTTTCAGAGATTGGCGTGGGCCTTGCGCTTGAGTGTTCGCAGGAACCAATCATTGATCTGGCCCGCACGGACACCACAACACTTGATCCAACGCTCTTTCAGGAATTGAAGATCGGCGGCCGGGCCATCATCCAATTTGCCAGCCGGATTGAAGGCACGGGCCTCGGCCTCATGCGCAGCCGACTGGAATATGCCGGCAGCCACGGTATGCAGACCACCGCAGTAGGCGCAGAAACACCGGAGACCGTTTCCCTGCTGCCGTCACTTGGATTTGATCAGGCACAAGGCAATGCCATTTCACCACCCATGACGCCGCAAAGCCTGGCTGACTTTGACGTCTCGACCGCGTTTGCCCGCCTGTTTCCAGAAGAACCCACTTCCACGACCACAAAACCGGACCTTGAAGACTTCAATGCACCCGGCGCTGCCACGACACACAAGGAACCGCGCATACAGGTAATGCGCGGCAAGGCGCGCATCGAGCTGTTGACGCAAGGGAACCATGGCGCCACCACCCATGTGGTGAAGCTTCCCACTCCCGGCTCAGTCATCGCAGGCGAGCGTCATGATGAAGCAACCGGCGAAGGCCGGACTGGTTTCATGGGTCGTTTGCAACATCGGATTGCCCGCGCCTTCCACATCCAATAGCAACACACTTACCGATAGCGGTTGCTGACCAATACCTGCGCCGACATGATGGTTGCCAAATCATACTGCCTGCGAGGAACGTCATGGATCTGCCCGCCACACAATTTACCCCTGTCAGCTTCACCCCTGAACAGGTTGGACTGCGGGATCATTTCCGCAAATACATGATGACCGAGCTCGATCCGCACACGACGGAGTTCGAGAACGGCGCCGCCCCCTATCCATTCATGAAACAGATGGTGGCGGAGCTTGGCCTCGCGTCCGAGGCGGATAGGCTGGAGAAAACGGGTGCTGTGTCGGATCCGGACGCAGCCAAAGACCGAAAGAACGACCCGGATGGTGACGCACTCATGCGTTTCATCCGCACCCAGGTGCAGATTGAAGTCGCACGGGTGAACCCCGGCTTTGCCCTGAGCTGGGGCGCCAGCATTGGACTGTTCGGATCAAACGTCCGAAGCAAGGGCACGCCGGAGCAGGTGAAAAAGTATGTGCCCGATGTCCAGCGCTGCGAGAAAGTCGGGTCATGGTGCCTCACAGAACCAGGCGCTGGTTCGGATGCATTTGGCTCCATGAAGACGACAGCCCGCCGTGACGGGGATGACTATGTCCTTAACGGCAGCAAGACCTTCATCACCAATGCACCCTATGCGGACTATTTTCTCGTCTATGCCCGAAACACCGATGACGGATCCATCCAGGCCTTCATCGTCGAACGGGATTTCAAGGGCGTCGATACGTCCAAACCCTTTGACAAAATGGGCATGAAGTCATCGCCGACAGGTCAGGTCTATCTTGACGACGTCCGCGTCCCATCGGAAAACCTTCTGGGCGGCGGCCAGAAGGATCGCGACCATGTTCGCAAATCACTTGCATCAGAGCGCATCGGTATTGCCGTGCTGTCATACGCCATTGCCGAGCGGTGCTATGACATCGCTGTTGACTATGCGAAGACCCGCGAACAGGGCGGCCAAGCAATCGGGAATTATCAGCTTGTTCAAAACCGGCTGGCCCCCATGCATGTGGATCTGTCCAACTCCCGACGCATTGTCTACTCAACGGAGCCCATGGACATTCTGGACGCGTGCGCAGGCAAGCTGTTCGTTGCTGAAGCAGGAACACGGGTTGCCATGGAGGCAATCCACGTCCTCGCCGGCAATGGCTATATGGCTGAATATGTGGTGGAACGCCTGGCGCGCGATGCCAAGCTTCTGGAGCTTGGCGGCGGGACCACGGAAATTCAGGTCCTCACGATCGGCAAGGCCATCATGGATACACGGTAGGGGTTACGCGGACAGCGCGACAAACTGTGAAGGCGCAGCATCCTGACGGGACATCTGATAGAGCAGAAAGTCCATATCGTCGTTCTTGAGGCCGTCCGTCTGTGTGAGGACCCGTTCAAGGGTTGCCCGACGGAACCGGGCACGGTCATCAATCTCTCCATGGAGTGACATTTCGTGGAAGACATCCACGGCCACCCGCAGTGGAAGGTAGAGATGCTGCGGCAGCTTTGCCTGCTGGAACAATGCCCGCAGCCCAAGTCGCCCTGCATCATGCACCAGGGTCCATGCGCGCCGCGGATCAATCCGTGCCATCTGCGCCAGTGCGTGTTCGACAAAGCGCATTTCGCCCATGCAGGCAGCGCGTACAACAAGGGAACCCGACAGGCGGCCGGACGTCTCAAGGTGCTGCATCAAAGTCGAGAAATCATCAATGCTGGGCAAGCCATCAATAAGCTTGATCGTCGCTGCTTCACGGGCCTCGAGCGCCATTCGATCCGCCAAATCTGATCCGATGCCATGGCGGCTCATAAGGCGCTGCTTTACCTCATCAGATACCAGCGCCACGAGGCGTTCCGACACGTTAAGAGGAAGCAACTCGCGTTCCGCCATCCGCTGAGCAACATCTTCATCATCCTGCCACCGATCAAGAACATGGCCATATGACGTGGGCTCGATATCCGCTCCGGGATTGGACAACATGCAGCTGACCGCCTCGCGGCCGCCAACCTGAGCAATGGTGTCACTCACAGCGGCTGAAACAGTCTTTCGTCCGGCAATAGCCAGCGACTTTGCACCGCTGCCGCCACGAACAATGGAGATCAGGTCTTCATCGCTGATAGCGGGTGATACCTCAAGGAACGGCACCGCGATCTCGTCGATGTCATTGGCGAGCGCCGCAGCCACATCGTCAGGAATGTCATGCGTATTTGCGAGAGACTCAGCAACGGCAGATCGAACAAGCGACGCTGCGTCCTGAACCATCAGTCGCAGAATGTCCTTTGCCAGAATGCGTTCCTGACCGCTCAACCCACCGGCATCTATCTGCCCGCCGACCTTGGCGGCAATCTGCGCACGCGCATCCTCTGAAGGTGAATTCAGAAGTCCAGAAATGTCAGCCTGCGTGAGTTGTGGCGCCATTGCGCGATCCTCCGTTGCGGGATCAGCTCAAAAGCCAATCCCATTGGACCAAAGCTTGGAGCCACCTGGTTAACGTTCCGATTAGCAAAACCCGATGTTCCGTATAGTCCCGCAACCATTTGTAAACGCGCCGACAAAAACCGGCGGCATCCCGAGCCGTTTGCACATCAATGCCTTAACTCCGGCACATTCGGCCTGCATAACAAATTTCCGAAGGGGATCGTCTCTACTGCCCGTGTAAGTGTGGGGAGGAGGCATTTATGGAATTTGCCTGGATCGTTGGCGGCGCAGCAGCATCGCTTCTCATCCTTTTGTTCATCATGGCCGGACGAAGCCACCGCAAGGCAAGCAAGGCAGATCGCCTTGATCACGCCTTCGAGCGTGCCCGGTATGCCCGCCGTACAGGCACCATGGGCTCCGATAGAGGCGCGGATCGGGGATATCTTCGCTAACACCTGTCACCGAGTAAATTGTCATAGTTGACAATTTATTTAGCCTCGACTAAATCTTGTCACTATTGACAGGATTGGAGCAGATCATGGCGCGCCCCCAGATGGGAGACGAACGCCGGGAGCAGATTCTCGAAGCGTTTGAGAAGTGCGTTGTCCGAAAAGGGCTGGCAAAGACCACACTGAGCGATGTCGCAGACGAAAGCAGCCTGCCCCGCTCTCTGGTGCGATACTTCGTTGGCAACCGGGCGGACATGGTCGACCTGCTCATCGATCGCATGATCGAGCGAGGTGACGACGGGGTTGCCAAGCTGCGGCCCAAGTCCCGGCCCATGACCACCTATGACCTTGCCGATTTTCTGTTCGACAACACATTCGCCAACGATGTGTCCAACAACGTGGTTGGTGAACTCTGGTACATGGCTGAGCGCGACGACAAGATCCGCAAACGACTCGCCCTCATGTACGGGCGCGTCGTCAAGTTAATGATGGCTCAGATGGAACGTGACAGCCTTGGCCGCTCTGCCGACGAGCGGCGCGAGGCCGCAGGCCTCATTCTCTCGCTCGTCTACGGACAGACCTCTTTTCGCGAACTGGGCGTGCCGCATATGGCCCGTGAAACCGGCCGTGCACATGCGCGCGCCATCCTTTCGGCCCTCCCCAAATCATCCTAGAAGAAGACACCCAAAAAGGAAACGCTCTCATGAAGAAGTATCTGGGTGGCGGCATTGTCGCCCTCGCCGTCCTCGGCGCCATAGCCTATGTGTTTCTGGCCGACGACATCGATCGTGCGTCGACAATTGCGACCCTGTTTACCGGCGAGGAGCAGTACGACAACTTCTACCGCATGGATGACATGTTCCCGGTCAACACAGTCCCGGCGTCCACAACCCCCTACGACTTCCCGGACGGTGACCCCATCAGCCTGCCTGAGACCTTTGACTACAAAGGCAAACGGGTGAACACCGAAGCCCTGCTAAGTGAGACCGACACCAGTGCGTTGCTTGTTTTAAAGGACGGCAAGGTCGTGTTCGAGCGCTACATGCTGACCGGTGGCCGCGATGAACAATGGCTCTCCATGTCAGTCGCAAAGAGCTTCATTTCCGCGCTGGTGGGAATTGCGGTCGACGAAGGCCACATCAAGGATATCGAAGCGCCTATTTCCGACACCCTGCCTGAACTGACAGGCTCAGCTTATGATGGAGTGAGCATCAAGGACGTCTTGCAGATGTCGTCCGGTGCCGCCTGGAACGAAGACTACTCTGACCCGGACTCGGACATAAACAGGTTCGGTCGCATCTTTGCCCTTGGCGGGTCGCTGAACGAGTTCATGACGACCCTTGAACGCAAGAACGAGCCGGGCACCGTCAATCACTACAACTCAACCGACACACAGGTACTGGGTGCTTTGCTGGTCAAAACAACTGGTCGGTCGGTCGCGGACTACATGTCCGAGAAACTCTGGGAGCCGGTTGGCGCTGAAAGCGATGCCTTCTGGCTGACAGACAGCGAGGGCATGGAGATGGCGTTCGGCGGTTTCAATGCGACCGCTCGCGACTATGCCAAGCTTGGCGAACTCTTCCGCAATGGCGGCAACTGGAACGGCAAGCAAGTCGTGCCGGCCGACTGGGCCAAAGCGTCCGTCACTCCGGACGCACCTCACCTGCTGCCGGGCGCCAATGATGACGCCTTTCTGCCAGTTGGCTATGGCTATCAGTGGTGGATTCTGGATGGTGACGAGGGCGAGTACTCCGGCATCGGTGTCTACAACCAGTTCGTCTATGTGAACCCGACGCGCAATGTGGTCATCGTGAAGCTTTCAGCCAACAGCAATTATGCGGTTGATCTGGAAGAAAGCTCCTATCGAGAATACGAAACCTTCCACTTGTTTCGCGAGATAGCGGACCAGACCTGACCCTAAATAGGCGGCGGCGCTCAAGGCATGAGGACATGCATTGACGCCGCCGTCCGCTTATGGATGATCCCCCCCAAACAAAACACATGTGTATTCGGGGAAATTTCCATGCTTGAAGGCATCCGCGTCGTCGAACTGGCCACCTACATTGCAGCACCCGCCGCTGCCGGCATCATGGCCGACTGGGGCGCAGAGGTAATCAAGGTGGAGCCTCTCCACGGCGATGCCATCCGAGGCATGTTCAAGAACATTTCCGCCGCCAACGTTGAAGGCAATCCGATCTTCGACATGGACAATCGCGGCAAGCGCGGCCTGGCCATTGACCTGCGCAACGAAAAAGGCGCGGAAGCCCTCAAGAAGCTTGTGATGTCCGCTGACGTCTTTATCACCAACGTCCGCCCGGGCGGCCTAGCCCGCGCCGGCCTGGACTGGGAAACTCTGCACAAGGAAAAACCTGAGCTGATCTACGCCAGCGTCACCGGCTACGGCCTAACCGGCGAAGAAAAGGATCGTCCCGGCTTTGATATGGCGGCCTTCTGGGCGCGCTCTGGCGTTGCCAACCTGACAGCCCCCAAGGGCACAGAGCCCTTCCCCCTGCGCATCGGTCAGGGTGATCACACCACCGGCCTTGCAACGCTCAACGGCATTCTTGGTGCCCTCTTTGAACGGACGAAGACAGGCAAGGGGCGCTTGATTGAAGCCTCGCTCCTGCGCACGGGCATTTACTCAATCGCCTCCGACATGGCGATCCAGCTGCGCTATGGCCGCGTCGCCTCCACCAAGTCACGCGAGCAGGCGGTGAACGCGCTCAATAACTTCTTCCAGTGCGCCTGCGGCACGTGGCTCTGCCTCCTGACGCGCCATTCAGGCGACATTTTCGGGCCAATTGCAAAAGCCATCGGCCGCCCGGAGTTGGCAGAAGACGAGCGCTTCCTCACCGCCAAATCCCGCCGCACACACGCCGCAGAACTCGTGCAGATGCTCGATGCAGAATTCAGCAAATACGACATTGAAGAATGGGGCCGACGTCTCGACGCGGAAGATGTGGTTTGGGCTCCGGTCCAGACCATGGCGCAGGTAGCAGATGACAAACAGGCCGAAGCAACCGGTGCGTTTGTGGATGTACCCGACGGCGCAGGCGGCACCGGCAAGTCTGTCGCGGGACCCGTCCGCCTGCCCAATGACGACGGCACAACGGTCGATCAGGTGCGCGGGCCTGCCCCCGCCATCGGCGAGCACACAGCTGAGATATTACGAGAGCTTGGATATGACGACGCCGGGATTGACGACCTGAAGGCGGCAGGCGCCATCAACTAGCCAGCCCTATGCCAGCGTGCCTCGCAGAACATCTGCATAGGGATTGGTGAAGGCGCTGCCGGGAAGGTCGTAGTCGTCATTGTCCGCGTTGCGCCGCTCGTCAGTTTCTTTGTCGCCATTGATCGACGGCAGTGGGTCAAGCGCCGCCAGCACATCCATCACCGCTGGTGTCAGCACCAGCGCCGGACGGGATGCGGGTATGGCGGTCGGACCGGGGAGCGGGCCACCGGCCAGTTGCACCATCAATGAAGCCGCAGCGCCGCTCGGACCACTGACAGACTGTTGGACAGTCGGACGGTTTGTGCCGGCAGACGCGACTTGCTGGGGTGCCGACTGGAGAGCTGCGATCGCCGCTTCGGCCTTGCTGCCAATATCGGTTTCACGCGTCAGACGGTCATAAACCTGAGAGACCGTCTTGGGGCTGCCGTTCTTGTTGTAGAAAATCGACTTGTTGGCATTGGCCGCACTTGGGAACAGCACAGATGCGGTGGCCGACGGATCACTCTCCGCCGCATTGATGAGCTTGATGGCGCCGCCGGCTCCCAGGAAGTGGGCGGTGTACAACTCACCCGGCGTGGCCGCACGGCCAATGCCGTTTTCCAGGGCCTGCTGGCTCTCCTTGGTGAGCGCCCCGGCCATGAGTGCGGAAACTTCAGGATCATGACGCAAGGCAAGAATTGCCTCCCTGGCGTCCTTGTCCGTCACTTTGTGCCGACCACCTGACGTCGTGTCGATTTCTGCGGCCTGGGCCCCAAGACCGAACTCGGCCCCGTGCCGCTTGACCACGCCAAGCCATGTCTGCTCGATGAACTGGAACAGGCCTGACGCACTGGATGTTTTGGCTTTTGCCGCAGGATTCAGCGAGCTTTCGCGAACCGCCGTCTGCAACAGATAGTCGAAATCAGCCCCGGTGGTTGCCGCTGCGGTTTTCACCGCGGCGACCACGTTGGTGGTTGATCCGGACGTTTGAATATTGGCGACGGCGGTCATCTTCAGGCTCCTTTGTGCCCGAGACGTTTCAAACCGCGTGCCAACTAAAAATCTAGGTTTTCTGTTGGTTTCCGAAGGTTCCCCGTTAGGATGCTGTTAACGGGGCCGCATGGCCCCCAAAGGCAACGCGCCACAAGACCAAAATCATGCTGGGGAGGCATGCCGTATGACCGGAAACGGCCAGGACGACGAAATTCAGCACATCGCTGACGACATGGTGGAAGCCGGGACACAGACCCCGGCCATTCACGACGACGCGCCGCCTTCCGCTGACGAACCGCCCTACCCCAGCCGGGCTTATGCCTGGTACGTGGTTGGCGTTCTTGTGCTCGCCTACACGTTCTCCTTCATCGACCGGCAGATCCTCAGCCTGCTGGTCGTGCCCATCCGTCGCGACCTGGAAATCTCCGACACCGAGATGAGCCTGCTCATCGGCTTTGCATTTGCGCTGTTCTACACAATTTGCGGCCTGCCCATTGGTCGTATGGTCGACGTACAGCACCGTGTGCGGATCATCGCCATAGGCATTGCCTTCTGGAGCATCATGACGGCGTTGTGCGGCGTCGCCAAAACCTACTGGCAGCTTTTCTTGTTCCGCATGGGTGTCGGTGTCGGCGAAGCGGCCCTGTCGCCTGCCGCCTACTCCATCCTTGCCGACTATTTTCCACCGGACAAACGCGGTGCGGCACTTGGCGTCTACGGCATGGGCGTTTACATCGGTGCCGGCCTCGCCCTCGTTATCGGCGGCGTTGTTGTCTCTGCTGTCTCAGGTGTTGAGCACACGGTCCTTCCCATCGTGGGCGAAGTGTATGCGTGGCAGGTCGTGTTCTTTGTGGTCGGCCTTCCAGGACTTCTTGTGGCTCTTTGGGCGCTAACGCTCAAGGAGCCAACGCGACGCGGGCATGTGCGCAAGAGCGTAGATGCGGACGGCAACGAGAAAGTCGAGTCCGTTCCGGTCAAGGATGTGGTCGCCTATATGAGCGACAACGCGCGAACGCTGTTCTCGCACCATGTGGGCTACGCCCTGTGCGCCATGATGGCCTATGGCGTGTCGGCCTGGATCCCCACCTTCTTCATTCGCACCCACGGATGGACGGCGGGCGAAGCCGGTATCTATTACGGCCTAGTGGTCGTGGTGTTCGGCACGGCGGGCGTTGTGACCGGCGGCTGGATGGCCGACAAGCTCACTGCCATCGGCTACAAGGACGGCAAACTGCGCGTCTTGCTGTATGGCGCAGCTGCGGCCATTCCATTCACCGTGCTGTATCCCTTCGTGGAAAGTGCCACGCTGGCCATGGTGCTGATCGCGCCCTCAACTTTCTTCGCAACCTTCTGCACGGGCGCCGGTCCTTCCGGCGTGCAGGAAATCATGCCAAACCAGATGCGTGGACAGGCATCAGCCTTCATGATCTTTGTAGTCACCATCATCGGCCTTGGCTTGGGGCCGACGGCCATTGCGCTGGTCACAGACTTCTGGTTTGCCGATGATTCAATGCTGAATGTGTCACTGGCCATCGTCGCCACCACCATTTTGGTGATCGCTGTTGCCGTTATCTGGTGGGGGCTGGACGCCTACAAAGCCAGCCGGGACTATCTGGATGACTGGCAGAAGCAGCATGAAGCAGCTCCTGCTCAATAGCTCTTGGGCAACTCCAGCACTCGCTCAGCCAGGAACGACAGGATCAGTTCCCGGCTGACGGGGGCGATGCGGGCGATCATGACTTCGCGCAGATAGCGCTCCACATGAAACTCCTTGGCGTAGCCCATGCCGCCATGGGTCATTACTGATCGCTCGCAGGCCGTAAAACCAGCTTCAGCCGACAGGTATTTTGCTGCATTGGCCTCCGCGCCGCACGGCTTGCCGGCGGCATAGAGGTGCGCGGCCTTCATGCACATGAGCCACGCGGCCTCAAGCTCTGCCCAGCTTGCAGCGAGCGGATGCTGGATTGCCTGGTTCTGACCGATGGGCCGCCCGAAGACTTCTCGCTCCCGCGCATAGGTCGCCGCGCGCTCCAACGACAACTGCCCAAGGCCGACGGCTTCGGCACCAATCAGGATGCGTTCCGGGTTGAGGCCGTGCAGGAGATATTCAAACCCCCGCCCCTCCTCCCCGATCAGGTCGTCTGCCGGGACCTTGAGGCCGGCGATAAAGAGCGCAGTGGAGGCGACAGCCTTACGCCCCATCTTGTCGATCACATGTACATCGACGGCTGATCGGTCCATGTCTGTGTAGAACAGACTGATGCCATCAGTAGGTTTGCGCACATCCGCCAGGGGTGTCGTGCGGGCCAGTAACAAAATCTTTGACGCGCTTTGGGCCGTTGATGTCCACATCTTGCGGCCATTGATGATGTAGTGGTCGCCGTTCCGCTCGGCGCGGGTTTCAATGGCTGTGGTGTTGAGCCCGGCATTGGGTTCCGTCACACCGAAACAGCACCGCTCCTTGCCCGCAATCAGCGGCGGTAGATGCCGCTCTTTCTGCGCGTCTGTGCCGAACACCACCAACGGCATAGGCCCGAACAAGTTGATGTGGATGGCGCTGGCTCCAGAGAACCCTGCCCCGGCCCGCGCCACCGTATGCATGACAAGCGCTGCTTCGGTGACGCCCAGCCCGGCCCCTCCGTAGGCCTCAGGCATCGCCGTGCCCAGCCACCCACCAGCGGCCATGTCAGCGACAAATGCATCCGGAAACGCTCCGTCAGTGTCGCGCGCCAGCCAGTAGTCATCACCAAAGGCCATGCACACCTTGTTCACGGCATCCACAATGGCCTGCTGATCTTCGGTCAGCTCAAACATTCACTTTTCCACTTCGGCTCAGCTTGACGGGAGTTTCCGTCACGTATTTACAGTCATGCCCCAAAGAACGTGAGGGTGGAAATGGCTGGTTTGTATTTTGAAGAGTTCGAGGATGGGCTGGTCATTGACCATCCGATCCGGCGCACCATTACCGAAAGCGACAATACGCTGTTTTCGGCGATGACCATGAATCCGGCAGCACTTCATCTGGATCACCACTATGCGGAGACGCAGACCGAGTTCGGTAAGCCGCTGGTGAACTCACTCTTTACCCTTGGTCTTGTCATCGGCATCTCGGTGCATGACACGACGCTCGGCACAACCGTGGCCAACCTGGGCATGACAGATGTCAATTTTCCCAAACCGCTCTTTCACGGCGATACGATGCGCGTTCAGACGCACGTGATCTCCAAGCGGGAGTCCAAATCGCGGCCCACACAGGGCATCGTCACGCTGGATCACGTGGCGTTCAATCAGCATGGCGACGAGGTGGCTCGGTGTCGCCGCCAGGCCCTGATGCTGAAACGCCCGGCAGAGGCGTCCTGATGCGGTCTCTCCTGTTTGTTCCCGCAGACAGCGAAAAGAAACGCACCAAAGCATTGGGCAGCGACGCCGATGGCCTGATCCTCGACCTGGAAGATTCAGTTGCTGAAAGCGCAAAGGCTGCCGCGCGCGAAGATACCGCAAGCTTTCTGAAGTCCGGTGATCGTCAGAGCAAAACCATTGTCGTGCGGGTCAATCCACTCGACGGCGAGTATTGCGCAGACGATGTCGCTGCCATTGCAGCCCCCCGCCCCGACTATGTGATGTTGCCCAAAGCCACACCGCAAGGCGTGCAGGGTCTGTCAGACCTGCTGGCAGAGCACGAAGCCAAGGCCGGGCTCGACGTCGGAAGCATTGGTATTCTGACCGTGTCCACGGAAACACCGGCCGCCCTGTTTGCCATGGACGGCTACGTCCATGCACCGGAGCGGCTGGCCGGGTTGTCCTGGGGCGCTGAAGACCTGGCCGCGGAACTGGGCGCACCGTCCAACCGCCGGGCCGACGGGAGTTACACGGACATCTTCCGCCTGGCGCGCTCGCTCACCCTCGCGGCTGCACGTGCCGCCGGCGTTCTGGCCATAGACGGCGTCTACACTGATTTCCGCGATGAGGAAGGGTTGCGTGACGAACTGGCCGAAGCTGTGCGGGATGGTTTCGACGCGAAACTCGCCATCCACCCGGCACAGGTCGCGGTGATCAACGAGGCGCTGACACCCTCGGCACAGGAGGTGGCGCATGCCCAGGCAATCGTTGATGCCTTTGACGCAGCACCTGATGCCGGCGTGCTGTCCCTGAACGGCAAGATGATTGACCGACCCCATCTGCTGCAGGCCAAAAGGGTTCTCATGCGTTCAACACATGCCTGATCATCGTCAATCGTAAGCGTCGATTCACTCCCGCCCCCTAGATTGCACTGCAGCAACGATGTAAACTGCTGAAATTAAAGGCTTTCCGGCGTTGTGTATTTGGAAAAGCCCCCGAAAACAGCGTTTTTCTCAACAGGGGACGACCACATGCGCCGTCTGAATATTCAGGACTCTGCATTTCTCACCGTAGAAACGGATGAAAGCCCGACCCATGTGGCCGGCCTGCAGATCCTCGAACTGCCGCCCCGCTACAAGGGCAACTTCTTTCAGGACATGTTTGACCGGTTCGCCCTGTCAGCCCCGCCACAGCCGCCGTTCAGCCTGAAACTGGGTGGCCAGCTCTCCAAGCTGGAACTGACGCCGCGCTGGGTTGAGGACGAGGATTTTGACCTCGACTACCACATTCGGTTCGTCCGCCTGCCCGAGCCGGGCACGATGGAACAACTGACGACATTCGTCTCGCGGCTGCACGGCCAGCGCCTCGACCGCAATCACCCGCTATGGGAGTGCTATTGCATCGAGGGCATCGAGGGGAACCGGGTCGCGCAGTACATCAAAGTTCACCACGCTTTGGTGGATGGCGTTGCCGCAACCGCGATTTTGTCTTCCACCCTGTCCCGCTCGGCCCGCAACAAGATGGACAAGGGTTTCTGGCAGATGGCACCGAAGCAGGCAAAGCTGCCTGCCAAGCAACAGATCAAGCGGGATATGGTGTCCCTTGCGACAGAATCCCTGGGTCAGGTCGCTGAAGGCGTCGGCACGACCACACGGACACTTGGAGAACTCGGCGGCAGGATGCTGCGCGGCGGCTTCCATATGCTCTCAGGCGATAGCCGCGAAGCGCCGCTCCCCTTCCAGTCACCCAGCACCGTGTTCAACACGACCATCACCCGTCACCGCCGGTTTGGCATTGCGACCCTGCCGCTGAGCCGGGTGAAGGATGCGGGCAACAACCTTGACGCCACCATCAACGACCTTGTGCTTGCCATTTGCGCCGGTGCCTTGCGCAAATATCTGAAACTGCACAATTCGCTCCCGGGCAAACCGCTGACCACCATGTGCCCTGTGTCCGTACGGCCGAAGGATGCGGTTCAGGAAGGCAACTCGATTTCCATGATCATCACCACGCTGGCAACAGATGTGGAAGATCCGCTGGAGCGTCTTGAAGCCATCAAGAAATCGTCCCGCGCGGCCAAGGACAAGGTCAATCACTTGTCCCGCGAGGCTGCAACGAACTATTCGCTGCTTCTCAATGCAGCCGTGCTGGCGACCAACGCAGTGGGCCTCGGCGGCACTGTTCCGCCGCCGGCCAATCTGGTGATCTCCAATGTGCCAGGCCCACGCGAGCAGCTCTATATCAATGGCGCCAAGCTGGTGGCCAACTACCCGATGTCCGTTCTGGTGCATAGCCAGGCGCTCAACATCACAGTGACCAGCTATATGGACTCGATCGACTTCGGCCTGATGGCCGATCGCGAGACTATCCCCGACGTGGACGTGATGGCCGAGATGATTACCGAGGCCGCCATCGAGCTTGAAGACGCCTTCGAGCGGAAGATGGAAATGCAGGCCTTCCAGGCTTCTGACGCCCTTGCCGGGCACAAGCGCCTGAAGGAGGCGCAGGCGGAAGCCGCCGCCCAGAGGACCCGCAAGAAGAAAGCGCCGGCAAAAAAGAAGGCTGCAACCAAGGCGAAGACGAAAACCAAGGCCAAAGTGAAGGCAAAGACCAAGGCCAGCTCCAAAGCCAAAAAGCCTACAAAGAAGACCGCACCGGCACCCAAGGCAGACAACGCCAACGCACCGGAGACGGTCGCTGTGACAGCAACGGTGGATACGCCGGTTCCAACGCCTCCGAGTGAGAACTACTCAAGCGCTGCTGAGTAACGTCAAACGTCAGACGCTGTTGGGGGATTGGCCGGCATGGAGCCGTTGGCCAGTCCGCCCGCACCACCGCGGGCGGAAAGATATTTGAACCGTACACTGATGACAGTGGCCGAGAATATGCTTGCCACAAGAAATGCCTCGAGCAGGCCGATGGGCTCGCGCCCAAGATGCAAACCGAGATACCACGCCAGCGGCACCATAATCACGAAGTACGAGATCAGGTGAAAGCCGGTCGGCACCCATGTCTCCCCCATGCCCCGCAACGCACTCGCCATCACAGTTTGAACCGTGTCCAGCGGTAGAACAATTGCGATGAAGGCGATCATGCCCGCCGCCAGCATGATGAGTTCCGCGTCGTCGCCATAGGCACGCGCAATGGGTGCTGAAAAGACAATCAACGCCGCTCCGAGCAGCGTCATGACAATGAGGTTGAACGCAAGTCCCGTCCAACCCGCCACCGCCATCTGATCCTTGTCGCGTTGGCCATAGTAGAAACCGACCCTGACCGCTGTTGCCGTGCCAATACCGATGGACACCATAAAGGCGACAGCAAAGGCGTTGAAGGTGACCGCGTAGGCCGCCAGCGCGATGGGCCCCATGAGGCCGGCCATCAACTGCATGATAGAGAAGGCCGCGTTTTCCGTGCCCAGACTGGCGCCCGCTGCGTAGCCCAGAACACGCTGACGCCGTCCGCCGTGCCAAAAGGCGCGCCATGTGTCAGCGACGCGCGTGCGAATGCCGAAGGTCATGCCATCCCGCAAATGCCAGATGTACAGATTGATCACGAGTGCCTGAAACGTCCAGACAGGCGCGGGCGCAACCGCGGACCCGACCGCGCCCATGGCCGGAAACGGTCCGACGCCAAACACCAAAATCCAGTTCGCCAGAATGTTGAGCAGGTTGGCCGCGATCATGACGATCATGCCCGGCAGCGGCCGCTTGATGCCTTCAAGGAAGTAGCCCCCCGCCACTGTCATCAGCAGGAACGGCAGGGCTATGCCCAGAACGATGCTGACCTTACCGCCTTCAACGGCCAGTTCCTCAGACTGGCCTGTGAGGGACAGGATCGGCCCACCAAAGACACAGAATAGAAGTCCCAGGCAACCAAGACCAAACGCATAAGGGATACCCCGGCGCCAGGCCGCGCCGCAGGCCGCATGCTCCCCCGCCCCAAAGGCGTTCGATGTAACAACGAGTTGCCCCATGATGCCGCCTAGCAGGAACAGCATCACAAAGGCATAGGGCACGTGACCGATCGCCTGAAAGGCCAACTGCTCGGATGAGAAATTGCCGACCATCACTGTATCCACAACCGACATGGTCAGCACACCGCCGCGCTGCACCATCGTCGGCGCTGCCAGGCGGGCAAGCTCCGATAGATGCGCCCGGTAAAGCGCAATGCGGTCAGCTGAAAGAGTGAACAGGCTCATAGGGTGGCTACTTCGGATTTGCCCTGGCGACTTTGTACGACCGCGAAATGACAGATGTGGCACGGGCGCGAACGCTATCACGGGAATACCGACAAGGAAGCCTGTTCCGCGCATATCGGCCGGCTGGCACGGACGAAATGCGGCGAATGTCGCAAAGACTTGTCTCGTATCCGCGTAAGTGGTCACCTATCTGTTGGGGAGTAGACGGCAGGCGTGAGTGACTGCCGGATGTCTGGAGGTTTTCGCATGCGTGGAAGATTGATTGTGTTTCTCATCATCGCCGCTCTTGGCGCCGCTGGCGTATGGCAAATCCTGCAGACGAGCCAACCCGGCGCTATCGTGTTCGGAACGGCGATGCTCCTTGTCGCGGTCCTGTCCCTGTTTGGCAGGCGCTCATCAGGCGGCGCACAGAAGCCAAAAGACAAGATGCCGGGACACGCTGTTGCCTTGCGCCAAAGCCGGGCAATGGTTCGCGGCGAAGATGGGGAAATTCGAGGCCTCCCCGGCGGACCGGCCTAGTCGGCACACCACCTAACGTCGCCCACCGGACATCCGCATGACGCCTCCCAGTTCCACCCGCCGCATGGTTGCCGCATCAAAAGCAAATGCGGGTGACCGCAGGCGCAAGTCCCGGTCGCTGCACACGATTGGTCTGGTATTGGCAAGCATGACCGGCGCAGGTCAGTTTGCCGGAGCACAGCCGGCGCAAGCGGTCGATCTCATTACCTATGACTGGAACGACACACAGATGGCCGCCCAACGCGCCGGTGGTCGCACTGGAACACGTGTGATTTTTATCCATGGCACACCGGGGTCCGCAGGCGCGTGGGAAGATTACCTTGCAGACGTCCCGGATGGGTTTGAGTATGTCGCGGTTGATCGGGCTGGGTTTGGCGCAAGCGGGCCTGATGATGCCGTCCCGTCCCTGCAGGCACAGGCTGAGGCAATTGCGCCGTTGGTAGATGACGTCGCAACGCCGGTGATCGTCGTTGGCCATTCGCTTGGAGGGCCGGTGGCTGCCACGCTGGGCCTGCTGCGGCCTGACAGGGTCAAGGCTTTGGTGATTGTCGCAGGATCACTGGACCCGGCGCTTGAAGAAATTCACTTCATGCAGCCGATCGGGGAATGGTGGGGCGTGCGCCACGTCTTGCCCCGCATGATCCGAAATGCAAATCGTGAACTGCTGGTTCTTGAGAAGGAACTTCTGGCGTTGCAGCCTCAGCTGGGTGACCTGACCATGCCGGTCCAGATCATTCACGGAACTGACGATAATCTGACACCCTTTGAGAATGTTCCCTATATGGAAGAGCACTTCACCTCCGCCCCATTGACCGTGACGATCCTCGACGGTCAAAACCACTTCCTGCCATGGAACTCCAAATCTGAAATTGATGCGGCCATCGACCGCGCGTCTGCTCACGACCCGTAAAATCTCGCGGAATACAGGCGTTCTGACATGCCGTAACCTGCCTGAAAGACGATTTGGGCGATCCTGCCAACACGGGTAGATTGCCCGCGACCTGATTCACTTCTGCGCCGGACACCATATGGACCTGTCCTACGAGGGGCTCCTGGCCCTCATCGAGTCGTTCTCCGACAACCAGCTATTGGTGATGTTGGCGATCACGATCGGCACTCTCATTCTCGAGGACGCCGCGACGGTGACGGCTGCCCTTCTCGCCTCTGAAGGTGTGCTGCCACATGGCGCGGCCTTGCTGGCACTCTACATCGGCATTCTCTTTGGTGACCTTGGACTCTACGGTGTGGGCGCGGCTGCAGCCCGTTGGCCAAGTGCGCGGCAATGGGTGTCCGAACATCGCATCATGCGCGGACGGGAGTTTCTGGAAGGGTCCTTGTTCGTTACTCTGTTCGGCGCTCGCTGCATCCCGGGCATGAGACTGCCCACTTACACGGCAGCCGGTTTTGTGGGCATACCGTTCCCGCGATTTGCGCTGTATGCCGGCGGCCTGGCGGCTGGATGGTCCACCGGGCTCTATGGCCTCATCGCCATTCTGGGCGAAACAGTGCTGAATGATCTGGGCCCGTGGCGCTGGGGAGTTGCCGCACTTGTGATTGTTCTAGCTATTGTGTTGCCGCGTATAACAGCGACTATTCTGAAGCGGCGCAACGAAGCGGCCACATCAGCTGAAACACCGCAACACGACGCATAGCAAAATTTTCACGACATCGCCGACATGACTGCCAATACGATCTCACCAAATCGTCCCATCCATGTGGGCATGCCGCCGCTGGATATGTCGGGACCGCCTGTCTCATTCTTTGAGTTCTGGCCGTCGTGGCTTTTCTATGCCCCTATCGCGCTGCAATGGTGCTTCTTGGCCTTGTGGTATCGCGGACCGGGGCTCGCACTTCTGGCCAACCCTTCCTTCCCGGACGGCGGCATGGCCGGGGAAAGCAAGGCAGAGATTTTTGACATCCTCGCAGGGAAATCCAAAGAGGTAACCGCTGCCTGGGTGTCGCTGACGCGAACGCCAACGCGAACGGGATCAGGTGCGGACGGCGTGGCAAACGACCTTGCTGCTGCACATGGTGCCATGCAGGCACGCGGCCTGACCTTTCCAATCGTCGCAAAGCCCGACATTGGCTGCCGGGGTGTCGGCGTCCAGCCGATCCGCTGTGAAGAGGAGCTTCGGAGCTACCTCACCGACTACCCCGCCGGTGCCACCATGGTTCTGCAGGAGATGGTTGAGCATGAGGCGGAAGCCGGGGTGTTCTATGTGCGGCTGCCCGGTGAGGACAAGGGCCGCATCTTTTCACTGACGCTCAAATACTTTCCTCATGTCATCGGCGATGGCGTTTCGACGCTCAAGGCACTTATTCAGGCAGATGTGCGAGCGGGCCTGCTGCAGCATGTCTACCTGCCGCGCCATGAAGCTTCGTGGGGCAAAATTCTTCCCAGAGGCGAACCGTTCCGCCTTGCCTTCGCCGGAAGCCACTCACGCGGCACCATTTTCCGCGACGGTGCTGCTTTCATCACTCCGGAAATGGAACAGGCCTTCGACGAGGTCGCAAAAAGCATTCCCGAGTTTTACATCGGTCGGTTTGATTTACGCTTTGAAAGCATGGCCAAGCTCCAGCGCGGCGAAGGCTTCAAACTGATGGAAATCAACGGCGCAGGTGGCGAGGCGACCCACATCTGGGACCGTAAAACCACGCTGCGGGAAGCCTACGCCACCCTGTTTGAGCAAAACCGTATGCTCTTTGAAATCGGCGACCGAAACCGCAAACGCGGCTTTAAACCACCGAGCATATGGCGGCTCTATCAGGCGCACAAAAGGGAACAGGATCTATACCCCCACTACCCGATGACCCGGTAGCACAGTCCCGCGCGTCAGAGCTCCAGGCGCCAGCGGCTCACCTTGTCGTCCAGGGCAGGCCGGACGCGCTCATTGGGTGTATTGACGACAGAGCCGAAATACATGAAGCCGGCAACGCGTTCATTTTCATGCAACTGGAGGGCCTGCAGTACCATGGGATCATACGCGTACCACTCCGTCAGCCACTGCCCGGCAAAGCCCATGGAAGCCGCCGCGTTGAGCATGATCTGGCAGGCGGCGCCTGACGAGAGTATCTGCTCCCACTCCGGGATTTTGGACTCCGGCTTCACGATTGAGATGACGGCAACGACCACAGGCGCACGGGTAAACCGCTCGCGCTCAAACTGCCTGCGGTCATCTTCGTCCGGCATTCCGCTGGCAAGATAAGCCGCCTCCAACACGCCCCCGAACTGAGCACGCGCTGCCCCTTCAAAAACGATGAAGCGCCACGGTCCAAGCTTGCCATGATCAGGCACACGCAGGCCTGCCTGCAGAATGTCATTCAGCTGATGTACGTCCGGCCCCTCATCTCCCATGTCACGGGCAACAATGGACCTGCGGGTTTTCAGCAGGTGAAGCAGATTGGTATCGGAAGAACTCATACAAGCTGGCCTGCAGTTTAACGGACGGGAGCCGTAACCTAATGGCTTACCGCCCAAGCGCAAGGCACGCCGAGTGAATACTACTGCTGAACAGTTCCCTTTATGTCAGCGCTGATTTGCGGTGCCGGCGTCATGAGAAGTTTTTCATCATCGATATCCGGAGGCGATGCCTTGCCCGCTCCCGCTACACCGGACCGCAGCTGCGCAAGGGAAAAGTCCATGCGAACATCATATGTCCGCTCGGTCTGGTTACGCAGCCGTTGTTCGGCTTGATACCAGGCCCGCTTGCCGCTGCCATCCTTGCACGACGCAAGCTCATTCTGACTGGTGGCACCCCATCGACGTTCCACGCAATGGTAGGGGTCAAAGGACAGATCAAACAGCCTGTCATGAACCTGCCCAAACCCAAGTGAGACAGGCTTGCCGGACGAATTGGTGTAAGTCACCGAGCAGGCAGCAGCTTCCTGACGGTAGACAGTCAGCAGATCAGCGCGAACGTCCGTGCCGCTGTACTTGACCCGATCGCTGCCGTCTTCCACCAGCGATACAAAGCGCGCAATCTCATCACGCAACTCAACGAATGAGGTTTTCAGGCGCGCGTCGCGCGACGGCGTGGAGTAAGTCTCCCACTCGCCGCTGGTGCCATAGATGTTTTGCGGCAGACGCGAGGGCTGCGGCTTCCGGCTGATACCTGCGGAAACCGCCTCTTCAACGGCATAGACCCGGTAAGTCAGGTCATCACATAACCCGCGCATCATATTGCGGGTTTCCACCAGCGGGTCATAAACAAGGTTGCGGCCCGCGACTGCCGTGCGCACCCAGTCATAATAATCAAGCCGCTGGCCGTTGAAGGCAAACGAGCCCCCCTGCCACTGGCGCTGGTTGGGCGTGTGATTGCCAAAGTACTGATCAACGGAAAAGTCTTCGATCTCGGAATTGCTCGTATAGGTGTAGCGCCCTCCGACCAGGCTGCCATCCGAAGCTCTGGTGGCCCCAACAAGCTGGACCGGCCGCCAGTTCTTGAACCCCGCGCCCATGGTGGGCCGGGCGCGCACGAACTTGCGACCGTAAACGCCGCGGGTAATGGAATTGTCCGGATGCGCATCGATGTAGTGAATGCGGCCGTCCGGATCGACCCGATAGACAACCGCCACATGGCCATTGGGATCATAGATATTGGTGCCGGGACGAATGGAGCGCGGGTCGATGCTGCTTGAATAATGGTCAGGCTGCATCCCGCGCTTTTCTTCCGGGTGATAGCGGTACATGGCGGTCGACACGTAGTTGGACACCCGGCGGAGGGTGTCCGGACCATCCATTGGCGCTTGTCCCGGCCAGTTAATGACCACCGATTTTTCAATGACCCGGTTGCCCTTGGCCACATAGCGAACATCACGGGTGTACCCGTTCGGGGCGACTGCCGAGGCGAATGCAAACGGCAGCCCGTTCATCCAGGCGAAGTAGCCGCGCAGTGTGTAGGGAAGGTCAGCACAGTCCGCGAAGTAACGAACGCCCGCCGGGTTGCGCCCACGATACACATTAGCCGCATGTTTGAGACACTGATCTGTTGTGCGGCAGTTGCTCTCGCCTATCGCGGTGATGAAGTCCTCATAGGCTTTTTCGTCAGTGGCCGTCCACCGATCCCTCAGGATGCGCCAGTGGCGTGGAGAACGGGCCGGCAGGGCTGCAACAGCCGTTTGCTGGCCCTGCGCCGAGTGCTCAGTTATGCCTGTCGTGTCTGCCACCACCATCGATGGTGCAGCGACAAGCGCGCACAACGCTGCGCCGGCAGCTCCCACTGACCGGAAAAGTCCAAAATGCATGCCTAGCCCCTCATTGCTTCCATCGGCACCCGGTGAAGACGTTAACAAATCAGTTACCAAATGTCGTTGCAACTTTGGCGCAACCGGCACGCGTTCACTCAACCTTAAAGAACGACGTCTAATTATTCAGGCGGGGACGACCTGGAGCGCGGAGAAATCGCGTCCGGGAACAAGAGGTTATGGGCACATGGGGTCTCTTACTTTTTCGTCTCTCAAACTGCGGCACAAGCTGCCTGCCGTTATCATTGGTCTTGCCGCCTTCGCGGTTCTGATTACGAGTGTTCTGGGCTTTTTTGGTGCCAGATCTGCTCTTGATCATGCGATCGAGAAAGAACTTCTCGTCATCTCAAGCGACCGCGCCCATGCAGTGCAGGACTACCTAGAGGCAATTGATGACGAGATAAAATTCCTCGCCACCAATGACATGATCATTGAAGCAGTCACCTCATTTACGGACGGTTGGACCGCACTGGGAAGCGGGCAGAAATCTCAACTGCAGAACCTCTATATTAAGGCCAATCCAAACACCGCCGGATCAAAACAGCGCCTCACTCAGGCGCCAGATGGCTCGCTGTACTCCGACCACCACGGCCACTATCACCCGTGGTTTCGAGAGCTGCAGGAAACCCGCAAATACTATGATGTGTTCCTCTTCGATACCCGAGGCAACCTGATCTATTCGGTCTCCAAAAAAGCTGACTACGCGACCAACCTGGCACGCGGCGAATGGGCAGAGTCAGGCCTTGGGCGCATGTATCGCGCAGCCGCTGCAGGGGACAAAGGCGAATCCACGTTTGAAGACTTCGCACCTTACGGCCCTTCTGCCGACGCGCCCGCCAGCTTTATTGCCGTCCCGGTCTTCAATCGAAATGATGCCCGGATCGGCGTGCTGGCCTACCAGGTCCCTACAAGCGGTATCAACCGCCTCATGGAAGATACCGAAGGCCTCGGCGAAACCGGCCAGAGCTTTCTTGTTGGGTCTGACCTTTTGATGCGCTCCAACTCACGCTTCGCGCAGGAAGCGACCATGCTCAAGCGCAAAGTTGATGTGCCTGCCGTTCACCACGCACTTGAAGGCGGCCATGGTGTAGACCTCGAGCCCAGCCTGGCGGGCAATCCCGCATTCGCAGCCTATTCGCAGGTCAGGATCTTTGACACCACATTGGCCGTCGTGGCTGAAATCGAGATTGCAGAAGCCGAAGCTGAAATTTTCGTGCTGCTGATCGAGTTCATCATCGTCGGCATTGTGGTCGTCATAGGCGCCGCGGCAATTGGCATCTTCATGTCCAAATCAGTTTCCGGACCGATTACGGCGATGACTGCCGCCATGCGGCGCCTGGCAGACCAGGATTGGAACGTGACCATACCCGGAACCGATCGCAAGGATGAGATCGGTGAGATGGCGGAAACGGTTGCTGTGTTCAAGGAGAACGGCCAGCAGACCGAACGCATGCGTGCCGAGGAAGTGGAACGCGAACAACGTTTGGCTGACGAAAAACGCGAAGCAATGGAGAACCTAGCTGACTCTTTCGAGACATCAGTAGGCGAAGTTGTTGAAACAGTTGCAGCCACCGCCAAGGATTTGAAGGAAACGGCACAGGATGTGTCGGTGATCGCGGAGAAAACCACGGCGCAATCCGCCACGGTTGCAACCGCTGCCGAAGAGTCTTCGGTGAATGTTCAGACAGTGTCTTCGGCTACCGAGGAAATGTCTGCGTCCATCGCGGAAATGCAGCAGCAGGTCATGCGCTCAAGAGAGGTTTCTGAACAGGCGGCTGACAGCGTCGAGAATGCATCCAATCAGGTCACGGGTCTGTCGACGGCAGCCAACCAGATTGGCGATGTGCTAGGGATCATTCAGGACATTGCTGAACAGACCAACCTGTTGGCACTCAATGCATCCATTGAGGCTGCTCGAGCCGGTGACGCCGGCAAGGGCTTCGCAGTTGTGGCCAGCGAGGTGAAAGCCCTTGCGACCCAGACCCAAAAGGCAACCGAGCAGATCCGGACACAGATTGAAGGCGTGCAGTCAGAAAGTGAAACGGCTGTTACTGCAATCAATGGTATCCGTGATGTGATTGCGCAAGTGACTGACATTTCTCAGTCCATAGCTATCGCGATTGAGGAACAGTCGGCCGCGACAACCGAAATCGCGCGCAATGCGCAGCAGGCAGCGTCAGGCACCCAGGAAGTCTCAACAAGCGTCCTGGGCGTCAGCGAAGCATCGCAACAGGCATCCGCTGCTTCGACGGAGCTTCTGGCCTCCTCTGGCGCCCTGACTGAACAGGGTGACGCCCTGCGTGAACGCGTCAATGTTTTCATTGCTGAGGTGCGCAACGCATAGAGCACCCAGACCAACTGGTTCGGCGACGTAATGAAGAGAGGCGCTCAAAGCAGCGTCTCTCTTTTTGCGTGTATTATGAAAAAAAGCACGCATTGCGAGTTCATCCAAATTTAGGTGCACAACTCATATCGTCGCAGGACGCGAGCAGAAGAGCTCGTGAATGTCTTTGGTGCCCCATGGAGCGACGCAATGCGCTTGGCTATTTTTTCCGACCTTAAAATTTCTCAAAAACTTCCGGCCGTCATTATCGGTCTTTCCGTAGCAACAGCCGTCATTACAACATCAATCGCGTTTTTCGGGGCCAAAGGCGCCCTCGACGAGCAGGTCAACAACAAGCTTCAGAATGTTGCTTCCGACCGCGCCATCGAGATCAATGAGTACATCAAGGGACTGGGCGACGAACTCGCCATCCTATCCAACACAACCACGGTGATCGAAGCCATCGGTGCTTTTGACGACGCCTGGATGTCGCTTGGCAGCAATGCCCGTGAGCGCTTGCAGCGCGACTACATAACCGAAAACCCGCATCCTGCCGAAGAGCGGGACAAGCTGATGACCATGGAAGACGGGTCATTCTATTCCCATACACATGGCTACTATCACCCATGGTTTCGGGACCTGCAGCAGCGTAAGGGCTACAACGACATCTACCTGTTCAGTGGCTCCGGTGACCTGCTCTACTCAGTTTTCAAGAACGATGATTTTGCGACAAACTTCGACACTGGCGCCTGGGCTGAAACCGGCCTTGGCGAAGTTTACCGTGCGGCGAAGGCTGCCGAACCCAACACCATCGTCTTTCAGGACTTTTCGCCTTACGGCCCCATGGGCGGTCGTCCGGCCAGCTTCATCGGCATGCCGGTGTACGACCGCATCGGCAACCGCGCGGGTGTTTTCGTTTACCAGATTCCCGCAGGTGTGATTAACGGGCTGATGGCCAAGAGCAACGGCCTTTGCGAGACAGCTGAGAGCTTCCTCGTTGGGCCGGACATGCTGATGCGGTCCGACTCGCGCTTCAGCAGCGCCTCCACCACTTTGGTGCGTGAAGTAAACAATCCGGCAGTGGTAGCAGGCCTCGATGGTCAGCAGGGCATTGCCAAAACGACAGGTTTTGACAGCGAAGCTGAAATTGCCGCTTACGATTCTGTGAATCTGTTCGGTGCGACCTGGGCGGTCATCGTCCAAATCAGCGAAGCCGAAGCCAATGCGGGCGTGACCTCTCTGCTCTTCCAGTTCCTGATCATCGGCACCTTGGTGATGATTGCTGCAGTCGGCATCGGCCTGTTTGTTGCCCGAGGCATTTCCAACCCACTGACCAAAATGACGACTGCAATGGGCGATCTGGCAAACAAGAACTGGTCCACTGAAATTCCAAGTCTTGGCCGCAAGGATGAAATGGGCGAGATGGCAGAAGCTGTTCAGGTCTTCAAAGAAGCAGGGCAGCAGGCAGATCACATGAAGCAGGAAGAAGCTGCTCGTGAAGCAAAAATCGCCGAAGAAAAACGCGACACCATGACCAAGCTGGCGGATGAATTTGAAACGTCTGTCGGGGAAGTCGTTGAGTCCGTTGCCAATACCGCAACCGAACTGAAGCAGACAGCTGAGGGTGTATCCTCCATCGCTGAACGCACCACGTCTCAGTCAGCCAATGTGGCGGCGGCGGCTGAAGAATCGTCTGTGAACGTCCAGACCGTGTCTTCCGCAACAGAGGAAATGTCTGCGTCCATCGGCGAAATGCAACAACAGGTCATGCGCTCGCGCGACGTATCTGAGCAGGCCGCCAGCAGTGTTGAGCAGGCCGCCGGCCAGGTGACGGGTCTGTCAGATGCAGCCGACCAGATTGGCGACGTTCTGGCGCTCATCCAGGACATCGCCGAACAGACCAACCTGCTTGCACTCAATGCGACCATTGAAGCTGCCCGCGCCGGTGACGCCGGCAAGGGCTTCGCGGTTGTGGCAAGCGAAGTTAAGAGCCTCGCAACACAGACCCAGAAAGCTACGGAACAGATCCGCCAGCAGATCGAAGGTGTGCAGTCCGAAAGCCGGACCGCTGTGACCGCCATCAGCAGCATCCGCGATGTGATTACGCAGGTGACGGAGATCAGCCAGTCTCTGGCGATTGCCATTGAAGAACAGACAGCGGCAACAGAAGAGATCGCCCGCAATGCCCACCAGGCCGCCGGCGGCACGCAGGAAGTGTCCTCCAGTGTCCAGGGTGTGAGCGAAGCATCCCAGGAAGCGTCAGCCGCGTCTGCACAGTTGCTCTCCTCCTCAAACACGCTCACCAAGCAGGGGGATGCTCTGCGCGAGCGGATGCAGGCGTTCATCAATCAGGTACGCGCTGCATAAGAGGTCAGGTACGGACACAAAAAGGGCGGTTCCTTGAGGGAACCGCCCTTTCTTTTTGTGCAGTGTCTAAGTCTATTCAGCAGCGGCAGACAGAGCTAACTTTGCGAGTGGCGGCAAAGCCTCCTCCGCCAGCGCCTTGGCTGCGTCTTCAAGCGGCAGAACTGTCTGCGCCTTGGATCCCAAACGCCGGATGGCAACTGTGCGCTCTTCTTCTTCGCGCTGACCAACCACCAGCAAGGCTGGAACCTTGGCCAGAGCGTGCTCGCGCACCTTGTAGTTGATCTTCTCATTGCGGAAATCAGCTTCCACATTGAGGCCGTGGCGCTTCAGCACGTCGATCACTTCCTGACCATAACCATCAGCATCGGACGTAATCGTAGCGACGACACATTGCAGCGGCGCCAGCCATAACGGGAAACGCCCCGCATGGTGCTCGATCAAGATACCAAGAAACCGTTCGAGCGACCCGAACAGGGCACGGTGAATCATCACAGGCACATGCTTGTCGCCATCCTCACCGATATAGAACGAGCCGAGGCGGCCGGGCAGATTGAAATCCAGTTGCACGGTGCCGCACTGCCAGTCACGCCCGATGGCATCGCGCAGAACGAATTCGATCTTGGGGCCGTAGAAAGCACCCTCGCCCTCATTCAGTTCATACTCGAGGCCTGTCGCTTCAATGGCGGTCCTGAGAGAGGCTTCCGCCTTGTCCCAGACGTCGTCTGACCCAACACGTTTTTCCGGACGATCGGAGAATTTGAGCCGCACATCCTCAAAGCCGAAATCACGATAGATCGACAGGATAAGGTTGGTGACAGTCACGCATTCATCGGTGATCTGCTCATCCGTGCAGAAGATATGCGCATCGTCCTGCGTGAAGTGCCGCACGCGCATCATGCCATGCAGCGCGCCCGACGGTTCGTACCGGTGGCACTTCCCGAACTCGGCAAACTTCAAAGGCAGTTCGCGATAGCTACGCAGCCCGTGCTTGAAGACCTGTACATGGCCCGGACAATTCATCGGCTTGAGGCAGAACGTGCGGTCATCCGGCGTGACGGATGTATACATGTTCTCACCGAACTTCTCCCAGTGGCCCGACTTCTCCCACAAGGACTTGTCCATGACGTCAGGCGTGTTGATTTCCTGATAGCCCGCCTTTGTCTGCTGTTCGCGCATGTAGTCGATCAGTGTCTGGAAAATCGTCCATCCATGCGGGTGCCAGAAGATGGAACCCGGGCCCTCTTCCTGGAAATGGAACAGGTTCATCTCGCGTCCCAGCTTGCGATGGTCACGCTTCTCGGCCTCTTCCAGCATCATGAGATGCTTCTTGAGGTCTTTCTCGTTTGACCACGCCGTGCCGTAAATACGCTGCAACTGCGCATTGTTACTGTCGCCACGCCAATAGGCCCCGGCAAGCTTGGTCAGCTTGAAGGCTTTGCCCACGCGGCCCGTAGACGGCAGATGCGGCCCACGGCACAGATCCTTCCAGTCGCCCTGACGGTAGACTGTAATCTCCTCGCCCTCAGGCAGGTCAGAAATGATCTCCGCCTTGTAAGCCTCACCGATCGACTTGAATTGGTCGATCGCTTCGTTGCGGTCCCACACTTCGCGCGTGATGGCTTCTTCACGGGCGACGATCTCGGCCATGCGCTTTTCGATCTTCTCGAAATCATCCGTCGAGAAAGGTTCCTCGCGGGCAAAATCGTAGAAGAAACCGTTTTCGATGTTCGGCCCGATAGTGACCTGGGTGCCGGGAAACAGCTCCTGCACGGCCTCGGCCAACACGTGCGCCGTGTCATGGCGAATGACCTCGACACCTTCAGGTTCATCGCGCGTTACGAGCCGCACCGTGGCGTCATTCTCAATTGGCCGCGTCAAATCCCAAAGCTCGCCGTCCACATCAATCAGGACGACTTTCTTGGCAAGTGATTTTGAAATGTCTTCCGCAAGCGCCAGTCCTGTGACGGCGTCAGGGAATTCACGAATAGATTTATCGGGGAGCGTCAACTTGACCATCCCTCTCCTCCTCATTCTCTGCACACAATGCAGGTAAGCCCGAGAGCGTTAGTGGTGTGAGGCAGACAAGGCCTCTATGAACCCGGGGTGCGTCGCACCCCAGACAGAATTTGAACCGGTTTTAGTCGGGAAACTTTTCCCGAATGTGGGCACCGGTCCAGCGCCCGTATTTCCAGGGAGTAAGCGCACTTACGTGCTCCAACTCCTCCGGGACCGGATCAAGCCCCTGTGTGCCCAACGGATGGCACCTCAGAATGCGTGATGCGGCTAACCAGCCGCCCTTCCAGACCCCGAACCGGGTGATGGCCTCCTGCGCGTAGTCAGAGCAGGTCGGCACATGCCGGCAACGCGGCCCCAACAAGGGCGACACGGCGTTCCTATAAACCCAGATAAGCCCCAAGGCCAACCATTTGAATGGATTAGGCATCGCCGCTTCTCATAACGTCCACGCTAGGCGGACAGGATTAATCATGTGTTAACCCTGCCCGCCTTTGAGGACAATCGGCAAGCCTGCAGCCCTAATATGCGAAGCGAACCCCGGCGACAAAGGCAGTGGCGTTGGTATCTTCGCCGTCAGCTTCCTTATCTTCACGGTGTTTGTTCAAGATAACGATATTGTCCGGGATCTGTCCGCGTGAAAAACCCCGTGAAATAAGCTGTGCGGCTTCATCTGGTAACGGCTGTCCGTGGCTGCGTTCAATCCCGTCGCCAAGACCGCGACCAAGACCATCATGTGTGACGTCACCGAGTTCGGCGAGGTCTTCACGGGCGAGATAGGACACGGCCAACTCCCGGAAGATATAGTCGAGGATCGATGTTGCACGGGTGATCTGGTCATTACCGGTGACTTCACCGGCGGGCTCGAAACGCGTGAAGACGAAAGCGTCGACATATTCCTCAAGTGGGACGCCATATTGCAGGCCGAGTGAGACGGCGATGGCGAAATTGTTCATCAATGAGCGGAAGGCGGCGCC
>JBHJJF010000087.1:0-12867 GCA_050042885.1 Candidatus Phaeomarinibacter sp.
TTAAGCGGGCCTTAGCCTCGGAAATGTTCGTAGAATCGAACAGCGGCTATGGTGGGTTCTTTGCTGACCGTTCCTTCTTCACAGACGAATTTATGCAGTTGTTCGTGCACTCCTGGCATCGGACGCGCCATGCTTATGGCGGACTGATGGCATATCTGTGCGCGGTCGACCCCAAGATTGTCGACACGCTGGATGAAGTCCATGCGCGGACGCGTGTGCCCATGCTCTTCATCTGGGGGAAGGGTGATCGCGTCTTTCCATTGAAATACGCGCGTGAGATGGTTGCGAAAATACCCGGAGATGCCCATCTAGTCGAAATTGACAAGGCCCATTTCCTGCCGCACGAGGAGCAACCGGACGCGGTTGCTGACGCGCTGCTGACATTCCTCCAGAGTACAAAGGCTGCGGCCTGAGGCGATCATCAGGAGGACCTGCTAGCTACCGGCTCGCAGCCCTCGCCCTCGCCTTCGCCTTTGCCCGCGGCTTTGCCTTGGTCTTGGCCTTTGTCTTGCCGACGGATTTCTTCGCTGCGGCCTTGCGCTTAGGCGCAGGCGCTGGATCATCTGCGGGTGCCTTGCGCATGGGCCTGCGAGACGCTGCAGCTGATGCCTTAGCCAGCGCCGTCTTCTTCTTGCGCTCTTCGGATTTCGGCGCCGCCTTGCGGCTCTTCTTCAGCAGGGGTTTGAGGTAAGATCCGGTGTGGCTTCGGGGTTCAGCAACAATGTCCTCAGGCGTTCCCTGAGCGACGACCTCGCCACCTCCATCGCCGCCCTCGGGGCCGATGTCGATGATCCAGTCTGCGGTCTTGATGACTTCAAGATTGTGCTCGATCACAACCACCGTATTGCCCTGATCCACCAGTTCGTGCAGCACGTCCAGGAGCTTGGCAACGTCGTGGAAATGAAGCCCGGTTGTCGGCTCGTCCAGAATGTAGAGCGTCCGGCCAGTTGCCCGCTTGGAGAGTTCCTTTGAGAGCTTCACGCGCTGCGCTTCACCGCCCGACAGGGTTGTCGCCTGCTGGCCGATCTTGATGTAGCCGAGGCCCACCTGCTTCAGGGTTTCAAGCTTGTCGCGCACGGCGGGCACGGCCTTAAAGAACTCGGCACCGTCCTCAACCGTCATGTCCAGCACATCCGCGATGGACTTGTCGCGGAACTTTACTTCCAGCGTTTCACGGTTGTAGCGCTCGCCGTGGCAGACGTCGCACTGAACATAAACGTCTGCCAGAAAGTGCATCTCAATCTTGAGGACACCGTCGCCCTGACACGCTTCACAGCGACCGCCTTTGACGTTGAACGAGAACCGGCCCGGAGTGTAGCCGCGCGTCTTGGCTTCCGGCAGACCGGCAAACCACTCGCGGATGGGTGTAAAGGCGCCGGTATAGGTTGCCGGGTTCGACCGTGGCGTTCGCCCAATCGGCGACTGGTCGATGTCGATGACCTTGTCGAGAAACTCGATGCCCTCGATCTTGTCGTGGGCGCCCGGCTGCGCTCGCGCATTCATCAGACGGCGGGAAAGCGCAGGGTAGAGCGTGTCCACCAGTAGAGAAGACTTGCCGGAACCGGAAACACCCGTCACGCAGACGAACGCGCCGAGCGGAAAGTCCGCATCCACATTCTTGAGGTTGTTTTCGCGCGCACCGCTGAGTGTGAGCGTGCGCCCCTCTACTGGGCGGCGCTCATGGGGCAGTTCGATCTGCCGCATGCCGACGAGGTACTGACCGGTCAGGCTGTCGCCTGTCCGCATCACCTGCTTGGGCGTGCCGGACGCAACAACCGTTCCGCCATGAACGCCGGCACCGGGGCCCATGTCGACAACATAGTCAGCGTCCATGATGGCTTCTTCGTCGTGCTCAACCACAACGACCGTGTTGCCGATGTCACGCAGGCGCTTGAGCGTTTCCAGAAGACGTGTGTTATCGCGCTGGTGCAGGCCGATGGAAGGCTCGTCCAGCACGTACAGCACGCCGGTAAGGCCGGACCCGATCTGGGAAGCAAGACGGATGCGCTGGCTTTCGCCGCCCGAAAGCGAGCCGGAGCCACGGGACAGGGTGAGATAATCGAGCCCCACATCCACGAGGAACCGCAAACGCTCACGAATTTCCTTCAGGATACGGCCGGCAATTTCGTTCTGCTTCTTGGTGAAGGTCTTGTCGACCTTGGAGAACCACTCATGCGCTTCGCGAATAGAGAAGTCCGCAACCTGACTGATATGCAATCCGTCAATCTTGACCGCCAGTGCTTCGGGCTTGAGGCGGTTGCCGCCGCAGGACTCACATGGGTGCGCCGACTGGAAACGAGCCAGCTCTTCGCGCATCCATGCAGAATCTGTTTCACGCCACCGGCGCTGGATGTTGCCGACAACACCTTCAAAAGTCTTCTTGGTCTTGTAGGACCGTATGCCGTCGTCATAGTGGAATTCTATCTCGTCCTTGCCGGTGCCGAACAGAATGGCGTTGCGAAGTGTCTCGGACAGATCACTCCACGCCTCATTCATCGAGCCGCCATAGTGGTCCACGAGCGCCTGCAGGGTCTGAGTGTAATAGGGCGACGTGGTGCCCGTCTTGGCCCATGGGGCAACAGCGCCCTGTCGCAAGCTCAAAGAAGGCTCTGGCACGACAAGGTCAGGCTCGAACTGAAGTTCTGTCCCCAGACCGTCGCAGGCCGGGCAGGCCCCGAAGGGGTTGTTGAAGGAAAAGAGCCGGGGCTCAATTTCCTCGATCGTGAAGCCGGAAACGGGGCAGGCGAACTTCTCGGAGAAGATCAGCTGACGCGGCAGGCCATCGTCATCCTTCTCGTCGGCGAACTCCGCGATGGCAATGCCTTCGGCGAGACGCAGTGCTGTCTCCATGCTGTCTGCCAGCCGACCGGCAATGTCCTTGCGTACGACAAGACGATCCACAACGACTTCAATGTCGTGTTTCTTCTTCTTGTCGAGCTTAGGCACGTCTTCCAGCTCATAGAATTCACCGTCAACCTTCACGCGCTGGAACCCGCGCTTCAGAAGGTCCGCGAACTCCTTGCGGTACTCACCTTTGCGGCCACGTATCATCGGCGCCAGCAGGAACAATCGCGTGCCTTCCTCAAGGGCCAACACACGGTCGACCATCTGGCTGACGGTCTGGCTCTCGATCGGCAGGCCGGTTGCCGGCGAGTAGGGAATGCCGACACGCGCAAACAGAAGGCGCATGTAGTCATAGATCTCTGTAACGGTGCCCACAGTCGCCCGCGGATTGCGCGACGTCGTCTTCTGCTCGATCGAAATGGCGGGCGACAGACCTTCGATGTAATCGACGTCCGGCTTTTCCATCATCTGCAGGAATTGCCGTGCATAGGCAGAGAGGCTCTCCACATAGCGGCGCTGACCCTCGGCATAGATCGTGTCGAAAGCCAATGACGACTTGCCGGAGCCTGAAAGACCGGTGATCACCACCAACTTGTCGCGCGGCAGTTCCACATCCACGCCCTTGAGATTGTGCTCGCGGGCGCCTTTGACAGTGATGTTGCGTAGTCCGGTCAAGAGGTCTTTTCCTGTGATTGGATGTGGTGTTGTGACCGCATCATCCGAAAGCGAAGATGCGGCTTGTCGTAATAGATGCCTTCGCCGTCCGGCCGCAGTCCAACGCGGAGCGCGACCTGGATCGAAGGTTCGTTCGAAGAGCGAATGACTGCGTAAATAGGGTCAATCTCCAGCACATCAAACCCATAGGTCATAAGGCGCGTCGCCGCCTCAGTGGCATATCCGTGACCGCGCGCATTTGCCAGAAAATGCCAGCCGATCTCAATCAGCCCTGAGTCTTCCAGCGGCTGCAGAATGACCTGACCAAGCAAAGCGTCATCTTCCGCAGAGAACACGGCCCAATACCCCATGCCATCCGGCTGTCCCTCAAACAGTTTGCCAGACAGGAAGTGCTCTGACTGCTGCTCAACGGTGTAAGGCTCTTCGCGCCACCAATAGACCGCGGGATCCGTGGTGATCCGGCAAAATGCATCGACAGTTGCCGGACCGAGCCCATAAGGCACAAGCCGCAGGCGTTTGGTCTGCATGGCAGGCAGGCCAGTTGGACTCATTTCAGTTTCTGAAGGCTCGGACATGGTGGAAGCGCCAGGATGCATACAAATGCCGCGGCGAGGCGGCGGTACATGAAGCGGCGCAGTTTGCGTAGACCGCTGGCTCAAGTCGATTCGACATGATAAGAACATAGCAAGAACATGTGCATTTGTTGTGGATTAATTCTGCAGCGGTGGAGCGGGCCGGGCGATTATCGGCTACCGTGCCGCCAACTCAATAATTTCGCGCGTTATTGCTTTTAGTCAGCAGGCGTGCCGACAAGACCAATCCAAGGAAAGGCCCGCACCCATGGCAGGCAGCGTCAACAAAGTCATCCTCGTCGGCAATCTCGGTGCAGACCCGGAAGTACGACACACACAGGACGGCAAACCCATCGTCAATCTGCGCGTTGCGACATCAGAGAGCTGGCGCGACCGGAACTCAGGTGAACGCCGTGCGCGCACCGAGTGGCCCCGCGTGGTCATTTTCTCTGAGGGTCTGGCGAAGATTGCCGAGCAGTATCTGAAAAAGGGCTCCAAGGTTTATCTGGAAGGCCAGCTTCAGACGCGCAAATGGCAGGATCAGTCCGGCCAGGACCGGAACTCAACGGAAGTCGATCTTCAGGGGTTCAACTCGACTCTGACTATGCTCGACGGCCGCGGTGATAGCGGCGGAATGGGCGCCAGCTCCGGCGGCGGCATGGGAGCGTCCGGCGGCGGTGGCCGACCTGCTGCCGCAGCTGCGTCAGGCGGCGGTGACGACTTCGGCGGTGATTTTGATGACGAAGTGCCGTTCTAGTCACGCGCGCCATGCATAGCAGGGCATAGCCCATGAAGGTCGGACTTGTCGGCGCGCATGGTTTCATCGGCAGCCATGTGGCGCGGCGGTTTGTCCAGGCAGGGCATGAGGTCATCGGTTTTGGCCGCGATGTAGACCTTGGCTCGCGCATGGTGCCTGCGGGCGAGTGGCGGTTCTGCGATCTCAATACCGATACCGAGCCAGGCATCTGGGCTGAGCGGCTTACTGGCTGTGAAGTTCTCATCAACTGCGCCGGTGTCTTGCAGAAGACGTCACGTGATGACCCCATGGCCATCCACGGCGCTGCAACCCGCGCCATGTTTGATGGTGCTCTTCAAGCAGGGGTGCGGCGCATACTCCATGTTTCCGCCCTTGGTGCCGATGATGATGTGGATACGGAGTATTCCCAATCCAAACGCATCGCGGACCGATATCTTGAAACACTCGATACAGACTGGGTGATCCTGAAGCCTTCTCTCGTAATAGCTCGGGAAAGCTATGGTGGGACGGCGATGGTCCGAATGCTTGCGGGGATGCCAGGCCTGGTACCAGTTCCCGAACAGGCGAACATCGTGTTTCAACCCGTTGCGATGGATGACCTGACAGAGGGAATGCTCCGACTTTCAGCAAAGGACGCACCATCACGCCTGACGCTGGCGGTCACCGGGCCAGAGCGAAAGAGCCTGACCGATATCATTCAGATCATCCGACTGTGGCTCGGCTTTGCCCCGGCGCGGATCATCGGCATACCGACCTGGGCCATGCAGCCAGCCATCTGGGTCGCTGATGTACTCGGCGTCCTGGGCGTCGAGACAGCGTTGCGCTCCACATCCTTCAAGCAGACCGAAAAACCGAATGTGGCTGACCATCGGCCCTTTGCCAAAGCCACAGGGCTAACGATGCGCGCCATTCCAGATGCACTTGCGGACAATCCGGCTTCCAGCGCAGACAAGCGGGATGCACGATTGTTGGCACCGCTGGCCTTGCTGCGTGCCATGCTGGCCTTCTTCTGGATTGCAACTGGCATCATCACGCTCGCGTCCATTTCGTCGGCGGCCAGTGCGATGGCCGCAATGGCTCTCAGCAGCATCATCGGCTCATCTGCTATGCTCGGCCTGATTGTCGCAACGTCTTGTCTGGATGTTCTGTTTGGCCTCTGGCTGCTTGCAGCCCGCGATCCTTTGCGTCCGTGCCTGGCCCAGATTGCTTTCAGCCTTGGATATCTTGGTGGCTTGACGCTGCTTGCGCCTGCAATGTGGATGGATCCTCTTGGTCCCTTGCTCAAGGTTCTGCCGATTGTTGCAGCAACGATCGTTCTGGCGTCTTCGGGAGCCCGGCGCTGATGGACGCGTTTCTCCTCTGGAAATGGATACACATCCTAAGTGCAGCCGTGCTGTTCGGCACGGGGCTGGGCATCGCGTTTTTCATGCTGATGGCACACAGGACCGGTAATCCGGTCGTGATCGCCGGGGTAGGGCGCATTGTTATTGTGGCCGACTTCCTGTTCACGGCAACAGCCGTCGTCGTTCAGCCTGTCAGCGGTATCGCGCTTGCTGTTCTCGCTGGATACAGCCTGCTTGAGGATTGGCTGGTGGTGACCTATGCGCTCTATGTCCTGATCGGCATGTGCTGGCTGCCGGTTGTGTGGATCCAATGGCGGATGCAGCAGTTTGCGCAGACAGCCGCAAACACAGGCGGTGAGTTGCCGGACCAATACCATGCGCTGTTCATGTGGTGGTTCTGGCTCGGCTGGCCTGCTTTCGCATCCGTCATGGGTATTTATGCGCTGATGCTGCTTCGCCCGACATCCATATTCTAGGGAAGGTGCGCGATAGCCGCTAAGCGCGGCTCATGGCGTCCTTTATGGCGCTGTCCATGCCTACGCTTTTCAAAAGCAGCACGCCCTCAATCGTGAGCAGCAGAGCTGCTGCGTCGGACTTCCTCTTTTTAGGCGATGTGCTCTCCAGTTGCCTCGCACCCCAGTCGAGAAACTGCTCGCCAAGCTGTTTGCCGACAGTGCGGTAGAAATCATCCCCCTGCGCTGCAAATGCCGATATCTCCAACCACATGCGCATATACGGCCACAACGCGTCGTCCTGGACGATTTTCAGGAGCCTTGGTCTGAGCTGCTCAAGCGGTAGAGGCTGGGATGAGGTCCGTTGCGTCAGAATCCCTTCCAGCCGGTTTCCGATTGCGTCCAGTGTGGCCGTGATGATCTCGTTCTTGTCCTTGAAGTAGTAGAGCAACATCCGGTCACTGGTGTCGGCAGCCTTTGCCAATGCTCGCAGGCTGGAGGCCGACAGCCCATCCGCCAGAACATGATCTGCCAGCCGCTCAAGAATTTCAGATCGCCGGTTTTCGGATTTAGCCAAAAGGATTGCCTGTCTGGGTCGGGGCGCTACCGGACTCTCATCGTCGCGGCATAGCCGATATGACGGGAATTGCCGCGCTCCTGTCAATTTGTCGGACTAACATACGGATCGAATCCGGTCTCATCCCGTTTCCTCGCCACACACAGGTAGATCTCATGCCCCTTGATGTTCTCGATACCATCCACGATCCCGGCAAGGTGGGCGGCGCCAATGATGACAATCTTGGTCATGCAGGAGACTTCACCTGGGTGTTCGACGGCGCAACCGGTCTGGTCGAGGAACAGCTTACCGGAACGGCAAGCGACGCAGCCTGGCTGTCCCAGGCCGGTACGGATGCCTTGCAAGCCCGGGCGCCAAGTCATCGCGGTCCGCTGGCGGCCCTGGTGGACGAGGTGATTGACGACGTAACCCGGCGATTTGATGCGGAGGCGCTGCGGCAGCCGCGCGAACGCTATGAGCGGCCGACCGCGTCCCTGATTCTGGTCAAGCAGACCGGCAACGTGATCGACTGCCTCAACTTTGGTGATTGCAAGGTCCTGCTGCGGGATGGCAGTGGGACCTTTCAGACATTCGGCAGCAGTGAGGAGAGCGAGGCCTATGAAAATCACCTTGCGACGCGGTTTTCAGAACAGCGCAAGGCTGACGGCGAGACCGGCGAACCGGACCAGCATCGCAGCAGCGTCCTGGATCGTCTGCGCAAGGTGAGAAATCAACACAATGTGGAAGGCGGCTACTGGGTCTTTGCCCTGGATCCAGGCGCTGCGGAACATGCGCGTACACAACGTTTTGAGTTAGACGTGCCGGCCGTCGCGCTGCTTATGACGGATGGCTTTGAGGCACTGGCGGGTGACTACCGGCGGTACACCGAGGAAGAACTCCTGGAGGCCGCGCTGGACAGGGGGCTTGCCTCGCTCAAAGACGAATTACGGCATATCGAGCGCGAGCTGGACCCGGAGGCGCATCAGTTTCCGCGCTTCAAACAGTCTGACGACGCAACGGCGATGCTGGTGAAAATCAGCTGATCCTCACTGGTGAGTGCAGATTTTTCAGGATGCGCCAAGTAGCACTTTGTACAGGTGAAATCCCGCGATTTTGGGTGCTATTTTTTCTTTTATTTTCAATAACTTAATTCATCAATTTTGCCACTCCATCTGAGCCCTTCAAGGTTTGCGGCAAGCTGCGGCGAATGCTAGTTTCCGGGGTGCGTTTTCAACGCGATTCCGCACTATACGAAATGCCCAAATGCGCTGCCCTAGAGCTTGCGCAACGCGGTCTTTTTAGCCCTATCAAGAAACAAAAGAAGCGCACCGCTCAGTGTCAGACATCGACGATAACAACCCAGCAGATGACGCCGTAGCCCCTGAACAGGGCTCTGGTGGCGCGGGTGGCGACATCCCCCCCGGCGACGGAACGGACGGCCCCTCAGACGGGCCAGGCGAAGGCATAGGCCGCATCTCCATCGAAGACGAGATGCGCAGCTCATACCTTGACTACGCAATGAGCGTGATTGTTTCGCGGGCCTTGCCGGATGCCCGCGACGGCCTCAAGCCAGTGCACCGACGTATCCTGTTTTCAATGAATGAGAACGGGTACGATTGGCACACGCCATATCGTAAGTCGGCCCGCGTCGTGGGTGATGTGATAGGTAAGTACCACCCCCATGGTGACCAATCGATCTATGACGCATTGGTGCGCATGGCGCAGGACTTTTCTCTGCGCCTGCCACTCCTCGACGGGCAGGGGAACTTCGGCTCCGTTGACGGTGACCCGCCTGCGGCCATGCGTTACACCGAAGTCCGCATGGGCAAGCCTGCTCACGCTCTGTTGGAAGACATCGACAAGGACACGGTCGATTTCCAGAACAACTATGACGACAGCGAGCGCGAACCGGTTGTTCTGCCTGCGCGTTTCCCCAATCTGCTGGTCAATGGCGCTGGTGGTATTGCCGTGGGCATGGCGACGAACATCCCGCCACACAATCTGGGTGAAGTGGTGGACGCCTGCATTGCCGCCATAGACGCACCCAATTTGAGCATCGAAGATCTGATGCAGATTGTGCCGGGTCCGGACTTTCCAACGGGCGGTATGATTCTTGGCCGCTCCGGCATCAATTCGGCGTACAGGGACGGGCGCGGGTCAGTCGTGATGCGCGGCAAGGTGCACGTGGAACAGGCCCGAGGCGACCGGGAAGCCATCATCATCACCGAGATTCCCTATCAGGTGAACAAGTCCTCGATGGTCGAGAAGATCGCCGAGCTGGTGCGGGACAAACGCATCGAAGGCATCTCAGACCTACGTGACGAAAGCGACCGCGATGGCATGCGTGTTGTTGTTGAGCTGAAGCGCGACGCTGTGTCTGATGTTGTCTTGAATCAGCTCTACCGCTTCTCGCAGCTGCAGACGTCATTCGGCTGCAACATGATTGCCCTCAATGGCGGTCGGCCGGAGATGCTGACCCTCAAGGGGTTTATCGACGCATTCCTCGCGTTCCGTGAAGATGTGGTTACGCGGCGCACGAAGTTCGAGCTCAACAAAGCCCGCGACCGCGCGCATGTGCTCGTTGGTCTGGCCATTGCTGTTGCCAACATTGATGAAGTCATCAAGCTAATCCGCAACGCGCCTGACCCCGCGACCGCGCGTCAGCAATTGATGGACCGCGACTGGCCGGCTGCCGACGTGGCCCCGCTGGTGCGGTTGATCGCTGATCCACGGCACGTCCTGACTGATGGGAATACGCTGCGCATGAGCGAGGAGCAGGCGCGCGCCATTCTTGACCTGCGTCTGCAGCGGCTGACAGCGCTTGGCCGCGATGAGGTTGGAGATGAACTCAAGAGCCTTGGCGAGAAAATTGAGGACTATCTGGAGACTCTGCGATCCAGGGAAAAACTGTCAGGCATTATTCGAGACGAATTGCAGGCCGTGCGCGACGAGTTTGCCACGCCACGCCGGACAGAGATCGTTGAATCCATCGGTGACTTCGAGGATGAAGATCTGATCCAACGTGAGGAGATGGTCGTCACTGTCTCCCATGCTGGCTACATCAAGCGCGTGCCGCTGGATACCTATCGGGCACAGCGACGCGGCGGCAAGGGCCGCTCCGGCATGGCGACCAAAGACGAGGATTTTGTCAGCAGCATCTTTGTCGCCAACACGCATACGCCCATTCTGTTCTTCTCTTCGGAGGGCATGGTGTATCGGCTGAAGGTCTGGCGGCTTCCTGCCGGCTCCCCGCAGTCGCGTGGCAAGGCGATGGTGAATCTGCTGCCGCTGAACGACGGTGAGCGCATTACCACTGTTATGCCGATGCCGGAGGATGAAGATAGCTGGGGTGATCAGCAACTGATGTTTGCCACCCGCAAGGGCAATGTACGGCGCAATCAGCTCTCGGATTTTGTCCGGATCAATGTCAGCGGCAAGATCGCCATGAAGCTGGATGATCCTGAAGACGGCATTCTGGGCGTGGCGATCTGCTCCGAAGATGATGACGTCCTGCTGACAACAGCAAACGGCAGGGCTATCCGTTTCCCGGTAACCGATGTGCGCGTCTTCTCCGGGCGCACCTCAACCGGCGTACGCGGCATCCGCCTCGATGATGATGACGACGTGATTGCCATGGCGATGTTGCATCATACCGGCGCGTCACCTGCAGAAGCGCGGGCCTACCTCAAACAGGCCAAGGTCATGCGTGCCGCAATCGATGATGAGGGTGTTGCCGAAGAGGCGGATGACGCGGCTGATGACAATGGTGACGAGATCACTTTGACGCCGGAGCGATATGCTGAACTTGGGGCCCATGAACAGTTTGTTTTGGCCGTCTCTGTAAATGGCTTTGGCAAGCGCACATCGTCTTTTGAATACCGAACCTCCGGTCGTGGCGGGAAAGGCATCATTGCCATGACTGTGACGCCTCGAAACGGAAAACTTGTTGCCGTCTTCCCGGTGGATGAGGCGGACCAGATCATGCTCGTGACAGACGCAGGCCAACTCATTCGTTGTCCGGTCGATGATGTCCGGGTTGCCGGTCGTGCAACCCAGGGCGTCACCATTTTCCGAACAGCCGATGATGAAGCAGTCGTTTCTGTGTCACATATCGCCGACGCGTCGACCGAGGATGGCGACGAAGACGATGGCAGTGCCGGTAACGATGATGACGGATCGTCAGCAAATGGCAGCGGGCCGACCCTCGACGAACCGGGTTCGGACGGCTAAAACGGCGGGCAAATCTGAGCGCTACAGGTGGATGAGCCGCCAGGCGGCTCACCAGGACAATAAACAACAACAGGAGCCGGCCGGAATGACAAAGCGGACGGGGCTGTATCCGGGGACTTTTGACCCGATCACCAATGGCCATCTTGATATCATAAATCGCGCTATGAAGATGGTTGACCATCTTGTCATCGGCGTGGCGATCAACCGGGACAAAGGGCCGCTTTTCAGCCTTGAGGAGCGTGTTGCGATGGTAGAGGAAGAAGTCGGCCATCTCATCACGGCGTCAGACGGCAACGCGACGGTGAAAGTTCAGCCTTTTGAATCTCTTCTCATGCACTTTGCCGAAGAGATCGGTGCCCAGATGATCATTCGCGGTCTGCGTGCTGTTTCGGACTTTGAATATGAGTTTCAGATGGCGGGCATGAATGAGCGCCTTAATCCGGACATAGAGACCGTGTTCCTCATGGCTGAAGCGCAGCACCAGGCTGTTGCTTCGAGGCTGGTTAAGGAAATTGCCCGTCTTGGTGGAGATATTTCGCACTTCACCACACCTATGGTCGCGGGCCGCCTCCTGACCCGTTTTGAAGAACTCAAGCAAGCTGCGGCCTGACGATGGGCCTTTGCAGGCGCACAATACCTTTGGGAGAGTAGAACCACATGCGTATGTCTTTTGTCCGGTCCTGGATGCCGGTTTTTGCAATGGCCGTGATCGCCACACTTACCTTTGGCCGTCCAGCCCTTGCGCAAGCGCCAATGCCGGACGATGCCAGCAACATTCTGGTGCTGGAGCTTAGCACGGGCACTGTTGAAATCATGATGCGTCCGGATTTAGCGCCGCTCCATGTGGAGCGCATCAAGAAGCTTGTTCGTGAAGGCTTTTACGACGACATCATCTTTCACCGGGTGATTGACGGCTTTATGGCGCAAACCGGTGATCCGCAGGGCACAGGGCAGGGTGGATCTTCTTACCCGGACCTTCCCGCCGAGTTTACGGAGACAAAGTTCCGGCGCGGAACCATAGGCATGGCACGGACGAGTGATCCCAACAGCGCAAATAGCCAGTTCTTCATTATGTTCAATCTGGCGCGTCATATGAACAATCCGCGCAATCCAGCCGGGTTCTACACGGTTTGGGGTGAGGTTGCTTCCGGTATGGGGGCTGTGGATGGCCTGCCCAAGGGCGAACCACCAGCGGCACCGGGTAAGATCATCACGGCACGGATTAAATCTGATATCCCGGCGGCCACTGAGTAACCTCAAGACACGACACACGTTTTCAAAAATACAAGACAGCAGAAAAGAGCGCGCCATGACTGACGCTTCACCGGCCGACACCCTGAGCCTGACGCTAAAAAGTGGTGATGTGACACTCGCTCTGAAGCCGGACCTCGCGCCCAACCATGTTGGGCGTATCAAAGATCTTGTACGCGAGGGGTTC
>JBHJJF010000088.1:0-15837 GCA_050042885.1 Candidatus Phaeomarinibacter sp.
CGTGATACTCGACTTCTGCCTCGGCAAGGGCCGTCTTTTCCACCGTCGACCACATCACCGGCTTGGAGCCGCGATAGAGTGCGCCGGACATGGCGAACTTCAAAAACTCCTCAACGATTGAGGCTTCCGCATCATTGGACATGGTGGTGTACGGACGATCCCAGTCCGCCAGGATGCCCAGCCGCCGAAAGCCCTCGCGCTGAACGTCCACCCAATGGGCGGCGAAGTCGCGGCACTCCTGGCGGAACTCCAGGACAGGAACCTCGTCCTTGTTCTTGCCGGCATTGCGGTATTTTTCCTCGACCTTCCACTCGATCGGCAGGCCATGACAGTCCCAGCCCGGCACGAAGGATGCGTTGCGGCCGAGCAGCGATTGCGAGCGGCAGACGATGTCCTTGAGGATCTTGTTGAGGGCGTGACCCATATGGATCTCGCCGTTCGCGTAGGGCGGGCCGTCGTGATAGCTGAAGACGGGCGCGTCCTTGCGGGCATCCCGCAGGCGGCCATAGAGGTCCATCTTCTTCCAGCGCTCAATCACATCCGGTTCGCGCTTGGGAAGCCCGGCCTTCATGGGAAAGTCGGTCTGCGGCAAAAAGAGTGTCGGGCGGTAGTCTGGGGTCGAATTGTCTGTATCGGACATTGGGTATCTGGACTCACATATGCGCGGGACTGGCCCTGGGGTCCTTGCCGCGCTGAATTTCGCTTGAAGGTGGCGGTGTTCTCACTCCCGGTCCGGATGCGGCCTCTCTTAACGCGCGTTAAGAGGTCCTAGCCCGAACCGGGCGGCTAATTCGCGCCGGAATACTGGTCCATATCCACTGCATGAGGTGCTTGTAGCAGCGGGAGAGTCACCGCGTAAAGCACTGGGTAAAGCACTGGGTAAAGCAGTGCGTAAAGCTATGCTGGCTCTGACCAAATGCCGGTCGGCGGGCGGGCGACTATCCCAGAATCTTCCGGGCAGTCTCGGCGTCCGCCGCAATCTGGGCCTTGAGGGCATCCAGACCATCGAATTTCTGTTCGGGACGGATGAATCCCACCAGCGAGACACGCAGATGCGCGCCATAAATGTCCCCGGCAAAATCGAACAGATTGACCTCCAGCAGGATGTCTTTCTTGTTGAATGTCGGCCGCTTGCCCAAATTGGCGACGCCCTTGTAAGCGCCCTTGTGGTCCCCGTCCTCAATTTCGATTTCGACGGCGTAAACGCCCATTTTCGGGGTGACGACCCCATCGAGCGCCACATTGGCAGTGGGGAAGCCAATCGTGCGGCCCCGCTTGTCACCGTCCAGCACACGGCCTTCGATGAACCAGGGGCGCCCCAGCATATGAGCTGCATCCTCCACGCGGCCGTCGGCCAGCGCGTCGCGAATGCGGGTTGAGGAATATGCCTCAGCCTCGGCACCGTCATTGGCCTGATCGCCCTGTGGTGAAACTACTGACACGCCGAACCCCTCCATATCGCCCATATAGCGCAGGAGCGTAATGTCCCCTGCCCGGCCCTTGCCGAAGCAGAAATCATAGCCCACCACCACATGCACCGCACCCAGGCCATCGAGCAGCACTTCGGAGACAAAGTCCGGGGCAGTCAACGCGGCCATATTGGCATCAAAAGGCAGGGCAAAGACGATCTCAACACCCTGTTCGGCTAGGAGCGCCACCTTGGCCCTGAAAGACGACAATCGGAAAAAAGGGGCGTCCGGCGCAAAGAATTGGCGGGGATGCGGTTCAAAAACCATGACGGCCAGGGGCACGCCCATGTCGCGCGCCAGGTCGCGTGCGGTGCCGATCACCACCTGATGGCCCTTATGAACGCCGTCAAAATTGCCGATGGCCACGACAGCGCCGCGTGCAACGTCCGGCACATCGGTATGGTGGCGGAAAATCCGCATAGGGTGCCGCAGGTCCTTCGATTTTAAACTGAATCCGGCCAGACTTGGTCTGGTGCGAGGGTGCATTCGAGGGCGTTTGGTTAGGCCGGGGTCCACCTAGGGCTCACGCAGCCATCCGTCAAGTCTGCCGCCGGGTCAGGACTCGCGGATTACGACAGACTTGGGGCCCCACAACCCAAGATTGCTTTGCCTTGCGGCACTCGCGTTGCCGTTAACGGTTTTTCAAACCAGCATCTCTAAATTGACGACAAGTGCAGGGGAATTTGCACACGTCAATTGAATGAACTGAGGCAGAACGATGGCTGTTAACTTGTCCATGCCCGTCCTTGTAGTCGACGATTACAAGACCATGATCCGGATTATCCGCAACTTGCTCAAGCAGCTCGGCTTCTCCGACGTGGATGAGGCGGCCGACGGCACAGAAGCCCTTGGCAAAATGAAAGAGCGTGGCTACGGCTTGGTCATTTCCGACTGGAACCTGGAGCCGCTGACGGGCTACCAGCACCGGAAGGAAGTCCGTGCTGATGACACACTGAAGCCGACGCCTTTCATTCTGATCACCGCGGAATCAAAGACGGAAAACGTGATCGCAGCCAAGAAGGCCGGTGTGAACAACTACATCGTGAAGCCGTTCAACGCGGCCACGCTGAAGTCCAAGATCGAAGCTGTTATCGGCGAATTCTAGTCTTCAAGACCGATTACGCCCACGCAAGGCGCGGAATGGCGTAGCGCGGAGACACTCCGCGCTGCGCCATTGTCGTTTTGAGCAGGGCTTCGTCCGGCGCATCCGGATTGTCACCGAATTCTTTTGCGTGGATGCCTGCTGTCACAAACAAAGCGTCCATGCCCTGCGCCTTGGCACCGGGAATGTCCGTGGGAAGACCATCGCCGATGAACAGCACCTTGCTCCAGTTGCCTTCCGCACGCTGCACACCGAGCGTTCCCAGCATTTCGCGGGCCAGCCGGTAGATTGGCGGATGCGGCTTGCCGGAATATTCGGCGACACCCCCCATGTCTTCATAGAGTTTGGCCAGCGATCCGGCGCAGGTAATGAGACGCGGTCCACGCTCCACCACGAGATCTGGGTTGGCGCAGATCATCGGCAGTTTTCGCTCGATCAGACCGGAAAAAAGATCGCGATAGTCTTCCGCCGTTTCTGTCTCGTCGTCCCAGGGACCTGTGCAGATGATGAAATCGGCCTCTTCTTCCGGGTCCCGCGACCGGACGATGTCCATGCCCTCAAACAAGGAGTGGTCACCCCGATCAGGGCCCAGGTGGAAGCAGCGTGGCCCGTAGCTGCCTTCGCGCACCATCATGCGGGTGCCATCGCCCGAGGTCACAATCGCGTCCCAACTGTCATCCGGCACGCCGATCTGGGCCAGCTGTCCGGGGATGCCGTCCGCCGGCCGCGGCGCATTCGAGACGAGCACTACCGGTCCATGTTGCTCCCGGAATGTCTTCAGCGCGGCACAGGCTGCGTGATGGGGCTGCTGGCCATTGTGGATGACGCCCCAGACGTCACACAGGATCGCGTCATAGGATGACGCAATGTCGCCGAGGCTGGAAATGAGATCGGTGGTGGGACTGGAAGATGTATCTGGCATGGCGGCGGAGTATCGGCCCCGCGCAGCCGCGTCAAGCGGCAAGCCGCAGACATACTGTTCTAGATGCGGACCTGGCGCAGTTCTTCTTTAGGGTCGGCAGCCGGGTCAGATGGAGCGGACAGTGCGTCTTCCCGCACAGCGCGCGGCTCCCCGAACAGGAAGCCCTGGCCATAGCCGATATTGAGATCCAAAACGGACACGGCTGCCCGTTCGTTCTCGCTGCGCTCTGCGATCAGCTCGATGCCATTGCGCTCGAACAGCGCCTTGATGTCATCCGCCCGCACAAGAGAGCCCGTGCCGCGCAAATCGCCCAGCAGCATGTTGGCCGGTACCTTCACGAAGCGGAAGCCCATGTCGTTGAGCTCGCGCAGATTCATGTCGAGACGGGTCACGTGGTCTAGGGAGAAGCGGAAACCGAGCGCCTGAAGGGCTTCGAGGCTCGCTTTCTCGATCGGGCCCAGCCCCTCCACGGCGGCCTGGGAGAATTCAAAGTACATGTGCCCGGTCAGGTCCGCATTGTGCTCCATGAATTCGACGAACTGCGGGAAGAACTCCGCGTCTAGCAGGGAGTGGGCGGAGATATTGCAGAAAACGCCGATGTCGCGGCTGCGCGCCACGAGACGGCGGACGACCTGCACGCATCTAAACAGCAGAAGATTATCAACCACCGGCATCATGCCCGCAGGTTCCGCCACGCGCATGTAATCGCCCGGCATAATGATCTCGCCTTCGGTGCCGCGCAGGCGTGTCAGCCCCTCATAGAAGCGGGTGCGGCGCTGGGGCAGAGTGACGATCGGCTGCAGGTACAGGTCGACGCGGTTTTCTTCCAGCGAGGCGCGAATGGTCTCAATCATCTCGCCTTCAGTGACGGGCTGCGTCGCCTCGCCATCCAGGGGCAGGCGTGTCTGGTCCAGCGGCAGATCGCCCTTGCGGTCGGTTGTGCGGCGGGCCGGTGAGACCGGTGCCACGCCCGCGGCCTCGACACTCTCGGCCAGTCCCTTGACCAGTGTTTCCACCAGCCGGACTTCGCTTGAGAGCTGTTCATTACGGGCAGTTGTTTGATGATCAAGAGAGGTTTCAAGCTCGGTGACATGGTCGTGGAGCTTTTCCATGTCACGGCTCATGGTCGCCGTCACCGCCCGCAGACCGCGCAATTCCGTTTCCAGCAGGGCGCGCTCGGAGCTGCGGCCCACCAGAGCATGGGCCTGCCCGGCAAACAGCAGCAAAACAGCGCCAAGCAGAATGGCTGACTGCAGCTCGAAGCCACCCGCGCGATGCAGGGCGACCGAAATCGCTGCAATTACAATCGCATAGGACGCGAAGATCAGACCGTTATTGAGCCAGGAAGGCATGGGGACGTAGTCTTTCAGGCGGCAGATTTCATGGTGAACAGACTCTTGCTGGCAGTGTTGCCCGCAGGGTTTGAGAAATCGTTAACCACAATTGAGCCGTCCGGCCGCACCCAGATTTGCCCAATCCGTGCGGCCGCCTTAGGTTTTGGCGCGATGCGTCACAGAACACCCCCCATCGGCCCGGACGGGCTTTGGATTTTCGGCTATGGCTCACTCATGTGGGAGCCGGGCTTTGCCTATGTGCGCGCCGAGCGGGCCGTGCTGCCCGGCTGGCACCGGCGCATGAGCATGCTCGCCACCAAATCCTATGGCTGGCCGACGCGGCCGGGACTCGCGGCCGGACTGCACCCCGGGGGGACGGTTGATGGCGTGGCCTTTCTGGTAGCGCCGGACATCTGCGCCGACATTCTGCCGGTCCTGGCGCAACGCGAATGGGCCTATCTGAGCATCATGGCGCCGGTCCGCCTTGGCGATGGCACCGGTGTGCGCGCGCTTACCTATCTGGCGAACCCGGTGAACGGGCGCTTCCGGCTGACGCAAGCGCGTGGCGATTTTCTGCGGCGCCTCAATCACGGCATCGGCCGGAAAGGGCGTGCAGCGGACTATGTACGTCGTTCCGCCGAGGCCTTGAGCGCGCACGGCGTGCGCGCCTCGGACCTGCATGAGCTGGTGCCGCGCATTGACGGCACGCGGGGCAACCGGCGGCGGCTTTCAAGCCGGCCGTCGGGCAGACTGAATTGAATCGAGCGCGCCAACAGAATTTCTGATACATCGTCGCCTCGCTCTTTTGATGCTTGATAAGGAATTCGCCCCGTGACCGCGCATGATTTCAGCTTTCCTTCCATCACCGGTGGCACCGTCAAGCTCGCTGACTACAAAGGTCAGACGCTTCTGGTGGTGAACACCGCCAGCGAGTGTGGGTTCACGCCGCAATATGGTGACCTGCAGCGGTGGTGGGAACGCTACAAGGACCGCGGGCTTGTGGTGCTGGGTGTGCCGTCCAATGATTTCGGCGCGCAGGAACCGGGAACAGAAGCCGAGATCCACGATTTCTGCACCGCCACATACTCGGTCGACTTTCCCATGACGTCCAAGCAGGTGGTCATCGGCGACGATGCTCATGACTTTTACAAATGGGCGGCCAAAGAAGGCGGCGATACCGCTGTGCCGGGCTGGAACTTTCACAAGCTGCTGATCGGCCCGGACGGTACCTTCATCAAGAGCTTCGCGCCGAAGGTTACACCGATGTCAGACGATCTGTTGCGCGACCTGCGGCTTGTTGTCGAAGACGCCTAGGACGAGCTCCGCTCACACTTATTGCGTGTTTTTGTGGCCGATGTCCCGCGCACACACACTCCCAGGTTGATAAAACCCTCCGGTTAGGTCGGCCTTAATACTATTGCGGGTACACCGCATCCTGGGGACGTCAACTGCGCATAAAGCAACGTGCATCAAAGTGCGTGTGGCCATGCGCGCCGCGGGGTTTTGATCGGATGCGCGAATTGTTGCCGGCCGCCGTTCTGGCGATTGCAGGTCTATGTGCACTCACCGTTGCGACACTTGCTCCGTCTACGGATGAATCCGCAATTGTCGTCTTCAACTCCAGCCTCACGCAGCAGGACCGGCTGGTCCGGGCCGCACATCTTGGCGGGTCTGTAATCAGCATCCCGTCTGATGGGCCTGCTGCCGTGGGTCGAACGATCTTCGTCACATTCGAGACCCTCCCGACATTTCAACAGATCAACGACTTAGGCATCATCGCAATTCTGAGCGCCGTCGGCGCATCGGGGTGTGCGGGCCAGCAGGTTTAAATTCGCGCCAGCCTTCGGGATGACACGCACAGTTGCATTTGAGAGAAGAGACAAGACATGGAACAGATCAAGGAAATCCGCCGCACCGCGAGCACAGCGTTGATGGCGTTCGTCTGGGCCCAGGCTGGCGTCGCCATCTTGCTGGGCGTCACGACCGGTCAGCCCATTCTCCTACCGGCGGTCATGATCGCCGCGTTGGCTGCGATCAACACAGGCGCCTGGTGGGTTGGACGCGGCAACGCACAAAACCGCTTCACGACGGCGGTCGCGGTCGTGTTGAGCGTGGCGGTGCTGGGCTATCAGATGACCGGGCATCCCTGGCAGATTGATCTGCACATGTATTTCTTTGCGGCTCTCGCCATCCTGGTGGTCCAGGCGGACAGCAGGGCGCTACTTCTGGGCGCTGCTGTTGTGGCCGTCCATCACCTTGCGCTTGATTTCGCCCTCCCCCTGGCAGTGTTCCCCGACGGCGGCGACTTCCTGCGCGTGGTGCTGCACGCGGTTGTCGTCGTTCTTGAAACCGGCGCCTTGCTGTGGCTGACGGAGCGGTTGATTTCTGGCTTCAGGACGGCCGAGACCTCCATCGCCAAGGCGAGTGATGCCCTGGCGCAGGTCGAAGCTCTCACAGCGGAGCGCGAAGCCGAAGACGAGCGCCAGCAAGAAGCCCGCCGTGCGCAGATGTTGCAGGTGGCGGACGACCTTGAAAGCGACGTCAAGAGCGTTGTTCAAAGCGTCAGTGGGGCCGCTACCCAGGCGAACACAGTCGCCGAGCAGGTCAGGACCGCCACGGAAGCCGCCAGCGAGCGCTGTGAAGTGGTGTCCCATGCCTCTGCTGAATCTGCCAGCAATGTGCAGATCGTCGCGGCGGCAACCGAAGAACTGGGCGCATCTATTTCGCAGATCGCAAGCCGGGTGGGCGAATCCAGCCGGTCTGCCCGATCCGCGGTTGATGAAGCAGACTCTGCTGTGTCGGCGTCGCAGCAGCTCAACTCGGAAACGGACAAGATCGGCCAGGTCATCAGCCTGATTGAGGACATTGCCAGCCAGACCAATCTGCTGGCTCTCAACGCGACCATTGAAGCCGCTCGCGCCGGGGAAGCCGGCAAGGGCTTTGCCGTCGTGGCCAGCGAGGTGAAAGGCCTGGCCTCCCAGACCGCAAAGGCAACCGAGGAAATCACCGGTACCATCGAAAGCATGCGGGAAAGCGCCAGCTCCGTGACCGGCGCCATTGATGCCATTCGCGCGCGCATTCAATCCATCGATGAAGAAAGCGCCGCGATTGCTACGGCCATTGAAGAGCAGACGCTGGCGACGTCAGAAATCGGCCAGAACACGGATGCGGCAGCCCAGAGCGTCGGTGGTGTGGACACCAATATTGGCCGAGTGCTGGATGAGACACGTACCTCAAGCGATAGCGCGACTGAGATCGCGCGCATCGTTGACGACATGAATACCCGCACAGTCGCCTTACAGGGGCGGCTTGATGCGGTGCTCGAACGGCTGCGCGCCGCCTAGCCCACCTCCGCGTCGAAACAGAAAAGCCCCCGCCCGGTGTCCGGCGGGGGCTTTTTTGGTTTGGGCCTGTGCTGCGTTAAGACGTTGCGCGCAGCGGTGAAATCTGAATTTCAACGCGACGGTTGGCGGCTTTACCGGCATCCGTCGAATTGTCGGCAACCGGGCGTTCCTCACCGAAGCCCTTCACGAGCAGGCGGCGGCCATCAACACCCTGGCTGGTGAGGTACTGGCCAACGGAACTTGCGCGGCGCAGGGACAGATCAATGTTGTATTCCGCACTGCCGCTTGAATCCGTATGTCCCATCACGTCGACCAGCGACTTGTCATATTCATCGAGCACGATGGCGACAGAGTTCAGCACTTCATAGAAGTTCGGCTTGATGTCCGACTGGTTGACCGCAAAGGTGATGTTGGACGGCATGTTGAGCAGAATGTTGTCGCCGACGCGCGTCACGCTCACGCCACTGGCCTGCAGGCGCTCACGCAGTTCTGCTTCCTGACGGTCCATGTAGTAGCCAACGCCCGCACCGGCCAGCGCGCCAACGCCGGCGCCAATCAGCACACGGGTGCGGGTATCGCCACCGCCGATAAGAGCGCCACCCAGGGCACCAACGGCGGCACCAATACCAGCGCCGATACCAGCCTTGGAGGCCTTGCGTTCACCTGTGTAGGGGTCGGTTGTGCAGGCGGCGAGCGTCAGAGCTGCTGCTGCAACGAGTGCGACTGTCTTTTTCATCGAGTGTCCCGTCCTTTGACATTGCCCGGGAAAAACCGGGCGTGACATAACCCGCTAAATCGGGCGTGAAATCCAACAAGGATGACAAGTCTGGCACATCAGCACGATGTTCCCTCCATCCCCTTGTGTTCAGCTTCAAGCTCAGTGCATGAACCCAACCTGAACGAAATCTCCAAACCGGCTGCCGTGCGTCCGGGTGTTCTGCTATATCTGCACCCGAAACCGCGAAAACCGCATCTTTCAGCCGGTCTTACCTGTCAGGTTTAGCACGAAAGCGTGCCAAACGCTGCCTGCGCTGCCGGCCAATAATCACAACAGGAAGGAATATCTTCATGTCGCTATTTGACCTTACCGGCAAGGTTGCCCTCGTCACCGGCTCCACCAAGGGGATTGGCGAAGCCATCGTCAAACGCATGGCGGAACATGGCGCCAAGGTCGTCGTCTCCAGCCGCAAGGCGGATGCCTGTGAAAAAGTCGCTGCCGAAATCAACGAGGCCCATGGCGAGGGCACAGCCGTGGCCATCCCCTGCAACATTTCCCACAAAGAAGAGCTGGAGAAGTTGGTCAACGCCACGATGAAGACCTTCGGACGCATCGATGCGCTGGTCTGCAATGCGGCTGTGAACCCGTATTTTGGCTCTTCGGCAGATATTCCCGACGACGCCTTCCAGAAGGTGATGGACGTCAACATCAAGTCCAACCACTGGCTGTGCAACATGGTGCTGCCGCAGATGCTGGAACGCGGTGAAGGGTCGATCACCATCATATCGTCCTTCGGCGGCCTCAAGGGCTCACCCATTCTGGGGGCCTATGCCATTTCCAAGGCAGCCGACATGCAGCTGGCCCGTAACCTGGCTGTTGAATATGGCGACAAGGGTATCCGCGCCAACGCCATCGCGCCGGGTCTCATCAAGACCTATTTCGCCAAGGCGCTGTGGGACGATGAAAACATTCTCAAGGCCTCCACCTCCGGCTCCGCCCTCAAGCGCATCGGCATCCCCGACGAGATTGCCGGCGCTGCCGTATTCCTTGCCTCAGACGCAGGTGCCTTCATGACCGGCCAGACCATGACCATCGATGGCGGCGCGACCATTTCCGGCGGCTGACCGTCTTTTTGGTCTTGAACGAAAATCAAACAAAAAAGAGCCCGGCGGCATCGCTGCCACCGGGCTCAAGGCCCGGTAAAAGTACCTGTCCATAAGCCCAGTCGAGGGGGGAGGGGGATGCTGACTGAACCGGGAGGTTGTCCGGGTGTGAACCGGATATGGGCGTCAGCAACCCCGCGCACAAGTGCGACAAAGCAGACATCTCGTAACGCCTGCGTGATGACCTAAACCACTGAAAATACAGCGATGTTTACGCGACCTGGTCGAACACCCTGCCCGTGCGCGCCACAATCTCGCCCACTTCTGCCTCGCTGACGATCAGGGGAGGCGACAGGCAGATCGTGTCGCCCGTCGCCCGCACCATGAAGTCATGATCATGGAAGGCTGCCTTCATGGCCTCAAAGCCCCGCTTGGCAGGCGCTCCCTCAATAGGAACAAGGTCAAATGCCGCCGTCAGGCCAAGCTGGCGGATGTCCTGGACCAGTGAATGATCCTTCAGCGTCATGACGGCGTCGGCCCACATCGGCTCGATGGATGCCGTGCGTTCAAAGAGACCTTCATCGCGATAGAGGTCGAGCGTTGCGAGGCCTGCTGCACAGGCCAGCGGGTGCGCCGAATAGGTGTAGCCGTGGAACAGATCAATGGCGTGGTCCACACCCGCCACGCTCTCCTGGAACGTGTCGTAGATGTCTTCGCTGACGATGACGCCCGACAGAGGGACTGATGCCGAGGTGACGCCCTTGGCAAAGGTAATCATGTCCGGCACGACGCCGAAACGCTCTGCCGCGAAGGCAGCGCCCAATCGTCCGTACCCGGTAATAACCTCGTCGAAGATGAGGAGAATGCCGTGCTTCCTGGTGATTTCGCGCAGACGTTCCAGATAGCCGACCGGTGGCGGCAGCACGCCAGTTGACCCCGCCATGGGTTCGACAATTACAGCCGCAATGGTGGAGGCGTCATGCAGCGCCACAAGCCGTTCCAGATCATCCGCCAGATGCGCGCCCCACTCGGGCTGGCCTTTGGTGAACGCCTGATGCTCACGGGAATAGGTAGCGGGCAGATGATCGACGCCCGGCAGCATCGCACCGGAAAACCATTTGCGGTTGAGGACCATGCCGCCCACCGAAATGCCGCCAAAGCCGGTGCCGTGATAGGCGCGCTCGCGGCCGATCAGCCGGGTGCGAGAGCCCTCGCCCCTCGCGCGGTGATAGGCCAGCGCAATCTTCAGCGCCGTGTCGTCAGCCTCGGACCCTGAATTGCCGAAGAACACATGGTTGAGGATCCCCGGCGCGAGGGCCGCGATACGAGACGCCAGCTCAAACGCCATGGGGAGGGAAAACTGGAAGGACGGTGCGAAGTCGAGTTCAGCCGACGCCTTTAGAATGGACTCGACGATGGACGGGCGGCAATGGCCCGCATTGGCGCACCACAGGCCCGCCGTGCCGTCCAGAATGGCCCGGCCTTCGGGCGTATAGTAGTGCATGCCTTCCGCACGGGCGACGAGGCGCGGCCGCTTCTTAAATTCGGCGTTAGGCGTGAACGGCACCCAGAAGGCATCAAGATCGTTAGGGGTATTTGTGGGCCCAAGATCATCAGGTGGTGTCATAGCGGCAAACTCCTGCTCGCAAACCAGCCCTACTTGCCGGTGCGGGTCCTCAAACGCTATCAGAGACGGGCACGGTGACAAAACCTCACCTGCCGCATAGCTCCCATCACCCTGACCGCTCGCGAAGGCGCCCACCATGTCCAAGTCTTCAAAACCCAATGGGGCCAAAGCTCTCGCCCGGCGATTGAAGCGCAAGGGCATCATTGTTGCCCCCGGCGCCTATGACGCGCTGTCGGCCAAGATCGCCACGCAATCAGGTGCCGAGTGCGTCTACATGACGGGCTTCGGCGCTGCGGGGTCCACCCTTGGCGTGCCCGACATCGGCCTGATGAGCGCAACGGAAATGGCAGACCGGGTGCGCGCGCTGGCGGCCTCCGCCCTGCCCGCACCGCTGATTGCCGATGGGGACAACGGCCATGGCGGCCCGCTCAATGCCGCACGGCTGACGCGGCTTTATGAAAGTGCGGGTGCCGCCTGCATCCAGCTGGAAGATCAGGTCTTTCCCAAGCGCTGCGGCCACATGGAAAACAAGGAAGTGGTGGCGACAGCAGACGCCGCCGCCAAGATCCGTGCCGCCGTTGATGCGCGCGAGAGCCAAGACTTCAAGATCATGGCGCGCACGGATGCGCGCTCCATGAACGGCATGAAAGATGCTCTCAAGCGCGCCGAAGCCTTTGTGGAAGCAGGCGCTGACATCCTGTTTGTCGAGGCGCCGCGCACTGAAAAAGAACTCGTCAAAATCTGCGAGACCTTTCCCGACACCCACCTCATCGCCAACATGGTGGAAGACGGCAAGACGCCCTACCTCACCGCCAAAGAGCTAGAGCAAATGGGCTACAAGCTCGCCGTCTTCCCCGTCACCGCCCTCCTCGCCATCACAAAGCGCCTTCAGGACGTATACGGAGCAGTCTTGTCAAACGGCAAACTCCCCGACGGCGAAGACCGTGTGACCTTCCAGGGCTACAACGAGATCATCGGCCTGCCGGAGATGCTGGCTGAAGCCGCCGAGCTGGACGAAGGGTAGCTGGGCGGATGACATGCCACCACACCTCTCCCTTGACGGGAGAGGTCGGCGCGTCAGCGCCGGGTGAGGGTGACAGCCGTCACGGTAGAGTGCAGCCTTGAGGCTCACCCCCCTCACCCTCCCACGCCCTTATGGGCGCGGGGCCCTCCCTCTCCCGCAAGGGGAGAGGGTAAGAGCAGCTAATCGCCTCTCGCCTACGGCCGCGCCGCGATGCACTCGACTTCGAGGCTGCCGCCAAGTGCCAGGCCGCTGGCGCCGAAGGCGGAGCGGGCCGGGTATGGAGCGTCGAAATACTCGACATAGACTTCATTGAAGGCGGGCCAGTCGGCCATGTCCGCCAGCATCACGGTGCATTTGATGACGTCGGCGAAGGTGAGGTCGGCGGCGGCGAGCGTCGCACCGATATTGTCCATGGTTTGCCGAGCTTCGGCTTCAATGCCGCCTTCGACGAGCTCCAGCGTGCCTGGCTTGACGCCGATCTGGCCGGAGAGGAAGACCAGTCCGGCTGCTTCCACTGCTTCTGTGAATGGCAGGTTCTGAGCTTCAAAGGCGCCCGAGGAGTGATAGGTGACATCCGCTGCGGCGAGCGGCTGTGCTGTCAGGGCGGCCAGCGCCATAGCGGCCAAAAATGTCCTGGTCATGTGTCGTTCCCTCTTGTTCTTGTCAGCCCAGAAACATCGGCTTTTCGTTGATGTTGTGGATGTTGGGCCGGTATTCGTTGGCGTCATAATAGGCCGCCACATCAACGCGCCGCTGGCCTTCGGTGCAGGTTGAAACGGGCACGCTTTCATAGGCGCCGTTACGCACCGCCATCATCACGCCCGCCTCCCCCTGCTGGAGATGTTGCACGGCGCGGGCGCCCATGCTGCGGGCAACCATGGTGTCCAGCGCGTCCGGTGTGCCGGTGCGCATGAGATAGGCAAGCTTTTGCGAGATCGTACCCGCACCGGTCAGCCGCTTGAATTCCTCACTCACCGTATCGCTGATGCCGCCGAGCCGTCGCTCGCCCGAGGCGTCCAAATCACCATATTCCACGGCATTGCTGCCTTCGATCCGCGCGCCTTCGGAAATCACCGCCATGGTGTAGTTGGACGGATTGTCGGCGCGGTCCTTCATCAGCATGTCCGCAAGACGCTCCATGTCGAACGGCACTTCGGCGATGAGCACGCGGCGGGCGTCTGCGAGATAGCCGGACATCAGCGCCGTCTCACCGGATTTGCGGCCGAACAGCTCAACAAAGCCGACGCGCTCATGGCTGCCGGCGGGTGTGCGCAGGGCATTGATGGCGTCGACCGACCGCGACACGGCGGTTGAAAAACCGATGCAGTAATCGGTGCCGAATACATCATTGTCCATGGTCTTGGGGATCGTGTTGATTTTGACCCCTTCTGCCTGCAACCGCGCGCCATAGGCCAGCGTATGCACACCGCCGATGGCGATCAGTGCATCCAACTCAAGGTGCTCGATCACCTTGAGAATATGTGCGGTCCTGGCATCCAGGGTGGACAGTGTTGTGCGCGAGGTCTGAAGCACAGTGCTGTTGAGCGTGTCGATCGTGCGGACTGACGCAGGGGTCAGCGCAGACAGACATGTCGTCGCGGACGCTTCTGCATCATTCAGATCGAATTCGAGCAGGCCACACCATCCGCGCCTGATACCGACGATCTCCCAGCCCAGGTCGGCGGCCTGCCGGGTGATGGTCTGGATCGCCGGATTGAGGCCGGGCACATCGCCACCGCCCGTGAGCACACCGATACGCATTGCTGCCCTCCCCGCGCCTAAAAACTGAGTGACTGGGCAATGCCCGGTTGGGTGATGCGCGGCTTGAAGGTGGCCGTATCATAGAAGCGGTCCACGTCCACCTGTGCCGCCCCTTCGCCGGTGCGCGCAATGGGCACCGAGGTATAGCGCCCGTCCTGCAGACCGGTCATGCGCCCCATCTGGCCTGAGGCCATGAGTTCTACGGCCAGCGTGCCAAAGGCGCGGGCGATCATGCTGTCCTGCGAGACAGGAGCCCCCGCGCGCATGAGGTAGGCCAGTTGCAGGGAGAACGCCGGCACGCCCAGGCGGGCAGATAGATCGCGCGCAAGAATTTCACCGACGCCGCCCAGCCGCTTGTTTCCGAACTTGTCTGTTCGCACCGGCTGGCTCGTCCTCTCGACGTCAAGGCCTTCCAAAGTCGCGCCTTCCGAAATCACCATAACGGCACCGGCGTCGTCACCATCCGCGATGTCACGCTGCAAAAGCGCACCCAGAGCCGCCACATCAACGGGTACTTCGGCAATCGCTGTGCGGTCCGCCGATCCCAGATGCCCGGCCATGAGTGCCGTTTCACCTGAGTGGCGTCCCATCAGCTCGATGACGCCGATGCTTTGTTCGGCGGCGGCCGTGCTGCGGATGTCGTGCACTGTCTGGATCGAGCGCGTGACAGCTGTTGGAAAGCCGATACAGACATCCGTCCCCTGAACATCATTGTCCATGGTCTTGGGTATGGCGAGAACGGGCACCCCCTCTTCCCCCAGCCGCGCTGCATAGCTCATCGTCCCGTCGCCACCGATGGGCACCAGTGCGTCGATCTTCAGATGCTCGATAACCTTGAGGATATGCGGTGTCATGTCCGCCCAGCGGCGCTCGTCATACTGTGCCGAGGATTGCAGGAAGTCCGGCATGTCCACTTCACGCACCGTGTCCGGGTGAAGGCGGGCTGTATGCAGCACCGTTCCCCCAAACCGGTCAATGCCGCGGGTGGTCTGGAGGTCGAGCGGCATAAGGCACTTGGCCTGCGTCGCGTCATCGTCCGGATTGACGCCCAGAAGACCGGACCAGCCATTGCGGATGCCAACCACGTCCCACCCGCGCGTGCAGGCTTCGCGCGTCACCTGCTGGATCGCCGGATTGCGCCCCGGCACGTCGCCACCGCCTGTCAGAATACCAATACGCAACTTGCGGTTCATCAAGTGACCTTCTCTGCCGGTGGCGTGGGGCGCAAAAAGCGGTGTAGGTTGCCAAGTATACAGTGTTTTCTTGCGGTTTCATGATGCGTATCAGCACCCTGAAGGATCAGATGGAAGCGTTTTCGGACGGGCTTTCCCGCGCGACGACAATGCCAGCCGCCATTGCTCTGCTGCAGACGGAACTGCACCGTATCGGGATCGAAGGGTTCGATTTTTTCGGGACTCAGCGGTCAGCACCCG
>JBHJJF010000089.1:0-8978 GCA_050042885.1 Candidatus Phaeomarinibacter sp.
GCGCATCGCCTTCAATGTGCGGAACGGATAGGCCAGCTGGCCCCCAAAGCCCGCGGGCATCTCTTCACGGATACCGATATCCGCCGGCGGCCGCCGGTCCGGCAGCAGCCAGGTGCGGAACAGCAGGTCATAGACCACAAGCACTTCGCCATAATTGGAGTTGCCCTCCGCCGCCACCTTGGAGTGGTGCCAGCGATGCAGCTCCGGCGTGTTGAACACGTAGTTCAGCCATCCCGCCCGCATGGTGACATTGGTGGGGGTCAGCAATCCGCTGAACGCGGTGATCGCCCCCACCCACATGAAGACTTCCACCGGCGCCCCGGCGAGATAGAGCAGCGGCTGGCTCAGCGCCACACTCAGCGCCGTATCCACAAAGTGGAACCGGCCCGTATTGATGACCCACAGCCGCGTCACCGAGTGATGCACAGCATGAAACGGCCACAGCCACGACACTTCATGCGCCAGCCGGTGCGCCCAGTAAAAACCGAACTCGGCAATAAGAAGACCCAGAATGATCTGCGCCCATTGCGGCCACTGCGTCGGCCACAGCAAGCCCGGCTGCGGGTCCACCGCTTCAACCACAACAATGAGTGTCGTCACAGCCGCCGCCGCCAGCACCATGCCATTGTTAAGCAGCGAGTGCGCAATGTTGGCGAAGGTCTGCCCATCACTGTCGAGCCAGCTCTTCTCGTGAGTCATCCGCCGCTCAAGCACAAGCAGCGTCACGCCCAGCAGGACATAGGCGCCGTTGAACCCCAGTATCGGCTGGTCATTTGCCATGCCGACGGCCGTCAGCGTGATGCAGGTAATCATCAGGGCTGGCCAAGAGACCCAGCTGACGATGGTACTGAACCCAGACCACCGCACTGAGTGACCCTGCCCATCGGCAGCATCCAAAGACCGATCCTGGATCGTCATATCGTCTTGTCCCCGCTGGCAGCCCGAATGGGCATCCAAATCACTTGCGGCACCAGACTAACACAGCCCAGTCTGCGCAATGGGGGTGCAGGCAACTATGTCGCAAGCAGGCAACACATAGGTCAAACAGATGGGATTATAGCTAGGCCCGTCCACCTTCCAGCGCCACAAGCGCCGGCGGGTGCCGGTCAAGTGGCGCGTTCGCCACATCGACGGAGATATCAGGCCGGTCCATTGGCAGCTCATACTCGCTGAACACCTGGGCAATCCGCTCCACGACGTCACCCACATGTGGTTCAGGGTGGCATCCGAACAGCCATGTGGCATGAGCGTCGCGCTCGTCCGGCTCACCCGCCTGCGCGGCGGCAAGCATGGCCGCCAGCGACAGTTCATCTGACGTCATGCGGCCGCAGCCGGGCATGGCAATGCTGATATGGCGGCGGCCGGCATAGCCGAAAATGCGGACCAGCTGCATGATATCCGCAAGGGCTTCTGCCCCGCGCTCTCCGAATGCGTGGTCAAATCCGCGCGTGACCGGAGGGCACTTGCTGTGGCCCGACGCACAGGCGCGAAACGCCCAGACAGCGATGCCGGTTCCAAGGCCAAAGTCCGGCAGGAAAACCCCATCCACAAAAGGGCTGCTGCCATCCGCAGGGTAAGCACACATGCAGATTCTTCCGTAGTTACCAGTGTTGATTTCGGAGAGCCGCGGCGTGGCAATTCAGGTGCCAGAAACACCTGTAGGACAAACAAAGCGGGAGGATCCAACTACCGTTTCATCAGGGCCAAACGGCCTTATTGCCACGCCACGACTACCCCTTAGGGATGATGCAAAAGCACCGAAGACACTGTGGCATTATCGATAATAATTCGCAATAGCAATTATGCTGGTTCGGGTATTTATGTGACCGAAGCCCTATTCGCCTGCCTGCCCCTGTCGCCAGTAAGCCACCGACAGCTGGTGTGTCTTTGGCAACCCCAGATCAGATTTGAAATAGCGGCGCATTGCCTGGGCCTGATCAAACTCCCCGGCGAACCAGCCATAAACCGTTCCGGAGTCCGGATACCTGATGCTCTGCATGGCATTCACCAGTGCAGATGGATCAAGACCGGTTGCCACCGGGTGAACCTTGACCCCCTGAGGTGCAGATGCGCACACCGCACCGGAAAAATCACCGGGGATCGTAAGGAAAGCCTCTCCGCGTGCATCGTCGGGTAACATCTCGAGCAGGCGGCAGAGTGCCGGTGTCGCTGTCAGGTCCCCCCCCATCAACAGCCAGTCCGTAGACGGAGGAATAAAACCACCGCCGGGACCCGTCATCCCCGCCAATGCCCCCGGTTGCGCTGACATGGCCCACTTGGTGGCAACACCTGTGGCATGGATGACGAAGTCAATATCCACTTCGTTTTTCTCTGGTCGAACATTCCGAATTGTATAGACGCGTGTGTGAAGCGCATCCGGCACCCTGGGCATGGCGATGGCCCCGCTGCTGCGCATGATCGGCCACACAGGCGTCCGGCGCGGATCGCTCTGCATGAAAAACCGAATGTGCAGACCGGTGGACGCAAAGATATCGAGATCCCGGCCCTCAAACGTCAACCGCATGAGCTGAGAGCTCAGCTGGTCCTTGTGTACAAGGCGCAACTCCCGGAAGTTTTCAGGCAGCCCTTCCTGAACACCGCCATCTTCCCAGACCATGCGATCAGGCGCAGACGCATCCACCTGCGCCACCTGTCGGGCAGCCCCCGCGCGCAGCAGCAGCAAGCCATTCTCGCTCGCAGCGGAAATTTCATATGACACAGTGCCGGTGTTATGACCGATGAGGATCGTATTGTCCGAGAACCTGAACTGGTATCGGCCATCCGCCTGCACAACAGCCTCAAGATTATGGCTCTTCAGATGTTCCACAATTTCAAGCGTCACCGCCTGTGCATCTTCAAACGGCACATGGCCTTTCGCGGTAAAACGCGCATCTTCTGCATGCTGCATTGTCATTCGTCACGCCTCGTCCATTTTCTGTTATTAATAACTATTCGCAATAAATGCGCAAGATGCGCCGCCTGCTGTGCGCCAATCCACATGTCGCCTTCCCCCGGATGCTCAGGCGCACCCGATGAAATGATTGAAGTCGGCACGCTGATCCAGACCGGTAAGATCATGCCCATGCCCGTCGTAATCGTCGGCAAGACCTCCTGAACACAGGGTTCCTGACAGCGCGGAAAGTCCTCGACAGCACGCAATGCCGTGCTAGCGTCCGCGCAACTTGCAATTCCAACTGAATTAATGAGGTTCACTATGTCATTGCCCGCAACCTATCTGCAGATGCTGTCTACCTTGACCGAAGCCGGCGAGTTGAAGATGGAGCTGGTCGAGCAACAGATGCCGACCCCCAAGCCCGGTCAGGTCATCATCAAGGTTGAAGCTACGCCGATTAACCCGTCCGATCTGGGCGTCATGTTTGGTGCGGCCAGTGTCGACAAGGCAGCCTCATCCGGGTCCGGAGCAACGACAACGCTTTCTGCACCTGTTTCAGAGCAGGGCATGCGCATCATGAAAGCCCGCATCGGTCAGCCGCTGCCTGTCGGCAATGAAGGCGCAGGTACGGTTGTCGCAGCTGGCGACGACAAGGAAGCCCAGGCACTGATGGGCTAGACGGTGGCTGCCATGGGCGGCGGCATGTATGGCCAGTACCGCTGTGTTGACGCCATCATGTGCATGCCGCTGCATGATGGCGACACCGCAAAGGATGGCGCCTCAAGCTTCGTCAACCCGCTGACAGCCCTGTGCATGGTCGAGAATATGCGCATGGATGGCCACACGGCTCTTGTCCACACCGCGGCGGCCTCCAACCTTGGCCAGATGCTCAACCGCATCTGTCAGGGCGAAGGCATTGATCTGGTCAACATCGTGCGCAAGCCCGAACAGGCCAGGATTCTCGAGAACCTGGGGGCCAAATACATAGTCAACAGCAGCAGCGACAGCTTCCTTGCCGAGCTGACAGACGCCGTGCACGCAACTGGTGCCACGCTGGCATTCGACGCAACCGGCGGCGGCACACTCGCCTCCACCATTCTCAGTGCCATGGAAGGGGCCGCCGCCCGCACACCGGGCGCCTACAGCATCTATGGGTCCGTCGCCCACAAGCAGGTCTTCCTCTATGGCGGTCTGGACCTGTCACCAACCGTGCTGACCCGCGGCTACGGCATGGCATGGGGCGTCGGCGGCTGGCTGCTGCCAAACTTCCTCGCCAAGGCAGGCCTTGAAGTCGCCGCGCGCCTGCGCACCCGTGTGGCGAACGAGCTGAAGACAACTTTCGCCAGCCACTACACTGACGAGATTTCTCTGTCCGAAGCCCTGCAGTCAGACATCGTCTCAAGTTATCAGGCCAAGACCACCGGCCAGAAGTTCCTCGTCTGCCCGCAGAAAGACATCTAGGCGAACCAACACCACTCAACGCAAGAGGCCCGCGCCGGGATATCTGGCGCGGGCCTCTTTTTGTTCAGGTCACCAGCTGGCAATTAGAGACCGAACCGCTCGATCACCATTTTGCCCAGAGTCATCAGATGCACCTGGTCCGGCCCGTCCGCCTGACGGCACCACCGCGCATAATTGTAATGCTCCGCCATGGGGTAGTCCTCAGTCAGCCCCCCGGCACCATGCATCTGCATGCAGCGGTCGATGACCGTCTGCATCATGATTGGCACCTGCGTCTTGGTGGCCGCAATGAGATCGCGGCTCTCCTGCGCCCCCTTCTCATCCATGGACTGCGCCGTGCGGTGCACCAGCAGTCGCGCCATCTCGATTTCCGAAAACGACTTGGCAATCTCCTCGCGCACCGATTGATGCTTCGCCAGCGGACGCCCGAAGGTCTCCCGGTTCAGCACCCGGTTGCACGCCAGCTCCAGCGATCGCTGCCCGGCCCCGATCAGCCGCATGCAGTGATGCATGCGCCCCGGCCCAAGCCGCCCCTGGGCAATTTCAAAACCGCGCCCTTCGCCCAGGAGCACATTTTCAGCCGGTACCCGCACATCCTTAAAGACGATTTCTGCGTGACCAAGCGGCGCATCGTCATAGCCAAGGGTCGTCAGTGGGCGGATGAGCGTGATACCGGGCGTGTCCTTGGGCACCAGCACCTGCGTTTGCTGCTTGTGGCGGCTTTCATTGTCCGGGTCTGACTTGCCCATGACGATGAGAATCTTCGTGCGCTCATACATGGCATTGGTGATGAACCACTTGCGTCCGTTGAGCACCCACTCATCGCCCTCACGCGTGATGGAAAACTGGATGTTGGTTGCATCACTCGACGCCACATCGGGTTCTGTCATCGCATAGGACGAGCGGATCTCGCCGGCCAGCAAAGGTGTGAGCCACCGCTCCTGCTGCGCCGGCGTCGCATATTTCATGAAGACTTCCATGTTGCCGGTGTCCGGCGCATTGCAGTTGAAGACTTCCGGTGCCCAGATCACCCGCCCCATGATTTCCGCCAGCGGTGCATAGTCGAAATTGCTGGTGCCCCCATGCTCCGAATACTGAGCATATTCCGGCGGCACAAACAGGTTCCACAGACCCCCCGCCCGCGCCTTGGCCTTCAGCTCATCCATCAACGGCACCGGTGCAAACCGGTTGGGCGCCGCCGCCAGCGCTTCTGCATAGGCTTTTTCATTGGGATAGATATGCGCATCCATAAAGGCACGCAGCTTGTCCTGAAGAACAAGAGAGTTTTCGCTATAGCTGTACATGAGGCCTCAGGGTCTGAAGTGTAAATGGCGTGTGGCCGCATTCTCCCGACACCACGCTGCCCGTCAATGCGACCGGCGAGGCCGCGGAAACAGCAATCTCAAATCAAATAGGGGGAAATGGTAGCGGAGGAGAGACTTGAACTCCCGACACGCGGATTATGATTCCGCTGCTCTAACCAGCTGAGCTACTCCGCCACACTTGCCTGCACGCTGCCACGTCAAAAACCGCTGAAAACCGGGTTTTCGAAAGGTATGGCGCGCCGGAAAGAGGGGCATATAGACGCCGCTTCCAGCCGGTGTCAAGCAATCGACCATATCCGGAGCAATTTGCTCCAATTTCCTTCGCCAAGACCAAGTAGATCTAGCTGCGTTTGCGAAACCGCATCAGCGTGAAGATACCCAACAATCCAAGCGGTTGCTCCCGAACCAGCTCCAGGTCGGGGTGATTCAGCATCCGCTCGCGCCCAAAGGCCGGGTGCCAGCCAATGAGGGCAGCGGCCCGCTCCAGCTTGCGTTCAAACCACAGGACCCAGCCATCTGCCTTGGCAAAGTGATTGACGATCACGACTTCACCGCCAGGCCGGGTGATCCGCGCCAGCTCATCCAGCACCGCTTCCGGGTTAGGGGCAACAGACATCACATACATCGCCACCGCGCAGTCAAAGCTGCCGGTCTCGAAGGTGAGCGCACCGGCGTCCATTTCCTCCAGCGCTGCCACATGGCCCAGCGCCTGTTCGGTCACCCGGCGGCGCGCGAGCGCCAGCATGTCTGAAGAAAGGTCGATGCCCGTAATGCGCGCTGTTCGAGCATAGCCCGGGAGCGACAACCCCGATCCCACCCCCACTTCAAGCACCGACATGGGAGCATCGCCCGCGTGTTTGCGCGCCAGAGCATTGACAGCGGCAACAGCCGCAGCGCGCCCCACATCGGTCACCGGGCCAACAACTGCATCATAGAACCGGGCCCCGCGCGCATAGGCGCGCCGCACGGCATTCTCGTCCAACGCCTGAGTTTTGCCTGTCATCCCCTTCAGGTAACGGCAGAGTTTGGCGATTTAAAGAGGGAAACCGTCGATTTGAGCGAGGTCAATCGACGGCGCGCACGTCACGACGTGCGGCGTATCCAGCCACCGCCCAATACACGGCTGCCATCGGCGGGGTCATAGAAGACACAGGCCTGCCCCGGTGACACACCTTCTTCTGGAGCGACAAGCGTTACCGTTGCGCCACCTTCTGACGCAACCACCTGCGCAGCCAGCAACCGCCCTGTAGACCGCACCTTCACCACGACATCAATGGGGACGTCACCAAGGTCTGCATCACCCAGCCAGTTCACATCTGTCAGCGAGACAGTCGTGACACCAAGCGCGGACCGCGGCCCGACAATCACCTGCCGCTGCTCCGGGTTCAACCGCACGACGAACAATGGCTCAGCATTTTCACCGCCGGCTTCCGTGTCGCTGATGCCAAGCCCGCGCCGCTGACCAATGGTATAGCGAATGATGCCCTGGTGTGTGCCGAGCACCCGGCCGTCCATATGCACAATGTCGCCGGGCTCAGCAGCTTCCGGCCGCAAACGCTCCACCACCTGCGCATATTTGCCGTCCGGCACAAAGCAAATGTCCTGCCTGTCCGGCTTCGCGGCGACTTCCAGTCCCAATTGCTGCGCGATCGCCCGCGTTTCGTCCTTCGGCAGACCGCCGAGCGGAAACCGCAAAAACTCAAGCTGCTCCGGCTTTGTCGTGAACATAAAATAGCTCTGGTCACGGCTGTCATCGACCGCGCGGTGCAACTGGGCATGGATGTCCCCGTCCCCGGCAGCACCTGCAAAGCGCTGCACGTAATGCCCCGTCGCCAAGGCATCAGCGCCGAGGTCGCGCGCCGTTTCCATCAGATCCCGGAACTTCACCCGCTCGTTGCAACGCACGCAGGGAATGGGCGTTTCCCCGCGCGCATAGGCGTCCGCGAAATCCGTCATCACGGAGTCCTTGAAGCGGCTTTCATAATCCAGAACGTAGTGCGGGATATCCAGACGTTCCGCCACCCGGCGCGCGTCGTGAATGTCCTGCCCCGCGCAGCACGCACCCTTCTTCTGGATGGCGACGCCGTGGTCATAGAGCTGCAGCGTGATGCCGACCACATCATAGCCGGCCTGCGCATACAGCGCCGCCGTCACGGAGCTGTCCACCCCGCCGGACATGGCAACCACCACGCGCGTCTCGCTGGGGGCCTTGCCGGGGATAACCGGCGGCAGGTCATCCAGGGGCGCTGTCTCAACATCACTAAGCGTCATGGCGCGGGACTATACCGGTCCTTCTTTCCGCAGCAAGCCAAACCGGCAGCCCACTTGGGCCAAACCCGGCAACAGCCGCCTTTGCCCGGCATCTTTTACCGGGTTGGGGGCTGTTCTGCCTGCCCGGAGCGGGCTTGAAACGATCAAAACTCCAGCTTTTCTGCCATTAGGGTGCAAAATACCGGTTGGCCCCTCCCTTGCTCATACATCCACGAGAAATTGCGCCCATACCTGCAAAAAGCAGCGTTTCCGGGCGTCGGGGCACGACAAGAGACACGGGATAAACCGGATGACAACGACTGAGACACTCATCGCCAGCCAGGCCCGCAAGGCGGAAGCAGGTGTGCAGGCCAAAAACGCGGAACCACGCCGCGCGGAAGATGATGGCCGCTTCACCGAGGAACTGCGCGCCTCCCGCGCGGAAGACGCACGCCAGGCAGAGGAGCGCGCACGAGAACGCCGCGCCGATGAAGCCCGTGCAGAAGACACCCGCAAGGCAGACGCCCGCGACGCTGCTGCCCGTGCCGAAAGCGATCGTGCTGAAGACGCGCGCGCAGAACAAGCCCGTACGGAGAAGGCGCAGGAAGAAGATGCCCGCGAGGAACGCGCTTCCGATGAGGCTGGTGAGAAGGACACCGCCGCTGCCGATGACGACTCGGTAGAGACGGCACAAGAGATCGTGTCTCAGCAGGTCGCTGTAACGGAAACACTCGTCGGCGCTGAAGAAAGTGGGCCGACGCAGGACGCAGATGCCGTAAGTGTTGATACCGACGCGCAGGCATCCATAGCCGCTCAGGCCGCCACCGCCGAAGAGGCAACACCTCTTCAGCAGGGTGCGGTACCGACGGCTGCGGAAACCAAAGCAGCATCAGATGGCACAGCAGCCAAGACAGCTGAAAGCGCTTCAGCGATTGCAGCTTCAGCGACATCAGGCGACGCCAAGAAAGCGGAAGCAACACCAGCCAACGCAGACGGCACCAAGCCGGATGCACAGGCGGCCGCCCGCGCGACGTCAGGTGATCCACAGG
>JBHJJF010000090.1:0-3652 GCA_050042885.1 Candidatus Phaeomarinibacter sp.
CCGCGGATGTAGAGCGCGTCCACGCTGTCATCGTCCGCTGCCCGCTTCAGCCCGTCATGCAGGCTTGCCAGCGTCAGGAAATTGTACCCATCAGCGAACGCAAAAAAGTTCTGTACCGGTTCCTGATAGCCCGGCTCCGCCAGATCAATCATCACCACCCTGTTGTCGGGCAGGGGGTCCTGCTGCGGTGTCACCGACGAGGCAATCATCGCCACAAGAATGCCCGGGATAACGCAGCCCGCAATAAGAAGCGCAGTCAAAACGCCCGCGATGGTGCTGAAGAACTGACGCATGATACTGCTTTCGTTTGTCGTTGTGCGGGTCTGCCCGCTGTCATTGTCGACCCTTTTGTGGCCGGGAATCTGAAGCCCTTCGGGCCTGTGAGCGCCGATGCCCGACCGCAACGGGCCATCACTGCTCATTGCAAGTCATTGCTCATCTGAACCTGTCTGTCGCTGTCACGAACTCATGCACGATGCCCGGCTCCGTTGCTGTGTGTCCGGCATCCGGCACGATCTTCAGCTCCGCTTCCGGCCACGCCTGTTTCAGCGCCCATGCTGTCATGACAGGCGTTACCACGTCGTAACGGCCCTGAACGAGCACACACGGAATGTCCTTGAGCCGCCCCGCATTGGCAATCAGCTGCCCGTCTGCGTCAAAGAACCCCTCATTGATAAAGTAGTGGCATTCGATGCGGGCAAAGGCCTCGGCAAAATCATCTGACCCAAAGCGCGCTTCGCGGTCAGGGTCCGGCAGCAGGGAGAGAGTGGAGCCTTCCCACTTGCTCCAGGCCCGTGCCGCTTCAAGGCGCACAGCCGCGTCATCACTGGTCAGGCGCTTGTAATAGGCGGAGATCATGTCATCGCGCTCATCCTCAGGAATGGGCGCCACATATTTTTCAAAGGCTTCCGGATAGAGGGCAGCCGTGCCGTTTTGCCCGATACGGCCCGCGTAAAACCAGTCCAGCTCGCCCTGGCGCAGGGTGAAGATGCCCCGCATCACCATTTCCGTGACCCGGTCCGGGTGGGTTTCCGCATAGGCCAGCGCCAGGGCCGAGCCCCAGGAACCGCCCGTTACCTGCCAGGTCTCGATTCCCAGATGCACCCGCAGCTTTTCCATGTCCGCTACCAGGTCCCAGGTCGTGTTCTCGCGCAAATCCGCATAAGGCGTCGATTTTCCGCAGCCGCGCTGGTCAAACAGGATAATCCGGTAGGTGTCCGGATCGTGGCTGCGGCGCATGGTCGGGTTGGAGCCACCGCCCGGGCCGCCATGCAGCACCAGCGCCGGTTTGCCGTCCGGGTTGCCGCATTCCTCATAGTAGATCTCGTGGATATCTGAGACCTTGAGGCGTCCGGTCCGGTACGGGGAAATCTCTGGATAGTTTTCGCGGCGCGCGGCTGTGGAAGACATGTCCGGCATCGGGGGCGAAGGGCTCCTGAAAGGTCGCAAAGAGGGTCGGGTCGTGTCTGGTTTGGCCCAGTCTGCCATGGAACTGCGTCGATTCAACGTCCTGCTGCACATAGGGAGCAATCATCGGCGCGCCTACCCCCGTTAACGGGGATAGGCTTGTGGATAAGTGGTGCCAAACGGGTTGGTTCTCAGGTCTCTCATTAACAATTTGCGACCATAGGTGGAGCGATTGAGGTGTTCGCACACACTACATGTTGTGTTTTGGGTGCTAAATATGGGGTGCGGGGGCGCGGGTGTTAACCAATTGCTTTTTCAGTGGAAAAAAGTTTTCGCGCCCAATCCCGTTAACCAAGCGGCGGAGCGCTGATTTGCCGACCTGTCAATGGGCCTTGCGCGCCCTTTTTTCGTTAACAGACTGACACAATCACTTGACGGTCAAACACCTGCAGATACTATATCTCGTATTGGCACCGGGTGCGGCGGACTTCAAAACGGGAGTCCAAGGCATCACGGAAGGGGTGTTTTCCTTCCGGGCCTGCCAGTCCGGCCAGAACGGTCGTTTCTAAGACGTTTAAGAGTGTTTTCCGAGGTGTATTTCTCGGTGCGGGAGAGGTGTGCGCGGCGTCCAGCCAGATGTGAGAAGCCCGGTTTGGGTGGTTGGATGATCGAAGCATTTAAAGTGATTGCCATTTAGGGGCACGGTTTTTTTGAGAGGCATGCGGGCCTCCAACCGGCACCCATAGAGGGGGACAGAAGAAGTCATGTTTCAGACGCAGGCAGTTCAGTTCGAAAAGCGCGGCCGGGTAGAGGTAGATCGCAGTCGCGACGCCCTGCTGACAGATTTCGGCCGGGAAACCCTCGTTGACCGGTATTTGATGCCCGGTGAGAGCTTTCAGGACCTGTTTGCGCGCGTGGCCTCTTATTATGGCGACGACGACGCCCATGCCCAGCGCATCTACGACTACATCTCCCAGCTATGGTTCATGCCGTCCACGCCGGTGCTCTCTAATGGCGGCACCGAGCGCGGCCTGCCCATCTCCTGCTTCCTGAACGAAGCGAACGACAGCCTCGACGGCATTGTCGGGCTTTGGAATGAGAATGTGTGGCTCGCCTCCAAGGGCGGCGGCATCGGCTCCTACTGGGGCAATCTGCGCTCAATCGGGGAGACGGTCGGCGGTGTCGGCAAGACATCCGGCATCATTCCGATCATCCGCGTGATGGACTCGCTCACCCTGGCCATCTCCCAGGGCTCCCTGCGCCGCGGCTCGGCTGCCGTCTATCTCGACGTCAACCACCCGGAAATCGAAGAGTTCATCGAGCTGCGCCGCCCCACCGGCGGTGACCCCAACCGCAAGGCGCTGAGCCTGCACCACGGCATCGTCATCTCCGACGCCTTCATGCGCGCTGTCGAGAACGACGAAGAGTGGGCGCTCGTGAGCCCGAAAGACGGCGCTGTCATGCGCTCCGTCGGTGCACGCGACCTGTGGATTCGCATCCTTACCGCCCGCATCGAAACGGGCGAGCCCTACATGCTGTTCGGTGACCACGTGAACAAGGCCGTGCCCGAGCATCACAAGCTCGCCGGCCTCAACGTGAAGATGTCGAACCTGTGCTCGGAGATCACGCTCCCCACCGGCATGGACCATCTGGGCGAAGAGCGCACCGCCGTGTGCTGCCTGTCCTCGCTCAACGCGGAACTCTATGACGAATGGGCAGGTGAAGAGCTCTTCGTCGAAGACGTCATGCGCTTCCTCGACAATGTCCTGCAGGACTTCATCGACCGCGCGCCGGACGCCATGTCACGTGCCCGCTACGCTGCCGAGCGTGAGCGCTCCGTCGGCCTGGGCGTCATGGGGCTGCATTCTTACTTCCAGTCCAAGATGATCCCGTTTGAAAGCGTGATGGCGAAGGTCTGGAACAAGAAAATCTTCAAGCACATTGATGAGCAGGCCTCTGCCGCCTCGCAGAAGCTGGCCAAGGAGCGCGGGCCGTGCCCGGATGCGGCTGACTACGGCATCATGGAGCGTTTCTCCAACAAGACAGCCCTCGCACCCACCGCGTCCATCTCCATCATCCGCGGTGGTACGTCCGCCGGCATCGAGCCTTTCGCGGCTAACGCTTACACCCACAAAACCCTTTCAGGTTCTTTCAGTGTACGGAACAAGTTCCTGAAGCAGCTGCTCGCTGTAAAAGGAATGGACGACTCCGATACCTGTTCTTCGATCCCCATCAATGGCGGCTC
>JBHJJF010000091.1:0-25579 GCA_050042885.1 Candidatus Phaeomarinibacter sp.
CTTCTCGCCTGCGTGCCGGACGGATTTGACGTCGCGCATGCCTGCAAAAAGGTTGCGGGCGGCATTCCCTCCGAAGTGATTGTCAGCCGCAAACCATCCTGACGCTTGCTTGGGATCAGGACAATCAGGCCCTGAAGTGGCTGAAGATAGACCAGCAGCCGATCAGGATGAATCCGATGCCTGCGAGGAGCCTGACGGGAACCATGTCCACATATCTGGCCGCACTTGTACCTAGAATTACCGCAATACCGGTTGATGCCGTCAGGGCCAGCGACGCGGCTGCGAAAACCAGCCAGGGATTGAGGTCTTCATTCGTTGCAAACAGGAGTGAGGCCATCTGAGTCTTGTCGCCGAGCTCGGCGAGAAAGACAGTTATGAAGACCGAGAGCAGTGAGTAAAGGGTCATGGGTCACTCCAAAAATGTTGTCAGCGGTCTTATCAACCGGCACGCTCATCACTGTCGAGAGCGGGTAGGCTATCAGTGGCTGGGAGTGCAATCCCAGTGTTCCCCTTGGTCAATTTGCATGGACAAGCCGTGCAATTGCGGAGCCGGAGATGGTGTAAGTGCTCCTCGTTGACGGGCCTGTGTGGCCTAGCTAAACCCGTGTCCAAGCGAACAAAAATGATGATACGGGAGCGCTGTGGCAGATGGACTTTGCCCTCACGGAAGATCAACGGGCCTTCTTCGACACGGCTCAGGATTTTGCCGCCAATGAGCTGGCACCGCACGCGGCGGAGTGGGATGCGAACGCCATCTTTCCGGTCGACACCATGCGCAAGGCAGCGGCCCTCGGTTTTGCCGGCATCTATGTGCGCGAAGATGTTGGCGGCAGCGCACTGACGCGGCTTGATGCGGCATTGATCTTTGAGGCGTTGTCGCAGGGCTGTACATCAACAGCGGCCTACATCTCCATCCACAATATGGCGTCGTGGATGATTGATACATTCGGCAATGAAGATCAGCGCCAGAAATGGCTGCCCAAGCTCACTAGCATGGAGTTGATCGCCAGCTACTGCCTGACAGAGCCCAGTGCCGGGTCGGACGCTGCATCCCTCAAGACCAGGGCTGTGCGTGACGGGGACCATTACGTACTGAATGGCGCCAAGGCGTGCATCTCAGGCTCCGGCACATCTGACGTTTACGTTTGCATGGTGCGCACGGGGAAGGAAGGTGCGGGAGGTGTCTCCTGCATCGTGGTCGAGAAGGGGACACCAGGCCTTTCATTCGGCGCCAATGAAAAGAAGATGGGCTGGAACTCGCAGCCGACAGCCGCAGTCATTTTCGAGGATTGCCGAGTGCCGGTAGACAATCTCATCGGTCAGGAAGGCGACGGCTTCAAGATCGCCATGAAGGGTCTGGATGGTGGCCGTCTTAACATCGGTGCCTGCTCGATCGGCACGGCGCAGATCGCACTTGATACGGCGATGGCCTATGCCAAGGACCGGCAACAATTCGGCAAGGCGATTGCGACGTTCCAGGCCACCCAGTTCAAGCTGGCTGACATGGCAACGGAACTTGAAGCCGCGCGCCTGTTGCTGCGGCAAGCGGCGATGAAGCTCGACAACAAAGAGCCAGACGCTACTCAGCACTGCGCCATGGCCAAGCGGCTGGCAACGGACACTGGCTTTGAGGTTGTCAATCAGGCGCTGCAGATTCATGGCGGCTATGGCTACCTGAAAGACTATCCGCTGGAACGTCACCTACGTGATGTGCGCGTTCATCAGATCCTCGAAGGCACCAATGAAATCATGCGGGTCATCATCTCGCGTGAAATGCTGAACCGGTAAGCCCCATTCATGTCAGATCCGGAAATTCTCTTTGAGGTGAAGGGCGCCGCAGGCGTTATCACCTTGAACCGCCCCAAGGCCCTCAACGCTTTTACGCTCAACATGATGCACGCGCTGCATCCGCAGTTGATTGCCTGGGCTGATGATCCGCGTGTTGAGCGTGTGATCGTCAAGGCGGCAGGTGACCGTGCGTTCTGCGCCGGTGGTGATATCCGTGCGCTCTACGACTGGGGCACGTCGGACGATCCGATGGCAGTCGATTTCTACAATCAGGAATACAAGCTCAATACCTTCATCAAGGAATATCCAAAGCCGTACATCGCGTTCATGGACGGGATCACCATGGGGGGCGGTGTTGGGCTTTCCGTACACGGATCACACCGTGTTGCGACAGAGAAGACGACTTTTGCGATGCCGGAGACGGGTATTGGTCTGTTTCCGGATGTTGGCGGAACCTTCTTCCTTCCGCGCACGCCTGGCCAAACCGGCATGTGGTTGTCACTGACCGGTGCGCGCCTCAAGGCGGCGGATGCGATCTTTGCCGGCATTGCCACGCATTATGCGCCTTCTGCCAATCTCGATGACATTGAGGCAGCTCTAACTGTCCCCGACGCGGATGTTGATGCGATTTTGGGCGCCCAGCTTTCGCCACCCGACGGTGGACCACTTGCGGGTCTGCAGGACGATATCACCCGGCTTTTCAGCGGTGCGGGTGTTGAGGCCATTCTGGCTGACCTTGATGGGGATGGCGGCGAGTGGGCGCAGGCGCAGGCGGCGACGATCCGCACGAAGTCACCGACCAGCCTCAAGGTTGCCTATCGTCAGATGATCGACGGGGCCAAGGCTGACTTCCGGGACTGCATGACCGTCGAGTACCGCATCGTGTCGCGCATCATGAAGCGGCCGGACTTTTACGAGGGGGTGCGCGCTGCCATCATCGACAAGGACAATGCGCCCAAATGGAAACCGGATGTGCTTGATGCGGTGACTGTTGACGACATCGATATGATTTTCGCACCGGCTGACGGCGGCGATATTGAGCTTGGCTGAGATCGAGCAGGGAGACGAGACCATGGCAACCATTGGATTTATCGGGCTTGGCAATATGGGCGGCCCCATGGCGCGCAACCTGCTGAAGGCCGGGCACAACGTCACCGTGTTTGATCTCAGTGAGACTGCTGTTGCCGGATTGAAGGACGCCGGAGCCTTGGTTGCTGCAAGTGCCGGCGAGGCGGCGTCGGGCGTTGACGTAGTGGTGTCCATGCTTCCAGCCGGCCGCCATGTTGAGGCCGTTTATGGCGGCAGCGATGGCGTTATTGCCAAGGCCGACAAAGGCACCTTGCTCATCGACAGCTCTACCATTGACGTGGCGACCGCCCGCAAAGTTGCCGCGCAGGCGGCAGATAGCGGTCTTGCCATGGTCGACGCTCCGGTGTCCGGCGGCGTTGGCGGCGCGGAAGGCGGCACGCTGACTTTCATGGTGGGCGGTGAGGCTGATGCATTTGCCCAGGCAAATCCCATTCTGGAGAATATGGGCAAGAATATTTTTCACGCGGGCGGTGCAGGCAATGGCCAGGCAGCCAAGATCTGCAACAACATGCTCCTGGGCATTTCGATGATTGGAACCGCCGAAGCGTTCAATCTGGCGGACAAGCTGGGCCTGGATGCCCAGACCTTCTTTGACATTTCGTCCACCGCGTCCGGCCAGTGCTGGTCCATGACCAGCTACTGTCCGGCAGAGGGCCCAGTCCCCACATCGCCTGCGAACAACGACTATAGGCCTGGCTTTGCTGCGGGGATGATGCTGAAGGATCTTCGGCTGGCGCAGGAGGCTGCGGCCCAGTCTCAGGCGCCGACGCCGCTGGGAAGTGAGGCCGCATCGCTGTACGGATTAATGGAGGCGGCCGGCAAGGACGGGTTGGATTTCTCAGGCATCATCAAGATGCTGAGGGGCGATCTTTAGGGCGCGTACAACTGCTCCCATTGCGGGTATGTAAAATTTTAATTCACGTTTTACGGGTATGTTTCCCATTACGCTCATGTGTGGGAAAAAATAATGACTCCCGAACAGATCGAACTGGTGCAACGCAGCTTCGCCAAAGTGGTGCCGATCGCAGAGACGGCGGCGGAGATTTTCTATACAAGGTTGTTTGAAGTTGCGCCGGATGTGCAGCCGATGTTCCAACGCGATATGAAGGATCAGGGCCGCATGCTGATGTCGATGCTCGCATCCGTGGTCGCAGGACTTAATGATCTGGAAAGCATACTGCCTACCGCTGAGTCTCTCGCAATCCGCCATCGCGATTATGGTGTTGTCCCGGAACAATACGACACGGTAGGCGAGGTGTTGTTATGGACGCTGGAGCGGGGGCTTGGTGACGTCTTTACCTCTGACATGCGTGACGCGTGGAGCAAGGCTTATGGGACGCTTTCCGGCGCCATGATCGACGCGGCACGCAACTCCGTCATACCGTCTGCCGCGGAGTGATTTAGTTAAACTTTTAAATGTATTGCTGCACGGGTTTCGCGTTCCATTAAGACGGGATCCGTAAACTTGCTCATGTGTTCGAGATAAATCCCTTCCAGAACGGAGGGTTGCGTGTCGAAGAAACCGGGAGTTTACGTATGAGTATGAACGCGGCAGTGGCTGTAGACGAGACCGCCGAAACGGATGTGTCGGCTCTTAAAGCCCATTACCTGGAAACCCTGACCTTTGTTGAGCGGCTGCATCGCTGCCTGCTTGACGTCATCAAAGACGAACTGGATCGCATCGGCTGCGATGAGATCAACAGCGTGCAGGCGCTGCTGCTGTTCAATATCGGCGATGCCGAGTTGACGGCGGGCGAGTTGCGCACGCGCGGCCACTATCTTGGCTCCAACGTGTCCTACAATCTCAAGAAGCTGGTGGACACCGGATACATCCACCACAAGCGTTCGGAAGCGGATCGCCGCTCTGTGCGTGTGAGCCTTACCGAGAAGGGCCGTGAGATCAACGAGCTGGTCGACGAACTCTATGAGCGCCATCTGCTGTCGCTGCAGCCTGTCGGTGAAGTTGGCGAAGATGATCTGTCGGTCATCAACACGACGCTGCGCCGCCTTGAGCGCTTCTGGACCGACCAGATTCGCTACCGTCTGTAAGTGTTGCTTCCCCTGCTGCTACTTCCGGGGTGGCAGGGGAACAAACGCGCTGGTGCGGGCCACATAGGCTTCGTAGCCGGGCCGGGATTGGCGCAGGCCGTGTTCCAGCATCGCGACACCGGATACTCTCAAAATCAGCCAGGTCATCAGGATCGGTCCGACCACCGTCCATAGATTTGCAGCGTCCGAGGCGGCAATGACGAACAGGCCCCACCAGATCAGCGTATTGCCGAAATAGTTTGGATGACGCGACCAGCGCCACAGGCCCTTGTCCATGACCTGACCCTGGTTGGCCTCATCGCGCCTGAAGGCGGCGAGTTGGCTGTCAGCGATCGATTCAAGCATGAAGCCGGCGGTGAACAAGAGCACACCCAGTGCATCCAGCCACCCAAGAGGCGCTTGCGCATTAGCGATGCCAAATATCACCGGGACGCCGACCACGACAATGAGCAGACCCTGGAGGCCGAAAACCACATAGATACTCTGCCACGCAAAATGCGGACGGCGGGCGCGCATGGCTTGGTAGCGCGTGTCCTCGTGGGGCTCCGACAGCCACCGGGCCAGCATGTAGGGTCCGTGGCGCAGCGCCCAGAGCGATGTGAAGCCGAGCAGCAAGAATGCACGCGGGTGGTCCGGGCCAACCGCAAGATAGGTGGTCCACGCGACCAACCCGAATCCGACCGACCAGAAGGCATCGACGAAACTCACGTCTTTCAGGCGCAGGCTGAGCAGCCACAGGCCGAAGACGATGATGCCGACGACGAGGAGGTTCAGGGCTATGAGCGTGAGTGCAGTCAATTGAGTGCCTTTTGGGCGCAGCTTCTGGTCATGTTGTCTGCTGGCCGCGATGCACGATCAGTGCCCGCCACGCCTGTGACAAGCTGCATGGCCATCAAAAATAAGGTTAACAAACTATTACCTAGCGGGCGGGGGCAAAGGACGCTAGGTTTTTCAACGTGGTTTTGTGCGCTTGGGGGAGCGGTAAACCATTGCTGGGGCCATTCGTTTGAGGGTCTTGGCAGGCAATGAGGCTGGGGAGAGGTCACGCGCGAAAAGTGCTGCGTTCTTGCCCCATTCTTGCATCTGACGGGGAGAATTCTATGGGTTCCCCCCATTAGTCGCCTTATAGAATTGGGATCGTACCGTTTTGGCACGCACGCTTATCAAAACTGTCCTGTTTGCAGTCACCGTGATGGCACTGGGTGCGCTTGCTGCTGTTGCGGCGAATGCGGAGCCTGCGCGCTCCTATGACATTTTCGGCGACAATGTCGGGTCGGCGTCTTCACAAGTCGCACCTGTCCGGGCGGCCCCCAGCAGCACATTCGTTGATGATCCGTGGGCGGTTGACTGGATTGATCCGTGGGAAGCCCCGCGCCGGATCGAAGATTTTGAGAATGCCAAGGCGCCGCTGTCCGATGCGCCAACTCTCGGCGACGCCGGCTACTGGCCGTTGCTGCGCGCCATCTCCATGTACAAGAACATCATCGAATGGGGTGGCTGGGAGCGTATCCCGTCGGGCGGCGGAAAGCTTGAAGAGGGCGTCGTTGACGGGCAGCGCGTCCCGCTGCTGCGCAAACGCCTTTTGGCCACGGGCGATCTCACGGGCTCGGGTGGCAACCCAACCGTGTTTGATGCGGACCTGACGCGCGCCGTGCAGCGCTTCCAATCGCGCAACGGGCTGCTGCCGGATGGTGTGATCGGCCGCCGCACACTCGAAGCTCTGAACATGTCTGCCAAGGCGCGTCTGGCCTTGCTCGAACGCAACCTGAAGCGGATGAACAAGCTGTCCACCTCTCTGGGCGACCGCTACATCTTTGTGAATATTGCCGGGCAGAAGCTTGAGGCGGTTGCCAATGGCCGTGTCGAACGCCGTCACCGCGTGGTCATCGGCAAGGTGGATCGTCAGACCCCGGAATATACGTCGAAGATCACATTCCTTGCCTTCAACCCGTACTGGCATGTGCCGCAGTCAATTGCGCGCAAGGACATTCTTCCGCAGGTGCGCCGCGACCCGAGCTACCTCGAGCGTCTCAATATGCGCGTCTATCGCGGGTACGGCGGGCGTGAAGTCAATCCCTACAATGTCAATTGGAGTGAGGTGAACGAACGCACCTTCTTGTTCCGCCAGGACCCGGGTCCGCGCTACTCGCTCGGGACTGTGAAGATTCACTTCCCGAACCCACATGCGGTCTACCTGCATGATACACCGTCGAAGAGTCTGTTTGGCCGCAATGTGCGCGCCAACTCATCGGGCTGCGTGCGTGTGGAAGATGTGCATGATCTCACCACCTGGCTTCTTGAGGCACAGGGCTGGGACCGTGCGCGTGTCGATGCGCTCGTAAAGAGCGGTGCACGGAAGGACGTGCGGCTTAAAAAGACGGTACCGGTTTACATGCTGTATCTGACTGCCTGGGTCGACGAGCATGGCGTGGTCAATTTCCGTGACGACATTTATGGCCGCGACGGACGACAAGCATCGCTCTAAGCTGCGGGGATGACTCGCGCTCAAAAACATCCCGCCAGATTTGCCTATCTTGAACATGATGGTTTTCTCGCCTTTGCCCATCGTGGTGGCGCGATTGACTATCCCGAAAATACAATGGCCGCCTTTCAGGCAGCCGTTGATTTGGGCTACCGCTATATCGAGACGGATGCCTATACGACACGCGATGGGGTTTTGCTCTCCTTTCACGATGACCGCCTGGACCGGGTGACAGATCAAACGGGCGCCATTGAAAAACTGGATTTCGCCACGGTCAAAACCGCTCTTATTGAAGGGCGTGAGCCGATCCCGTTGATGGAAGACCTGCTTGGGTCATTCCCTGAAACGCGCTTCAACATTGATCCCAAGCATGACGCCTGCGTGGGGCCGCTCATCGAGGCGATCAAACGCACCAATGCCATTGACCGTGTCGGCGTGGGGTCCTTTTCAGACAAACGTCTGCGCCAATTGCGCGACGCTCTGGGGCCGAAGCTGTGCTGCAGCATGGGGCCCTGGGCGACCGCACGTATGCGGTTTTCGGCCTGGGGGCTCCCCATGGGTGGGTTTGAGGACTTCGGCTGTCTGCAGATTCCCGTGGTTCAGTTCGGCATCACCCTGGCGGACGCGTCGTTCATCGAGGCGTGTCACGAACGGGGGCTACAGGTGCATATCTGGACCGTTGATGATCCGGCGGAAATGAGCAGGCTCATAGATCTCGGCGTCGATGGGCTCATGACAGACAAGCCGACCATCTTGAAAGCAACGCTGGAGGCGAGGGGGCTTAGGGCCTGATTGGGCGGGGTGCGCAGCATGAAAGCGTCCCCAATGCGGCAAAATCGGTCATTGGCCCCCATTTTCCTGCGGCAATCCGCACTTTGCCGGAGTATGATCAGTGACATAGGTTGCGCCATACAGGTTGTTTGGCAGCCGATGAAACATAAATCTTTGGCCTTGGACGTGGATCAAAGACGCCGGCTTGGTCGCCGGTTAACAATACGTCAACCATACCCACGCGACAGTTGAGCGGGGAGGGGATTCGCAACCAGAGAGAGTGTTCTCTTTTGGTGCGTGAGGCCCCACGGGTAAGACGAGAGGGCCGGCATATGACCCGGATAGACTACGACGCTGATTTGCAGAGCGCTTTGGACACTTTGCGTGCCGAAGGCCGCTATCGCGTGTTTGCAGAACTCGAGCGCCAGCAGGGCTCCTACCCAACAGCCAAGCGCTACATTGATGGCGTTCTGGACGACACAATCACCGTGTGGTGTTCAAACGACTATCTGGGCATGGGGCAGCACCCAAAGGTGCTGGACGCCATGCATGAGGCTCTGGATACGACAGGCGCGGGCTCAGGCGGTACGCGCAACATCTCCGGCACCCACCACTATCATATCTCGCTTGAGCGCGAGCTCGCAGACCTTCACCAAAAGGAAGCAGCGCTGCTGTTCACCTCCGGCTATGTGGCCAATGAGGCGACGCTCTCCAGCCTTGCGCGCATTCTCAAGGGCTGTGTGATTTTCTCCGACGAGATGAACCACGCCTCGATGATCGAAGGCATTCGCCATGGTGGCGGCCCCAAGCGCATCTTCCGCCACAATGATCTTGAGCATCTTGAAGAGCTGCTGGCGGAAACAGATCCGTCACTGCCCAAGGTCGTGGCATTTGAGAGTGTCTATTCGATGGACGGCGACATCGCCGATATCGGCGCCATTTGTGATCTCGCCAAGAAGTACAACGCGCTGACCTATCTGGACGAAGTCCATGCTGTTGGCCTGTATGGCGAGCGGGGCGGCGGCATCGCGGACCGCGATAATGTGCTGGACAAGGTAGACATCATCGAAGGCACCCTGGCCAAGGGCTTTGGCGTAATGGGCGGCTATATTGCGGCGTCGGCTCGCATTGTTGATGTGGTGCGCTCCTATGCGCAGAGCTTCATCTTCACCACGTCTCTTTCGCCGGTTCTGGCGGCAGGTGTACTTGCCAGCGTGCGGCATTTGAAGGCCAGTGCTGCGGAGCGCGAGGCTCAGCAGACCCAGGCGGCCAAACTCAAGGCCGCCCTCAAGGAACGCGGTCTTCCGGTCCTTGATACGCCAAGCCATATCGTGCCGGTCATGGTGTGGGACCCGGTGGCCTGCAAAGCGATCTCTGACCGGTTGCTGGAAGCACATAATATCTACGTGCAGCCCATCAACTATCCGACCGTTCCGCGTGGCACCGAGCGCCTGCGGTTCACGCCTGGTCCGTTCCATGATGATGACAAGATACGGGCCCTGGTTGAGTCGCTTGATCAGGTCTTCAGTGAGTTCAAGATTGATCGCAGCCGGGCGGCCTAGCTTGTATGGCCGGGCCCCGCATTCCTTCATCGGGCAAGCGGTCACGGAATGCGTCGTCTGACCGGGTCTATTTCGAGTTTCTGCCGCGCGGTGCCTACATCAAAGTCAGCGCTGTCCATGAAGGGACGGGGACAGAGGTCTCTATTGTTGGAGATGCGCGTGTAACCCAAGCAGACCTCCAGCGGATCGTCCTGCGCAAGCTTGAGAAGACGATGGCCGAACAGACAAAGAAAAGGCGCTGATCCGGACTGGATCAGCGCCTCATATTTGTTTGAGCCGATTTGTCTGTCGTTAGCGCCGTCCGCGTCCGCCGCGGCCACCCGTCCCCAAACCAATATCCTTAGCGAACTGTGAACGCTGTTTTGAGTAATTCGGCGCCACCATGGGGTAGTCCGCCGGCAGGTTCCATTTCGCGCGATAGTCTTCCGGTGACATATCGTAGTGAGACCTCAAGTAACGCTTGAGCATTTTAAGACGTTTTCCGTCTTCAAGGCACACGATGTAGTCAGGGGTCACTGACCGCTTTACAGGGACCGCCGGTTTTTGTTTTTCAGCAGGCGGAACAACATCCGCTCCGGCCGCGCCACCAAGTGCGCCGTGTACTGCGCGAATCAGCTCGGGCAACTCGGTTGGGGACAGTGCATTGTTACTGACATAAGCCGCAATGACGTCTGCTGTCAGTCTGACGACTTCTTCGCGGTCAATTGCGTCCAAGTCTTTGTCAAAGTCACTCATTTATGAAGCTCCGTTTTGGGGCTCATTGATCGCCCTATGATCAGCGTATAAATCGAGATTTGCCGGTTTGCAAATCATGTTTCCTAGGGACAAGGTCAGAATATTGTAATTACCAAGAATAATGCGGAAAGAGTGGTTGGTTGTATTTCAATCAACTTACTACACGTTTGTAAAAAGGTTCAAACTGAATGAGTATTCAGTCGATTTGGATGGTTTTCCACGCGCGGATGGGCATGCTGGGGCCGATATGCTAGGCAGGGCATAACAGCACAAGATATGCGCAAGGCAGGTCTTCAGGCCGGTCGCTTGCTTGCGGGCAGCAACCGGATTACCTCCTGTTCCAGACCCTGGAAACATCGCCACGCAGCACCTGATACTGAGGACAGCCCATGTCGCTTCAAGACACAGATTCTCCAGCCACCGATGGCTTTTTCACCCGCTCTCTGGCTGACACTGACCCGGATGTTTTTGCCTCTGTGGGCCGCGAGCTTGGCCGCCAGCAAACCCAGATCGAGCTGATCGCATCCGAGAACATCGTCAGCCGCGCCGTGCTTGAGGCGCAGGGGTCCGTCCTTACGAACAAGTATGCAGAAGGCTATCCCGGTCGCCGCTACTACGGTGGCTGTGAATTCGTAGATGAGGTTGAAGTGCTTGCGATTGAGCGCGCCAAGCGCCTGTTCAATTGTGATTTTGCCAATGTGCAGCCAAATTCGGGTAGTCAGGCCAATCAGGGTGCCATGATGGCGATGATCAAGCCGGGTGACACGATCCTCGGCATGAGCCTCGCTGCGGGCGGACACCTCACCCCCGGCGCCAAGCCCAACCAGTCTGGCAAATGGTTCACTCCGGTTCAGTACGGTGTGCGCCAGCAGGACGGCCACATCGACTATGACGACGTGGCGAAGCTGGCGCTTGAGCATAAGAAGACGCTTATCATTGCAGGCGGCTCCGCCTATTCGCCGGTGATCGACTTTGCGAAGTTCCGGGAAATCGCAGACAGCGTTGACGCGTTCTTGATGGTCGACATGGCGCACTTTGCAGGTCTTGTGGCAGGGGGCGTCTATCCAAGCCCGCTTCCTTATGCGGACGTCTGCACGACAACTACCCACAAGACCCTGCGCGGTCCGCGCGGCGGCATGCTCCTCACCAATGATGAGAAGCTGGCCAAGAAGTTCAATTCAGCAATCTTCCCTGGCATCCAGGGTGGCCCGCTGATGCATGTGATTGCCGGCAAGGCGGTTGCCTTTGGTGAAGCGTTGCAGCCGAGCTTCAAGATCTATGCTCAGCAAGTGGTTGAGAATGCCCGTGCGCTGGCATCGTCTCTTCAGAAGGGTGGTGTGGATATCGTGTCCGGCGGAACGGACAGCCATCTGATGCTGGTGGACCTGCGTCCGAAGAGCCTCACCGGCAAGGCCGCTGAACACTCCCTCGAAAATGCGCACATCACCTGCAACAAGAACGGCGTGCCGTTTGATCCAGCACCGCCGGCGATCACCTCAGGCGTTCGTCTGGGCACCCCGGCCGGCACCACCCGTGGCTTCGGCGTCGCCGAGTTCTCGCTGGTCGGCGACCTTATTACAGAGGTGCTGGATGGTCTGGTGGCCAATCCGGACGACAACGCGAAGATCGAAGCCTCGGTCAAGGAACGTGTCCTCGAATTGTGTGCACGCTTCCCGATTTACGGGTAAACAGACATCTGGGCTTGATTCAGGACACTTCCCGGTGGGGTGCCTATTGGGGATTTTGGGATATGCGCTGCCCGTTTTGCGGCAATGAAGACACGCAGGTAAAGGACTCGCGGCCGACGGAAGATGCGGCTGCGATCCGTCGGCGCCGCTTCTGCCCCGCCTGCGGCGCGCGGTTTACCACCTTTGAGCGCGTTCAGCTTCGCGATCTGACAGTCGTCAAACGCAACGGCAAGCGGGAACCCTTTGACCGGGACAAGCTGATGCGGTCACTGCAAATCTCCTTGCGCAAACGTCCGGTTGAGCCTGAGCGGGTCGAGCGTATGGTGTCCGGCATCATCCGCGAACTTGAGAGTACCGGCGAATCCGATATTCCCGCTTCCATGGTGGGTGAGCTGATGATGGAACGGCTGAAGCTGCTTGATGAAGTAGCCTATGTGCGTTTCGCCTCGGTCTACCGGAATTTCCGGGAAGCCAAGGACTTTGAGAATTTCCTCGGCGGCCTTGGTGACGGCGAGGACAACGAGCGTAAAGACGACAAAGACGACTGACCGCGCATTTGATCCAGCCGCCCCATGCGGCCCGGCAGTGCGCCAAAGCACCAGACCGGAACGAAGGCCGGATTTACAGTGGACCTGTCCCCCAAAGAGCAAGTAGCGACCGACCTGCGTTTTATGCGCATGGCGATGATACTTGCGCGCCGGGGGCTTGGCCAGGTGGCGCCCAATCCGTCCGTTGGGTGTGTGCTGGTCGACACGACGGGCGAGCGCCCGGTGGTCGTCGGGCGTGGCTGGACCCAGCCGGGCGGACGTCCTCATGCGGAGACGGAAGCGATCTCCCGTGCCGGGGACAAGGCCCGTGCGGCAACCGCCTACGTAACCCTTGAGCCGTGCGCCCACACCGGCAAGACCGGTCCGTGCGCACAGGCGTTGATCGATGCTGGCGTGTCCCGGGTAGTTGTGGCGTGTACGGATGAAGATCCGCGTGTCAGCGGGCAGGGGATTGCTATGCTGAAGAATGGCGGAATCTCGGTTTTGGAGGGCGTGCTTGAGGACGAAGCACGGGATCTCAATTCGGGCTTCTTTATCCGCGTGACACAGGGACGCCCGGAAGTCCTTTTGAAGATCGCATCGACCCTTGATGGCAAAATTGCGACCCACACGGGCAAGAGCCATTGGATCACCGGAGAGACAGCGCGCGAACGGACCCACCTCATGCGCGCCCAGGCCGACGCCATCATGGTGGGGAGCGCCACGGCCATTGTCGATGACCCACAACTGACCTGTCGGCTGCCCGGCTTGTCCGGCCGCTCACCCATTCGCATCGTGGCCGACGGCCGTTTGCGGTTGCCACTGACTTCGAAGCTTGTGCGGTCTGCCGGTGAAACGCCGGTCATTATTCTCACGCGCGAAGACGCAGACAAGGATCGCGCCCGGGCGTTTGAAGAACAGGGCGTGGACCTCATCGTCGTACCGCTCGCTGCCGACAATCAGATGAACATGGCCGAAGCGCTGAAGCTTCTCGCCGAACGCGGCATTACCCGTGTGATGGTTGAAGGAGGCGCGCGTCTTGCAGCCAGCCTTCTGCGCGACAATCTGATAGACCGTATTGAGTGGTTCCAGGCACCTAAGATCATTGGTGACGATGGCTATTCCGCCGTGGCCGGTCTGGGGCTCGATGATATCGACCTCGACGCGGGTTTCGAGCGTCTGGCCGTCACTGCCCTTGGCGAAGACGTGCTGACGAGCCTGCGCGTTCGCCACGAAATCTAGACACAAACGAGAAGCGAAATATGTTTACCGGGATCATCACGGACATCGGCAAAGTCACTGAGATCGAGGAGCGCGGCGATACGCGGTTTCGCATCGCCACGGTCTATGACGCAGACGGAATCGATCTCGGCGCCTCCATCGCCTGCTCCGGCGCCTGCCTGACCGTTATCGAAAAAGGCCGCATTGATAAGAGCACTTTCTGGTTCGATGTGGAGGCGTCTGGCGAGACCCTCAATCTGACCAAGCTTGGAAGCTGGCAGGTTGGCTCGCGCATGAACCTCGAGCGCGCCCTCAAGGCAGGGGACGAGCTGGGCGGTCATATCGTCAGCGGTCATGTGGATGGTGTCGGTAGCCTTGTGAGTTCGACCCCCGAGGGCGATAGCTGGCGGCTGACCTTTAAGGCCCCGGCAGATTTGATGCCTTATGTGGCCTCCAAGGGCTCGATTACCATCGATGGCATCTCCCTGACGGTAAACGAAGTGGGGCCTGACACCTTTGGTGTGAACATCATTCCCCATACCCAGACCCAGACAACCCTTGGCGATCTTAACGCTGGGGACCCGGTAAATCTGGAAATTGACATGCTGGCGCGCTATGTCGCTCGCCAGATAGAGTTTGCGGCATCAGCCCAACCGGGCCAAAAGTCCGCCTGAGCCCCATACCAACACAAGAAATCCAAGCGGCCGTTTGGCCTGGCAAGGAGCACGTATGAGCGAGTTTTCCGAATTCCTGTCCCCGATCGAGGATGTCATCGAAGACGCCCGGAATGGCAAAATGTTCATTCTGGTGGATGCGGAGGATCGCGAGAATGATGGTGATCTGGTCATCCCGGCGCAGATGGCGACCCCGGACGCCATCAATTTCATGGCGAAATACGGTCGCGGCCTGATCTGCCTGTCGATGACGGAAGAGCGGTCGGCGCAGCTGAACCTTGATCTGATGTCAGCCCATAATCAGTCGCGGCACCAGACAGCCTTCACCATTTCAATCGAAGCCCGGGAAGGTGTGACGACGGGCATCTCCGCCCATGACCGCGCTCACACCATTGCTGTGGCCGTCGACCCGACCAAGAATTTCGCCGACATCGCGACACCGGGCCATGTGTTCCCGCTGGTCGCAAAAGAGGGCGGCGTTCTTGTGCGTGCTGGCCACACGGACGCAGCCGTCGACGTGTCTCGTCTTGCCGGTCTCAACCCGGCGGGGGTGATTTGTGAGATCATGAATGATGACGGCACCATGGCGCGGCTGCCGGACCTCATTCAGTTTTCTCAGTTGCACAATCTCAAGGTTGCAACGATTGCTGATCTTATTGCCTACCGCCGCAAGCACGACAATTTCATGCAGCGTGCGGTCGACAGGACATTCGAGTCCGAGTCTGCCGGTGATTTTCAGATGATCGTCTACAAGAATAATGTTCAGTACTCAGAGCATATTGCGCTGGTCAAAGGTGATATCTCTACGCCGGACCCGGTACTTGTGCGCATGCACGCTATCAATGCGTTTGATGACGTTTTGGTCGCCAAGGGTGGTCGCGCCCATCTTATAGAAGATTCCATGAAGGCCATTGATAAAGAGGGCCGGGGCGTCCTTGTCATCATTCGTGACACGGATGCGACCATCGTCTCTGACATGCTTCTGACGGACGAAGAGACGCGGTTGCAGCAAGGGCCCCGGCGACTGCGCGAATACGGTGTCGGTGCGCAGATCCTGCTGGATCTTGGTATCCGCAAGATGGAACTGCTTTCGAACTCACCCAATCCCACCATTGTCGGTATCGACGGCTATGGTCTTGAAGTTGTCGGCCAGCGGCCGATCACCAAGGGCTAGTTGCAGCGCAAAAAAAAGAAAATTCATGAGCAAGAAACCTCCTCACATTCTGATCATTGAAGCGCGGTTTTATCCCGAGCTGACGGATGAAATGGCGCGCGGTGCCATCGCGGAAATTGAAGCCGCGGGTGGCACCTACGAGCGCATGGAAGTACCCGGCGTGCTGGAAATTCCAGCCGCTGTCGTCTATGCGCTTCGGGCCATGAAGGTGACCGGCGGGCAGACCAGCTATGATGGCTTTGTCACCCTGGGCTGCGTCATCCGTGGCGAAACGGCACACTTTGATATTGTTGCATTTGAAAGCGCGCGGGCGCTAATGGATCTTGGCGTTGAACATGCTTTGGCACTCGGCAATGGTATCCAGACTGTTGAGAACGAGGATCAGGCCTGGGCGCGAGCCAAGGTTGATGACAAGAACAAGGGCGGCGGGGCTGCTGCCGCTACGCTTGCGATGATCGCCCATAAACGCGCCATGAAGGTAGATGGACTTTGAGCAAGAAGCCGGCACGCAAACAGCCGCATGAAGCCCGCAGCAATGCGCGGCTCGCAGCTGTGCAGGCGCTCTACCAGATGGATATCGGCAGTGCTGACATCGGCGATGTGTTGGCTCAGTTCCACGCGCCACCCGATGGTCATACTTTTTATGACCCTGAGACCTACGAGCTTTACTACCTTCCAGAGGCGTCCGGACAGAAGGGCTTCGAAGCTGATGCGGACTTTTTTGAGTCCATTGTGCGTGGTGTCGTTGAAAAGCAGGGTGATCTCGACCCGGCCATTGATGGCGCTCTTGCCAAAGGCTGGCGGCTGCCACGGCTGGACGCAACGCTGCGCGCTATTCTACGCGCGGGGACATTTGAGATTCATGGCCGCTCCGATGTGCCACCCAAAACGGTCATCAACGAATATGTGACGGTTGCCAAGGCATTCTTCGACGGAGACGAGCCCAAGGTCGTCAACGCGGTGCTGGACCGTCTGGCCCGCGAGCTTTTGGGTGAGGTCTAGTGTCGGGAAACTCTGAAACAGAGTTTGACCTGATTGCCCGCCTGTTTGCGCCATTGTCCGACGATGCCCACGGTCTCGGCCTGATGGATGATGTGGGGCTTCTCCCGGCCACGGGTGGGCAACCCTGCGTCACCAGCGACATGATCGTGGCCGGCGTCCACTTTCTGCCCGATGATCCCGCTGACCTCATTGCCCGCAAGCTCGTGCGGGTCAATGTCTCAGATCTGTGTGCAAAAGGGGCTACGCCTTCTGCGTGTCTCCTGTCAGCCGCCTTCAGTCAGGACCGCGACACAGCCTGGATTGAGGCTTTTGCCAAAGGCCTGGCTGCGGATTTTGCCGAGTACAATCTGACGCTCATCGGCGGCGACACTGTGCGCACGCCGGGACCTGATACCTTCTCGCTCACGGCTTTAGGCGAGACAGGCGAGGGGGGATTGGTGCGCCGCTCCGGCGCGCAGGCAGGCGACAACCTTTATGTCACCGGCACCATTGGCGACGCCGGTCTCGGGCTGATGATCCTTCGAGGGGAACTCGGCACGGTTGCACTCGGTACCCGGACCCGCCTTGAAGGCCGTTATCACCTGCCGCAGCCGCGTGTGGCATTCGGCGAAGCCTTGCCCGGATTTGCTTCCGCTGCCCTCGATGTGTCTGACGGGCTCGTGGCTGATACGGCTCACCTGGCTCAGACATCCGGATTGGCTGCGACAATCGAGTTTGCCCGCGTCCCGCTATCCACATCTTCCGGCAGGGTCATCAAGAAGGATCATGCCCTTCATCTGTCATTGCTGGGCAGAGGCGACGACTACGAGATCCTCTTTGCCGCGCCCGCCAACGCCGCTGATGCCATTGCGGAGGCATCCGGTGCCTCGGAAACACCCGTGACGCGGAGCGGTACTCTGGTTGAGGGTGCTGCCGGCGACGTAACCGTCGTGGATGCTCAGGGCAACGCAATGGACATCACGATGTCCGGCTTTAAACATTTCTAGGGCGGTTTGGACTGTTCCCCGCATCACGAATCGCCAACCTTGTCCGCCCAGCAGGATGAGGAGGTATGTAATGGCCAACCCGGTGATCGACGGATATGCGGCTGACGCAGTTGAAATTATTCCACGCTATGAGGCCCTGCCCACAGAGACTGTTCTTGGAGCGGTCCTTCACCTCATCCCAACCAGTCCCTGCCGGGTACTGGATGTGGGCGCGGGTACCGGCCGGAACCCGGCGTGGTTTGCCGCACAGGGGCACCGCGTCACTGCATGCGAACCGGTGGACGCCTTTCGGCTCAACGCTGTCGATCAGTATCGCAAGAGCAACATTCGCTGGCTCGATGACACATTGCCGGGCCTTGCGGCCACCAAATCCGTCGGGGAATTCTATGATTTCATTCTGCTGAGTGGCGTCTGGCATCATGTATCGCCGCAGGAACGGGCGCCTTCAATGGCCAGTCTTGCCCATCTGATGGCACCAGGTGCGGGCCTGATCATTTCGGTACGTCATGGGCGGAGCGCTCCCAACCGGCCCAGCTATGACCCATCGGATGAGGAGGTGGAGCGACTGGCCATTGCCGCCGGACTTGAGCAGACCTTTCTCAAGCAGACCGAGGCGATACAGGCAGCCAACAGAGCCGCCGGTGTGACATGGACATGGTTCGCTTTCAGCCGCCCCTGACAGGGCTGTAAGTGTCTGAAATCCGCAAGTTACCGGCTTGCTTTCAGGGCGTTAACCCCGGTTGCTTTGGCACGGCGGCTTTGGCATTGTGGCGCCATCAATCGCGGGGGAGGGATTGGTTGTGCCGGATGCGGTCCGCCACGGCCTCAACAGGGCTTCACTCGCCGAAATACAAACCAATAGATTGGCTGCCGGGCCTCCGGCGGACCTAGTCAGGGGAAATTTCCGAAAATGAGTACAACCATGATGGCCATTCTGGCCGCGGGCGTTCTTTCGCTCGTCTATGGCGCGTGGGCGATCCGCTCCGTGCTTGCGGCGAGTGCGGGCAATGAGCGCATGCAGGAAATTGCAAGCGCTATTCAGGAAGGCGCTTCGGCCTACCTCAACCGCCAATACACCACCATCGGCATTGTCGGTGTGGTGATCTTTGCCATTGTCTGGTTCTTGCTGGGCATGCTGACGGCCATCGGCTTTGCAGCAGGTGCAATCCTGTCTGGCCTGGCCGGCTACATCGGCATGGTCGTGTCCGTGCGGGCAAACGTCCGCACCACGCAGGCGTCATCCGAAAGCCTTGCCGCCGGCCTCGACATCGCATTCAAATCCGGCGCCGTCACCGGCATGCTGGTGGCCGGTCTCGCGCTGCTGGGCGTGGCTGTCTACTACACAGTCTTGACTGATACGCTGGAATTCGCTGCCAACTCGCGTCAGGTGATTGACGCGCTGGTGGCCCTTGGCTTCGGTGCCTCGCTGATTTCCATCTTTGCCCGTCTTGGTGGCGGTATCTTCACCAAGGGCGCAGATGTGGGCGGCGACCTTGTGGGCAAGGTTGAAGCCGGTATTCCGGAAGATGACCACCGCAACCCGGCAACCATCGCCGACAATGTGGGCGACAATGTTGGTGACTGTGCCGGCATGGCTGCTGACCTGTTCGAAACCTATGCGGTGACGATCGTGGCGACCATGGTTCTGGCCTCCATTTTCTTTGTCGGCGCGGCTGGCGAAGCAATGATGATCTATCCGCTCGTCATCGGTGCAACCTGCATCGTGACGTCTATCATCGGCACGTTCTTTGTTCGGCTTGGTTCCGGCGGCTCCATCATGGGCGCACTCTACAAGGGCTTCATTGCCTCTGCTGTCCTGTCGCTGATCGCGCTCTACTTCACCACAGATTATGTGATCGGTCTCGAGACGGCTTACACGCTGACAAGTGGTCTGAGCTTTACAGGCATGGACCTCTACATCTGCGGCGTGCTGGGTCTGGTCATCACCGGTCTCATCATCTGGATCACCGAGTACTACACAGGCACCAACTACCGTCCTGTGCAGTCTGTGGCTGCATCCTCCAACTCTGGACACGGCACCAACGTGATCCAGGGTCTGGCCGTGTCTCTTGAAGCAACCGCGCTTCCGGCTCTGGTGATTGTGGCCGGCATCATTGCCACCTTCAGCCTTGCCGGTCTCTTCGGCATTGCCATCGCCGTGTCCACCATGCTGGCACTTGCCGGTATGGTCGTGGCGCTTGATGCGTTCGGTCCTGTGACCGACAACGCGGGCGGTATCGCTGAAATGGCCGAGCTGGACGAAAGCGTCCGCAAGACCACGGATGCTCTTGATGCGGTTGGTAACACCACCAAGGCCGTGACCAAGGGTTATGCCATTGGCTCTGCCGGTCTGGGTGCGCTCGTGCTGATTGCGGCTTACACGGAGGATCTCAAGTTCTTCGCGGCAAGCCCCGAGGACTATCCGTACTTTGCAGGCCTCACGGTCGACTTCTCGCTCTCCAACCCCTACGTCGTGGTTGGTCTGCTTGTCGGCGGCATGCTGCCGTATCTCTTCGGTGCCATGGGCATGATGGCTGTGGGTCGCTCTGCGGCTGCCATCGTTGAAGAAGTACGCCGTCAGTTCAAAGCCAAGCCGGGCATCATGCAGGGCACGGAAAAGCCGGACTACGGCCAGGCCGTTGACCTGCTGACCAAGGCGGCGATCCGCGAGATGATCGTTCCGTCCATGCTGCCGGTTCTGTCACCGGTAGTTCTGTTCTTCATCATCTCAGCCGTTGCCGACAAGTCTGCAGCGTTCTCTGCCCTCGGCGCCATGCTACTGGGCGTAATCGTCACGGGTCTCTTCGTGGCCATCTCCATGACTGCTGGTGGTGGTGCGTGGGATAACGCCAAGAAGGTGATTGAAGACGGTGCACATGGCGGCAAGGGCTCAGACGCCCATAAGGCTGCTGTGACTGGTGACACGGTTGGTGATCCCTACAAGGACACTGCCGGTCCGGCTGTGAACCCGATGATCAAGATCACAAACATCGTGGCTCTGCTGCTGTTGGCCGTTCTGGCTCACTAAGCGCCCGACACAACGACACGAAGAAGGCGGCGTCCCAACCGGGGCGCCGCCTTTTTTACAGCATGGGCGCCGCATCGGGCTGTGACCATGCGACAGCTATGATATTGCCTATCCGCACTTCGACAGAATGTCGTCTACAACGGATGCAAGGGGCACCGTGGCATCAATGAGGGTTGCGCTCGCGGGAATGCCGCTTTTTGTATGATGCAGCCGTAGGATAAATTCCTGCTCGGCAGGCCGACCGCCAAACTCGTCCTCAGGTCTGTCCGTGAGCCGACGCTTCAGTGTGTCGAGATCAACATCCAGAACAAAAACCCTGTCAAACAGATTAATGAAATGCTGGAGGTTCCTTGAGCCGCCGCAGAAGAAGGAGATCGCGTGACTATGGTCGGCCAGCAAGGATCTGACCTTGTCGACGTTCCATAGGTGATGGTCGTGGTCAAAGGATACATCCAGCTTGTCCGAAGTGTCCGCCGAGCGATCTAGCCGCTCACCCGTTTCGGGGTCACCTTGATAGGCCAGCTCACGGTCACCGTGAATGACATGGTAGCCGCGTTGTTGCAGTTCAGTAGCAACCGACGTCTTACCTGTGCCGGAGAGGCCCTCGATCAGATAATTCCTAACAGCCATTTTGGTTTTACCTGGTGAGTGAGCAACTAAGAGTCACCGGCTCCCGGCAAAGGCCTCGATTGCCGCCACGTACTCGTCCATCTCAGGAAACTTCTCGTAGCTGTATGTTGTGCCTAGCTCCACCCAGTTCAGCTTCTCGCAGGTGTAGCTCTCGATAAAAGGCTCAGTGCCCGACGTATCGTCCAGCATGGGCAACCGCATGTTGATGAAGGCGCCGTCCATCACTTTCGTGAAGACCCAGCTCATGCAGTCGGGGCAGAACATGTGATCGATTTCTTCGCCTTTGAGACCGCCGACAACAGGGTAACCCTTGGTGATTTCAAAGGCGTCGCCCGCCACCATGGCGCTAAGCGAGTAGGGGCCGCCGGTCATCTTCTGGCAGCCCGTGCAATGGCAGGCCATGGGCAGCATGGGTGGCCAGGGGGTGCGGAACCGAAGGGCGCCACACCGGCATCCGCCCTCGCGGACTGTGGCCTCGCCGCTCATGCACTAGAGACCCGGTGTCGGGTCAGCACGGGTCGCATCGCCAAAGCGGCCGAGGTTGCCGAACATCTGCTGCAGGAAGGTCAGCTCCTTGCCGCGCGTGGGTGTTTCGCGATCAATGAAGTTGATGACCTTGCCATCCTCAAGGCCATAATATCCCAGCTGTTTCACGTTCTCGTTTTCGTCGAAGTAGACCGCGACGATCTCGCGATCCACGGCTTCTTCGCGATAAAATGCGAGCTGCTCGTGGATACTGGAGATGTAGTACCAGGAATTACCTTCGACACTGGAGATGGTGGAGGGCGATCCGAAGGTGGTCAGGACGCTGTCCTTGTTATCGATACCAGGCCGGATTTCTGCCAAGAGGTCTTCGTTGGGTACATAGCCGCGCTGGGTGACTGTCGGTGAACAGGCCGCAACGCCGGCGGCAACGAGCAGGACACCGGCTGTCAGCTTCAGGCCGCGCGCAGACACCCCAGATGTGGGCCATAGTGTCGCGAAAGCGGATGACAGGGATGAATTCGGGGATCGGCTGCGCACATTACTCTCCATGGGCCTGTGACGCCCCGGAAATGTCCACGGGGCAGGCGGGCGCTGGACCGGTCAGGACCGCGCTCCAAATCATATGCCAATTCATGAAGAGTGGCGGCCTTCTTGGCAAGAGGGGCATTTGGGCTTAATGCAGGCAGCGCTCTCACCTTTGAGAGGGCAATGAAAGGCATAATCATGGTTTTGAACCGCATCCTGGCCCCGTTTCGGGCGAACCAGAGCAACCTTCCCGTACTGGATGCGCTGTACAGCACCATCATGACGCAATCACGTGCGCCCCACTTTTATGCGGTCCTGCAGGTGCCAGACACGGTGGACGGCCGGTTCGACATGCTGGTGATGCATACCTACCTGGTGGTCGCGCGGCTGCGCGATGGCGGTGATGCCACTGCCGAACTGTCCCAGGAGCTGTTCGATCACATGTTCCGGGACATGGATCATGCCCTGCGCGAGATGGGTGTGGGAGACATGGGCATCGGCAAGCGCATTCAGAAGATGGCGTCGAAGTTTTATGGGCGCGGCGAAGCTTATGATGAGGCTCTGAGCCAGCCCGGAGATACAGCCCTTCATGATGCCATTGGACGGAATGTCTTTGCCGGCATAGAGCCACCAGCGGATGCTGTTAGCAAACTGGCGGCTTATCTGCGTGCTGCGCAGGCATCGCTTCACGCGCAGTCCCTTGAAGCAATCAGCAAGGGTGATGTCACGTTTCCAGAGGTGGCCGCTCATGGCTGATACCGACACGCCTGCCGAGGCAGCGCCTGAGTATTCCTACATTGTCGATGTCGCCTCCCTACCAACCACGGGCATTAATAGGCCGATCCGCCCAACGCAGGACGAGTGCGCGGCGGTTGCCGAACGGCTTGGGCTGCAAGCGATCACTCGTTTCGACATACGGAGCGAGGTGACGCCGTGGCGGGGGTCCGGCGCGCGCCTGTCTGGCTCCTTTGACGCCGATGTGGTGCAGACCTGCGTGGTGAGCCTTGATCCTGTCCCTGCGCATGTGAGCGACAGTTTCGAGGTCCGTTATCTTCCCGCGAAGATGATCGAGGAGCCCAAGCCGGGACAGGAGCTTGATGTGAATCCGGATGAAGATGAGCCGGAGCCGCTGGGCGGAGACAATGGCACATCATTTGACGCGGGTGACGTGGCTGTTCAGTACCTCTCCCTGGCGCTTGATCCCTATCCCCGCAAGGCGGACGCATCGATTCCCGACGAGGCCACATCGCCTGAGGAGCCATCCCCCTTTGCGGTTCTGGCGTCGTTGAAGACAGACGATAAACGTAATTAAAAACTATATCTTAGCTTCGTGGTTGAGTTGCTGCGGCGTTGCTTTATGTTGCTCGCCGCCTGCGCCGGGCAGGGTCCTTCAAGGATTCGCTTCCTATTTGCGGTGTGCGGCACTCATTCCTGACCTGGCGCGAGGGAGGTTCTTTCCGCGTTTGCCGGGCAACTGATTTGAAGCGGAGTTCCGATTGGCCAGCAGCATTACCATCGCTCTGGACGCCATGGGTGGCGATCTGGGATGTGAGGCTGTGGTGAGCGGCGCGAGCATCGCGCGTGTGCGACAGCCGGACGTGCATTATGAATTTCATGGTGACCAGGCGCTGCTTCAGCCCTTGCTCGATGACGACGCCGATCTGAAAGCCGTCTCAACAATTCATCACACGGACGTTTCCGTGAGCATGGATGACAAGCCGAGCCAGGCACTGCGCAAAGGCCGCAAGACGTCCAGCATGTGGCTGGCGATTGACGCGGTGAAGCAGGGGCGGGCACAGGCTGCCGTCAGTTGCGGCAATACCGGTGCGCTAACTGTCATGGCACGGATGATACTGCGCACCATGTCGGGCATAAGCCGCCCGGCACTTGCAGCCATCTGGCCCACCATGCGCGGAGAAAGCATCGTCCTTGATGTAGGTGCCAATGTGGTCGCAGAAGAAGACGCGCTGGTCAATTTTGCCATCATGGGTGAGGCCATGGCGCGGACGGCGCTTGGACAGCCCAAGCCGACCGTTGGCCTCTTGAACATCGGCGCCGAAGAAATGAAGGGCAACGAGCAGATCAAGGGCGCAGCCGAGTTCCTACGCGGCGCCGATCTTGATTTCGAGTTTGCGGGCTTTGTTGAAGGCGACGACATCTCAAAGGGCACTGTGGATGTGGTCGTGACAGACGGCTTCACGGGCAACATTGCGCTCAAGACAGCGGAAGGTACGGCGCGGTTGATCGGGGATTATCTCTCCAACGCCATGCGCCGCTCATTTGCGTCCCGTTTGGGCTACCTGCTGGCGCGCGGCGCGTTCAATGTCCTGCGTCAGCGCATGGACCCCAGCCGCGTCAATGGCGGCGTGTTCCTTGGCCTCAATGGGGGCGTGGTCAAGAGCCATGGCTCTGCAACGGCAGAGGGCGTTGCAGCTGCGCTTGATCTTGCCATCGACATGGCGCGCAACGACATCATCACCAAGATCGCCACGGACCTGGAACAGATCCATCCAGCCAGCGAACCGACGGCTGAGATAACAGCCGCAGTACCGGAGCCCAGCACCGCATGATCCGTTCGATAGTAAAAGGCGTCGGCGCGTATCTGCCGGAACGCATTATTACCAATGCCGAAATGGCAACCATGGTGGATACGTCGGACGATTGGATCACGGCCCGGACGGGCATTCATCAGCGCCACGTTGCTGCTGACGGTGAACTGACATCTGATCTGGCAATTGCTGCATCCAGGACAGCGCTCAAGAGTGCCGGTGTCCATGCGGATGACCTTGACCTGATCATTCTTGCGACTGCGACTCCGGATGATACGTTTCGCGCGACCTCAACAGTCGTGCAGGCGGCCCTGGGCATGGAGCGGGGTTTCGCCTTCGACATGCAGGCGGTTTGCTCCGGGTTTGTCTATGCAGTCGCGACAGCAGACAATTTCATCAAGGCGGGGCAGGCGAAGAATGTCCTGGTGATCGGTGCTGAAACCTTCTCGCGCATTCTTGACTGGGAAGACCGGACGACCGCTGTTCTGTTCGGGGACGGCGCTGGCGCATTGGTGCTGCAGGCGGGCGAGGGTAAAGGCACAAACCAGGACCGTGGGGTTTTGACCAGCCACCTGCACTCAGACGGACGTCATCGCGAAAAGCTATATGTGGA
>JBHJJF010000092.1:0-34314 GCA_050042885.1 Candidatus Phaeomarinibacter sp.
GATGCTCGGCGGTTCTGGCGACTACAAGCTGGAAGGTGAAGTCGGCTACGACATCCTGATCGGCGGTGCGGGCGACGATGAGCTCAAGGGCGGCAAAGGTAACGACACCCTTCGTGGCGGCGCCGGCGACGACCTGATGGAGGGTGAAGACGGCAATGACCTTTTCCTCTTTGGAACCGGTGATGGGTCTGACGAGGTCAAGGGTGGCGGCAACGGCTGGACCGACACCATCCGTCTGGAAAACGAGGATGGCACGTCGCTCTCGTCGGATGATTGGACCATGTCACTCGATAGCGGCTCCATCCAATCCTCCGATGATGATGAAATGGTGCTGTCTGAAGATGCGTCCGGGATCATCACGCTGACCGATGGCAGCGAAATCAGCTTTGAAGGCATTGAGCGGATCGAGTGGTAACAGGCCAGCTGTTCTGTCACAAAAAAGCAAAGGCGCTGATCAGACCTGATCAGCGCCTTTTACTTTGGGCAACACCCCATACAATTTGGCGGGGAATGGTGGGCGCGGCTGGGATTGAACCAGCGACCCCTACGATGTCAACGTAGTGCTCTCCCACTGAGCTACGCGCCCCTCGCCTGCTTGTAGCAGCTAGGTATCACTACCGCTTTCACGGCAGGGCGATCCATATATCGGGATTGATGACCCGGCGCAACTGTTTGCTCTGCGTCGCTTCAAATGAAAGTCAGTCCGCAGCTACAGCCTCTGAGCGGACGAATAGTGCCACCACCCCGCCCCCAGCCGCAGCAAACAGGGCTGCGACCATCATCGCCACGGCAAACCCGTCCACAAGAGAAGCCAGCCCTTGGTCTGAAGCCGCAAGCACAGGACCGATCAGCGCCGTTGCGATCAGCCCGGCCGATCGGGCAAGGGCGTTGTTGACGCCAGACGCCACACCAGAAAACGCATCCGGCACCGCATCCATAACAGCGGTTGTCAGGGGCGCGACACTCGCAGCCATGCCAACGGCCATGAGAACCAGTGGAGGGAACATGTCCTTCCAATACGCAAAGCCATCGACCGGCACAAAGGACAACCAGAAGAAGCCAGTCGCGACAAGCAGCGGGCCGACGCTCAACACCACGCGAACCCCCAACCGGCCCGCCAGCCCGCCGAGCACGGGAGACAACACCCCAAGAATGAGCGGCATCGGCAACATCGCCAGCCCCGTTTCAACGGCGGTGAACTGGTAGCCCGTAATCAATGTGTATGGCAGCAGCACGAGCAAACCGCCAAGCGCTCCATACAAAAACAGTGTCAGGACCGAGATGGCGGAAAAATCCCAGGTCCCGAAAAGCCCAAGCGGCATCATTGCTCCGTTACCAAGGCGTTTTTCAATGATGAGAAAGGCAGCGAGAGATGCGAGACCTAGTACAAAGGGTACCGTTACAAGAGGGTCAGCAATGCCCGTATCAGGCGCTCGAACAAGGGCCCACACAATAAGCGTCAACGCCAGTGTGACGAGCATGGAGCCTGTCCAGTCGAGCGGCGCTGCCGCGTCACTCGTCTCCCGGCTTTCACTGATGGCCCATTGGCCAACGGCCATCGCGGCTACAGCACCCGGTACAACAATCATGAATGCCCACCGCCAGTCCGCGACATCAACAATCCAGCCGCCAAGTACCGGAGCGCCCGCGCCGGCAAAAGCGCCCGCTGCCGCCCATATGCCGATGGCCCGCCCGCGAGCCGCGCCAGTAAATGCAGCAGCAATGATGGCCAGACTGTTGGGCGCCAGCAACGCTGCACCAACGCCCTGCACCACCCGCGCCATCAACAGTGTCGACGCGTCAGGCGCCAGCGCACATGCAAGGCTTCCAAGTCCAAACAGCAAGAGTCCAAATTGAAAAATGCGCTTGCGGCCGTAATGGTCGCCCAGGGCACCGCCCAAAAGCACAAGAGCACCAACGGGCAACAAATACGCGTTGATGATCCATTGGGCTTCAGAGGACCCCGCCTCCAAATCCGTTAGGATGGATGGCAGTGCGATGTTGACGATCGAGCCTTCAACAAAGGCCAGGCTGGACGCCAAAATGGTCGCTACCAGTGTGCCGGTCTCGTGGACACAGGGCGCACTGCCGGCAGGTTTGCCGATGCTTTCGTCGCACGGGGGTGTAAGTGCTGTTGGCAAGTATCTGCTCCCAATGTGAACCAGATACGCAACACGACAGTACGCAATGCGGACACCGGCAGGCAGAGCCTACCTGACACTTGCGACAAGAAAAGACATAGGTGTGAAAAGGGTCGTCGAACGGCCTGATATCAGGCGGCAAGCAATCGGTCGACTTCCTGCACCAGTTCACGCAGGTGGAAGGGTTTGGACAGAACGCGTGCCTCTTTTGGTGCTTCGGACTCTGGATTGAGCGCGACAGCAGCAAAGCCGGTAATGAACATGATCTTCAGGGTGGGGTCGAGTTCGGCGGCGCGGCGGGCCAGCTCGATGCCATCCATTTCCGGCATCACGATGTCGGTCAGCAGCCCATCACACACGTCACCAATGAGCTTTTCATGGGCAAGCTCACCACTGCCATAGGACAGGACATCGTGGCCAGCTTTTTCAAGCGCATTGGCGAGGAAACGCCGCATGCTCTCGTCATCTTCTGCCAACAAAATGCGTGCCATTATGTGAGCCCCCAAATTCCTGCTCTTTACCCCCGAATCGACTTGATTGATTGCCGTCAGGGTGCAGACGTTTATAGGAATGGAATGGTAAACGGGCGGTTAGCGCCCCCGCGCACCCACGGAAAAATCCCAGAAAAACACGAGGTTTTGTGCGGCAGTTCGGGTAGAACTGTGGCACAGGCATTAAAACCCTGTTGCAGCGTGCTACATTACGTCTGGATTCTTGGCGGCTGACCTGCTGAGAATTCGGAACACCAAACGACGCCTGGGAGGGACGTATCCTCAAACGATGTACCATCGGACAGGCAAAGGCAGGAGCCTTGAATGGCTGTGGATACACGTGACGATCAGCCATCAGGCCCATTGGCGAGCGAGCCGGCGGGATCTCATGCCGACACGGGGAAGCGCAAGGATTTCAATCCGCCGTTTTCCATTTCATCACCCGATACCCAGACGATTCCCTTTGTCCTGAACTCGCCGCATTCGGGACGCATCTATCCGCCTGCATTTTTGTCGGCGTCACGGTTGGATGCTCTCGCGATCCGTCGGTCTGAAGACAGTTTCGTGGATGAGATTTTCTCCGGTGCCCCACGCCTTGGCGCGCCGCTCCTTGAAGCAAATTTCCCGCGTGCCTATCTGGACACCAACCGCGAGCCGTATGAGCTCGACCCGGCAATGTTTCATGATGCTCTGCCACCGCACGCAAACACCAGATCGGTAAGGGTTGCAGGCGGACTTGGGACCATTGCCCGCGTGGTGGCCGACTCAACGGAGATCTACCGCGCGCCCCTGAGCTATGCTGAGGCCGACCACCGCATTCGCACGCTTTACATGCCTTACCATCAGGCGCTGTCCGAGTTGCTGGAATCCTCTTTCAAACGCTTCGGCTGTGCCGTGCTTCTGGACTGTCACTCCATGCCATCCATGGCGGGACCCTATGAAGACGACACAAGCGCCACACGCGCCGACATTGTTCTTGGAGACCGTTACGGCGTCTCCGCTGCCCCAGCGCTGACCGATACCGCAGAAAGCATCCTCACGGACCTCGGATATTCGGTTGTGCGAAACACACCTTACGCCGGTGGATTCAATACGGAGCATTATGGCCGCCCCAGTCAGGGCCTCCATGCACTGCAGATTGAGATCAACAGATCTCTCTATATGGACGAGGCCCGTGTGACCCGCGCGGCTGGCCTCAGTCGCCTGACAAGGGACATGGGAGAGTTTGTAGCTCGACTGGCACTGATGGACCGGGCCTTCCTGGCACCTGCATCGCCACCGACAGCCCTGTCGGCCGAATAGCATCGTTCCATCTTCCCACGCCCTCTGCCGCAGCCCTTAAGGCGTCGCGCAAAAAAAGCGGCCGTCTGGAAAATCCAGCCGGCCCAAGTTCAGGGAGGAAACGCCCAGGAAGGGCAGCGGCAAGGCGGGCTGAGCGCTCGCAATGCCGCGTTGCAACAAAATGGCACTGCGCTGCACAAAATTCAAGACAAACCGTATCTGAGGCGCAAAAATACGGCGCATAGCAGCCGTGCGGACCTGCATCCCTCAAGTTTTGCTCACAAGCCTTTGATTGCAGTGCACAAATTTCCTTTCCACAAGTTTTGAAAGGAAATACCTGCCTTTTGTGGAGCACGCGTACGTCTAAAACATGGGTAAGAGGCCGTTAACCTATTCAGCAGCATTATCACACCAGCAATTTTGCACCTTCAAGGCCCAAAAACTCCGGATTTTGGAAGGGTCACGGCGGACGTAACGTCACATGGCATATCGCCAGAAACGAGCACCTGCATCATTCCGGCGCGGCATGGCCGCAGCTTTCGGATTTCTATGCGTAGGCGCCATCAGCTCAAATGGTCTTGCCGCCCCCGCAGAATCGAAGCCGGACAATAAGGATTGGCAACTCTGCCGCACAGCCGCCCAAAAGGTTGAACGTGCGGGCGGTATACCCGAGGCGCTGCTGCAGGCTATGTCGCTGGTTGAGACCGGCAGACGTGGGCCGGATGGCAAACACACAGCCTGGCCCTGGACCATCAACTCCCACGGCAAGGGATACCGGTTTGCTACGAAGGATGACGCAATCTGGGCGGTTCGCCGCCTTGTGGCCGACGGGGCCAGATCCATTGATGTCGGCTGCATGCAGGTCAATCTGCGCTACCACCCGCGTGCCTTTACCAGTTTGGAAGAGGCATTCGACCCTGCAGCAAACATGGCTTACGCCGCTTCTTTCCTGACCCGCCTTAAGGATCGACATGGCAACTGGCGCGCCGCGAGCGCGCGGTATCACAGTTATAATCCCAAGCTGCGCGAAAAATACGCCAGCCGGGTCGACAAGACTCTGGCCAGAGAACGCAAGATGCTGGCTACGACCTCGCCGACGCTGCCTGCAATAGCGAAGACCTCCGCACCCTACTCCGAAGCAGGAACGGCACCGCTGGTGACGGCGTCAATTTCATCATCAAACACCACACAAGATCTGGGACTGCGCCCCACACTGGTTCCGGGGCTCCAGCGCGGTCTGGATGTCGCACCAACCGACAGATCACCTGAAGGCGACACGCAAAAAAGTGCCTCGCTTCCAGCTGACGCAACAAAAACGGCACAACAGCTCGCAGCGCGCTAGCGACAAAGTGTCGGTCACGGCCACATCACGCTAAATTGGCTTCGATGTGTCCCCACTTTATCTACCAAAGCGCATAGTATCCGTTGCGTATCTCGGTTGATCTGCCCGCCTGCACCCCCAAATGGTGCACATGCGGAATGGGGGAAATGACCATGCAATACTTCGTGGATGCGCTGCAGGTTTCATCGGTCGCCGATGTAGTCAATCTGTTTGCTGCGCTCTTCATTTTCCTCGTCGGGGCAACATTCCTGACGGTCGTCGTGCTGTATGTCGTCGATCGCACCCAGACCAAACACGCCATCCGCCGAAACTACCCAGTTATCGGACGCCTGCGATATGTCGCCGAGGATCTTGGCAAATACTTCCGGCAGTATTTCTTTGCCGATGACCGTGCCGAGCTACCGTTCAACCGGGCCCAGCGCGCCTGGGTTTATCGTGCAGCCAAGGGCGTGGACACAACGGTTCCCTTTGGCTCAACCCGTGCGCTCGCACATGTGGGCACGAAGATTTTTGTGAATTGCCCGTTTCCACAGTTGGGGGACGAAGAAGTCCCGTCGAATGACGTAACAGTCGGCCCGTTCTGCCGCACACCCTACGCCACGGACAAGTTCTTCCACATTTCAGGCATGAGCTATGGCGCCATTTCCAAGCCGGCGGTCCAGGCCCTCTCTCGGGGTGCAAAGCGCGCGGGTATCTGGATGAGCACCGGCGAAGGAGCGCTGTCGCCATTTCATGTTGAGGGTGGGTGCGACATCGTCTTCCAGATTGGCACAGCCAAATATGGTGTGCGGAACGATGATGGGTCACTCAACGATGACAAACTGCGCCAAGTGGCTGACCGCGACCAGGTGAAGATGTTCGAGATCAAGCTCAGCCAGGGCGCAAAGCCCGGCAAGGGCGGCATTCTTCCTGCCGAAAAAGTCAGCAAGGAAATTGCCAAGATCCGCGGCATTAAGGTGGGCAAGGACTCGATCAGCCCGAACCGGCACCCGGAGATCAACTCAATTGGCCAATTGCTGGATTTCGTCGCCCATGTCCGCGAGGTCACAGGTAAACCCACAGGCATCAAAATGGTGCTGGGCGCCTATGGCTGGCTCTCAGGGTTTTGCGAAGAAATAAATCGGCGCGGCATCGAAAGCGCGCCCGACTTCATCACGCTGGACAGCGCCGATGGCGGCACTGGTGCTGCGCCGCAGCCATTGATCGACTATGTCGGGCTGCAAATTCAGGAAAGCCTGCCAACACTGGTGGACGCCTTACTGGTGCATGGCCTGCGCGACCGCATAAAGGTCATTTCATCCGGCAAACTGACGACACCGTCCGGCGTTGCATGGGCGCTGTGCGCCGGCGCGGACTTCGTCACTTCGGCACGAGGCTTCATGTTTGCTCTGGGCTGCATTCAGGCGCTTCAGTGCAACACCAATGAGTGCCCTTCGGGCGTCGCCACCCACAAAAAGCATCTTCAACGTGGGCTAGTTGCAACCGACAAGGCGGAGCGTGTCTACCGATACGCCACCACCATGCACAAGGAAGTCGGCACCGTTGCCCACTCATGTGGTGTCGATGACCCTCGTATGCTCAAGCGGCACCATTGCCGCATCATGGGTGCCAACAGCCGCACCATCGGCCTGCATGAGATGTACCCTCCCGGAGGAAGCTTCTCCCCGGCCGTGGACAAGCCTGACACCATCACCGATGGGACCGGCGTTGCTGCACAGTAGCAGGCCTATGGCATGACGAGCCGGATCTGGGGTGCCTTCGCCACATCCCAGCACTCCACATCCACCGGCAGCGTGAGCATATCGTCCCCATCCACCTGAACAGGGTCTGATGTATCGCGGCCTTTAAGGCCAATTGTGATCCTGTGGCTAGTCAGGACTGTCACGCCGGGCATTTTCTCAAGGCGCCCCACCGCAAGACCGAGCAGCGCCAACACCAGGCCAACACGGCTGCGCGCCGCCACACACAATGTCTTCAAACCGACTGCATCAAACTGTGCAGACGGTGCCAACCGGTAGGAGCCGGCATAGTGCTCGGCATTCGCGACGACCGCCCAGCCGCACTCTACCTCCTGCGTACCGTCGCTAACCCGAATGGCCGACCCCTGAGGGCCGAACACCTGCTCAATAACCGCCCAAACAAAGGCAAGCTTGCCAAAACGGCGCTTCATCATCGGGTCGATCGCATGCACAAGCCGGCCATCGAACCCCGCCCCGACCCACAGAAGAAAGAAGCGCTTGTTCACCCGCCCGGCTCCGATCGGGCGCGGTGCACCGGTCAGCAGCAGTTCACCAAGAGCATCATTGGATTTGGGCAGCCCGATATCGATGGCCAGAACATTGGCGGTACCGGTCGGGATCACCCCGAGCGGCACTTGTGATCCGGCCAGACCATTGGCCACCTCATTGATAGTCCCATCGCCTCCCGCAGCGACGACAATCTCAGCACTGCCGTCCTCAGCCGCTTTGCTAGCAAACCGTTCCGCATCCCCGGGGCCTGAGGTCTCGCGCAGGGTGACTATCGCACCCCTGTGGTTCATCGCCTCGACAACTTCAATAAGCTTGCGGCGGCGCCGCCATCCGGCGGTAGGATTGTAGATCACGGTAACCACCTGCCGCATGACGGGCGCCGGGGAAACATGGTTACCCGTTGTCGGCTGTTTGTCCGCGTACAAATGGTTCATCTCACCGTCACAAAACATTCATTGCCCGCCGGGATAGTCCCGCCAGATCACAGGCGGATGAATTTGATTCGACTGGCTTTTCAGCATCGCGCACAGAAGTGCCGACATTCACGAGAAAGATCAAGTCCTCCGTATACGAATTATTATTCTGCTTAGAACCAATTGCGAGTTGCGGGCTCCATGACACTGACAGGCATGCTGACACGCACCACGGACAATCCAATTCTTGCCTCTGCCAAGTCAGCCGGCAAGGCGCTTCAGGCCAAGCCATTTCGCGACAGGCTTGCCCTGTTTAGCCTGCGTGCCCGTGGCCGCAAGAGAGTAAAGCGCAAACACCTGATCGTCCGCGAGCCGGTCCGCCACCGCACGCGCTTCATCTCCGATACCCATCTGGGAACGCCGGGCTGCAAGGCCGAGCTTCTGGCAGATTTCCTGCGCCACAATGAGGCCGATACGCTGTATCTCGTCGGCGACATCATCGACGGCTGGCGCATCAAACGGTCCTGGTACTGGAACGATGCCCACAACCACGTCATTCAGGAAATTCTCCGCAAAGCCCGCAAGGGCACTCGGGTCATCTATGTGCCGGGCAACCACGATGAGGCCCTGCGAGACTATATCGGCGTGACACTTGCCGGAGTGGAGGTCATCAATGAGGACATTCACCACGCCGCTGACGGCAAAAGCTATCTCGTCCTGCACGGAGACCAGTTTGACGGCGTGGTTCGCTACGCCAAGTGGCTCGCCCATGTGGGTGACTGGGCCTACAATCTGGCTCTGACATGCTCAGGCATTTTGCACAATATCCGGCGCACCTTCGGGCTGTCCTATTGGTCGCTCTCCGCCTACCTGAAGCACAAGGTCAAAAACGCCGTCGAGTACATCTCGAACTACGAGGAAGCCGTTGCTCGTGAGGCACGTGACCGCGGTGTTGACGGTGTTGTCTGCGGCCATATCCACCACGCCGAAGTGCGGGAGATGGATGGCATCAGCTACATGAATGATGGCGACTGGGTAGAAAGCTGCACGGCCCTTGCAGAAGACATGACTGGCAATTTCACCATTCTTCACTGGACGCGGTTTGCGGCAGACATTGAGGAAGAGCGGGCGGAGCGTGAGAACGCGCTGGGTATTCTGCCACCCTCCCTGCCGGAACCAGATGCACACAATGAAGCAGGAGTTGTTCCCGCCACAGCTGATCCGGCCGACGAAACACCTGACGATGATTTGGAAGAAGTTGTCATCGGCAATCACATACCGGTCGCGGCACGTGACGATGCCCAGCCGGACTCCGAAAAAATAGCAAGCAGCGCCGCGTGACCCATACCCAGACTCCAGCCACCATCACACCTGTCACCGAGACACCGCCCCTGACCCCCGTTGCACACCCCTCCGGACTGCAATTCAGCGAGCCGGGCGAGCCCTTGCGCGTGTTGATCGTCACCGATGCCTGGGAGCCGCAGGTAAACGGCGTCGTCCGCACGCTCCAGCAACTGGGCAACGAGCTGGGCAATATGGGACATCAGGTCCGCTATGTGACGCCGCTTGATTTCAAGACAATTCCGGCGCCCACATACCCCGAAATCCGCCTCGCCCTTTGGCCGCTTCGCTGGATGGCGAAGATCATCCGCGACTTTTCACCCTGCGCCATTCATATCGCGACAGAAGGTCCGTTGGGTCTGGCTGCACGCAACTACTGCGTCCGTAAGGGCCTGCCCTTCTCAACATCGTTCCACACACGCTTTCCAGAATATCTCAATGCGCGCTTCGGGACGCCGGTCTCCTGGGGCTATCGTTTTCTGCGATGGTTCCACGGCCCCGCCAGCACTATGATGGTGGCCACCAAGTCGCTTCAGGAAGAAATGGTGGAGCGCAGGTTTCCGTCTACCGCAATCTGGTCGCGCGGCGTTGATATCGATGTCTACAGGCCGCGCCCCGACCTGAAAGAAAGCGACTTCTTAAACCTGCCCAGACCGCTTTGGCTTTATGTGGGTCGGGTTGCAGTAGAGAAGAACATTGAAGCTTTCTTGCAGCTTGACCTCCCAGGATCGAAACTGGTCGTGGGCGGAGGCCCACAGCTTGATAGCCTGAAACAAAAATACACAGAAGCCCACTTCGCTGGCCCAAAATTCGGCGAAGAACTGGCAGAGTACTATGCCGCCAGCGACTGCTTCGTGTTCCCGAGCAAAACGGACACCTTCGGGCTGGTCACACTGGAAGCTCTTGCCTCCGGCACCCCCGTCGCGGCCTACCCGGTACAGGGCCCCAGGGATGTGATCGGAGATGCGCCGGTTGGCTGCCTGAGGGACGACTTGCGCAGCGCGGCGCTCACAGCCATGAAAATTCCCCCAGAACGCGCCCGCGCGTTCGCTCTTGAGTATTCCTGGGAAGCCTGCGCCAAACAGTTCATCAGCAATCTGGCGATCCAGCGCCGGCCGGAGCTGCAAGCGACCCGCCCCCGGCTCCTGCGCCGGTAGACGTTCACGTCTTTGTTAGCGGGAACGCCTGGCTGCCGGTTTCGCTGGCAACCCGGAGCAACCGTGCTAGGCTTTGCGGGAAATTTCCGTTGCTTACATGTCTGTTGCTTTCAGGGAGTCCCAGAATATGCCGCATCAAAACAAACGCGCTCGTGCCAAAGCCGCTCAACAGGACACTCAGTCCACCCGGCTTTTCCTGCTGGTGACTGGCGCCCTTGCCGCCGCTGCCCTGGTCTGGGCCGCTTTTTCTTCCGCTGCATTGGCGCAGGAGGCACCCGCTGCTGAAAGCGGCACCTTCGCCATCGATGAAAGCCACGTGCATGCGGCCTTCACAGTCAGCCACCTTGGGTTTTCCGAAACCATCGGCGGCTTCGACAAAATTTCCGGCAGCTTCACAATTGACGCTGAAAACCTCTCGGCAAGCTCGGTCAGCGTCACGATTGATACCGCGAGTGTTGATTCCGGCTGGGATGCCCGCGACGAGCATCTGCGAGGCGATGACTTCTTCAAGGTCAGTGAATTTCCAGAAATGACTTTTGCCTCAACGAGCGTTGAGCCCACTGGCGACACCACCGCGACCGTGACAGGTGACTTGACGATGCTGGGCCAGACCAACCCTGTTACCCTGGATGTGACCTTCAATCAGGCCGGCAAGCATCCGTTCTCTGGCAAATATGTGGCGGGCTTCTCAGCCACCGGCACCCTGGACCGGACACAGTGGGGCATGGAGTATGGTGTACCTGCCATCGGCAAGGATATTGCGCTGATGATCCAGGCAGAAGGCGTTCGCGCGGAATAAGCGTAACTGGCAGTGTTGCGCCGCAACATTTCCTCGACATAGCGGCCCGCCGGGACTATACCGGCGCCAGCAAACGTCCTCACAAGAAGGGCGCGGAAATGGGAGCCCCCGATTCCGCGCCCTTCTTGCGTGCGCCGCATGGAACTCTGCGGCGGCGCTACCGAACGGATTTAGACAGATGGCCACTCAAGAACGCCGCAATATCGCGATTATCGCCCACGTTGACCACGGCAAGACCACCATGGTGGACAAGCTGTTTCAGGCCTCCGGTGTCTTCCGTGAAGGCCAGGAGGTCGAGGACCGCGCTATGGACTCAGGTGATCTGGAGCGCGAGCGCGGCATTACCATTTCAGCCAAGGTCGCAAGCTTTGAGTGGAAGGACGTCCGCATCAATCTCGTGGACACCCCGGGCCACGCCGACTTTGGTGGCGAAGTCGAGCGCATCCTCTCCATGGTGGACGGCGTGTTGCTGCTTGTAGATGCCGCTGAGGGCGCCATGCCGCAAACAAAGTTTGTGACCATGAAGGCACTCGCGCTTGGTCTGCGGCCCATCGTCGTCATCAATAAGATGGACCGCAAGGACGCCCGACCAGACCATGTGCATGAAGCCGTGTTTGACCTGTTCGCGGGCCTTGATGCCAATGATGAACAGCTGGATTTCCCGGTCCTCTATGCCTCTGCACGCGAAGGCTGGGCATCCGCGACCGAAGCCACGTCTGGCGACAACATGGACGCCCTGCTTGACGCCATCATCGAGCACGTACCAGCGCCCGAAGACCTTGAAAGCGAAGACGCCCCGTTCGAACTTCTCGCCACCGGCATCGAGTCCGACCCGTTCCTTGGCCGCCTTCTGTCGGGCCGCATCAAAGCGGGCACCATCAAGCCGAACATGAACATCAAGGTCCTGACCCGCGACGGCGATGAACGCGAGCGCGGTCGGGTGACCAAGGTACTGGCTTTCCGCGGTCCCCTGCGCGAGCCGGTGGAGAGCGCCGAACCGGGCGACATCGTCGCCATTGCCGGCCTGAAGGCGGCAACCGTGTCTGACACGCTGTGTGATGTGTCCATCGACACACCGCTCGATTCAAAGCCTGTTGATCCGCCCACCCTCGCCATCACCATGATGGTGAATGACAGCCCACTCGCGGGCCGCGAAGGCTCCAAGGTACAAAGCCGCGTCATCCGCGAGCGCCTATTGCGCGAAGCGGAAGGCAATGTGGCCATCAAGATTTCCGAGGTGCCCGGTGGCGACGCCTACGAAGTGGCCGGCCGCGGCGAGTTGCAGCTCGGCATCCTCATTGAAACGATGCGCCGCGAAGGGTTCGAGGTGTCCATCTCCCGCCCGCGCGTGCTCATGCAGGAAGATGAGAACGGCCAGAAGATCGAGCCTGCTGAAGAAGTGCAGATCGATGTGGATGAGGAATACACCGGCGTCGTCATCGATAAGCTGACGCAGCGCAAGGCCGAATTGATGGGCATGGTCCCGTCCGGCGCCGGCAAGACACGCCTGACCTTTGTCTGCCCTGCCCGTTCACTGATCGGATACCAGGGCGAATTCCTGACCGATACGCGCGGTACAGGCATCATGTCCCGCATCTTCCATGGCTGGGTACCCTATGTGGGCGAGATCGGCGGTCGCCACCACGGCGTCCTCATCTCCAACAGCGACGGCGAGGCCGTGGGCTACGCGCTTTGGAACCTTGAGGAGCGCGGCAAGATGTTCATCACACCGTTCACCAAGTGCTATCAGGGCTTGATCTTCGGCGCGAACTCGCGGCCCGACGATCTGGAAGTGAACCCTCTTAAAGGCAAGCAGCTGACCAACATCCGCACCCAGTCCAAGGACGAAGCCGTGCGCCTGACGCCGGTTCAGCCCATGGCCCTGGAGCAGGCGATCTCTTACATCGGCGATGACGAACTGGTGGAAGTGACGCCGGAAAACATCCGCCTGCGCAAGCGCTACCTGGATCCGCATGAACGCAAGCGCCACCGCAACGCGGTTGCCGCGCAGTAACCCCACACAAGACGCATCCAGCCGCTGATTTGACCTTGTCGCCGCAGGCTTTGGGCGCTACCCAAGACCTATGAGCGATGATCCAGACTACCTTGAGTCCTTCATTCACACCCTGGCGGATGCGTCGGGCGCGGCCATCATGCCGTATTTCCGGACCCGGCTGGACGTCGACAACAAGCTGTCCGACGGCAAGTTCGATCCGGTAACGGAAGGCGACCGGGCAGGCGAGCGCGCCATTCGCGAGCTGATCGACCAACATCACCCGGATCATGGCATTCTGGGCGAGGAGTACGGGCTCAAAGAAGGTGCGTCTGCAATCTCCTGGATCATCGACCCGATCGACGGCACCCGTGTGTTCATGTCGGGCCTGCCCACATGGGGCACGCTCATCGGCGCCATGCAGGATACAGTCCCGGTGGTCGGGGTTATGGATCAGCCATATACCGGCGAACGCTTTGTTGGCGGCCCGTCCGGCGCCAAGCTCATTACCGCCGACGGCGAAACCAAAATGACGTGCAGGCCCTGTAGCGCGCTTGGCAACGCCGTACTGGGTGCAACAGACCCGCGCATGTTCAACGGGTCACCGGATGCTGAGACTTTCAAAGCTCTGGCGGACAGCGTGAAACTGCTGCGCTATGGCGGCGACTGCTACAACTACGCCATGGTCGCCCTGGGCCAGATGGATCTCGTGGTCGAAGCCCACAATCAGGCCTATGACATTCTGCCGCTGGTGCCGGTTGTTGAAGCAGCCGGTGGCATTGTCACTGACTGGGCCGGGCGCCCGCTGCGTTCCGGTGCCGACTTCGAGCGCTCAAAGGGCAAGATGATTGCTGCCGGCGATGCGCGCATCCATGAAGCAGCTTTGGAATTTCTCAAACCGGCTGCCTAGGCGGCCAGACCCTCGACGAAACTATCGAACGCTGTCCAGAACTGCGCCTGCAGGGCATCGCGCTCCATCAGGATTTCGTGCTTGCATCCAACACACTTGATGTATGTCGATCCCAACACCCGCTTGGCATAATCCGCGACCTGCTTTTCACTGACCAGCACGTCCTTTTCAGCACCTGCAAAGAGCACCGGCGTCTTGATGCTGTCCACAAACTGCTCCGTCTGCAGCAGGTCGATGCTCTCAAGCGCTGACCCGCCCCATCCAAGCGTAATAGATGCCAGTGCAAGGTCCGGGTTGGCTTTCACAGTCGCATCCTGACGGGCAAATCGCTCTGGATCGGAGGTTACGATGTTGTCTTCAAATGTGTCCTGACCAACAGCTTTGTCGTCACTACCTCCCGGCACATAGCGGTCACCAAGGCCCACGGCGATGCCGATGAATCCCAAGACGCGCATGACCATCATCTGCACCGGCTTCATCCGCAGATTGACCATCGGCGCGCTGAGTACCAGCCCCTTGAGTTCCGGCAGGTCAGCAGCAAGCGGCGCGGCGGTGTCCGCAAGATGCAGCCACCGCATCATGTTGTTGCCCCCCATAGAGTGCGCCATCCCGATAAATGGCTGCGGAAGGTTTCTGTCGCCAACCAAAGCCATGAATTTTGCCATATCACGATCAAATTCGTCGAAATGCTCGATGTGACCCTTGAGGCGGTTCTCGGTCCCACGGACTGAAAGGCCCTGCCCGCGCCAATCCATTGTGGCGACCGCGAAGCCGCGCTCACGAAGATACGCAATCACCTCAAAGTACTTCTCGATGTACTCTGTCCGTCCACCGAGCAGCAGGATAGTTCCGCGTGGCATTGCAGCAGTGGCCGGCCAGATGGCGCCCCTGAGTTGGCCACCGTCATACCCCTCGAACCAGAACGCGTCAGCGCCCTCCGGACAGGGATTCTCAGGAATATCAGTCAGCATGGCGGATGAGGTCACGGAGATCGTCCTTACGAAAGGAAGGCGAAAGACAGGCAACATGATTTTGTTGCCTGACATTAGCAGGTAGTCTCCCGGAGTCTAAAAACCAAGCCTCCACTGCCGCGTGCTGTAAATCGAGGCGTTCTGATTGCATTGCATGACCTCACACACTTCCATTGATTTTTCGGGCGGCTGGCGTCTTGAGTCACCCGCAGACCAAACAGGCCCGGCGGCGACCGCAGCGAGAGAGCTGGCGCGCCATCTTGAAGTGATCGCCCCACAGCATTCTTCCGGCGTCAAACTTTCCCTCAGTCATCGTTCGAAGGAGAGCGACGGTTTCGTCTGGAGCGTGTCCGATCAGCATGTACAAATCGACGGCAGCAGCGAGCGAGGCCTGCTCTATGGTGTTTACAGCTTTCTGACAGAGCTCGGCTTCAGATGGCCAGGCCACCACCCCCAAGACACACGCATCCCGACCGGCACGGGTTTTTCACTCAAGCAGGCGTGCGCTGAAACTCCCAGCTTTGACGGCCGGTGCCTCATCCTTGGCCATCATGCCTTTTTGACCGAGCATGACGCTTGGATCACCTGGGCTGCGCGCAACCGCCTGAACACGATCTTTGTTCATACGGCTGAAGAAGGATTGGCTCTGGGCGCAGCGCCCGTGAAGCTGTGGCACGACGTGGGTGCAGGTGTGCGCAGCAGGTGCGCCGATTTCGGCATGACATTGGAGCTCGGCGGACATGGACTGTCACGATTGCTGCCGCGATCACTGTTTGACGAGATGCCAAACGCATTCCGAATGAAAGATCGTGTACGCACCCCGGACCACAATCTTGATCCATTGAACGCAGACGGCATGGCGGTGGTCAAAAAGAACGCGCGCGCATGGTTTCAGGCCAATTCGGGCGCCGACATTTACCATCTGTGGCCAGATGACATTCCCGGCGGCGGTTGGTCCAGCAGTCCTGAGTGCGAGAACCTGAGTGCGTCCGACCAAGCCCGGATCGCCACAAATGCGCTGGCCGAAGAATTGGAGCAGATGTCTCCGAACGCCGAGATCGCTCACATCGCCTACCACGATACCGAACCCGCCCCCGCTGCCGTGCGCCCGCGGCATAACGTGTCGTTGTTGTGGGCTCCCAGAATGCGCAGCTATGCCCACGGTGCATTTGACATGTCCTCAACGGTCAATCAGCGGTACCCGACAGAACTTGCGGCCAATGTGCGCCTCTTTGACGACACCACCGCCAAACCGCTGCGGGTTTTTGAGTATTACCTCGACGCCATCCTTTTCAAATCGACGTTGCCGCCGCTGGTCACTCAGATGGCGGCGGATGCCGCAGGATACAAAGACGCCGGCGCACGCACCCTACAGGCCCTGATGGTAGGCGGGCGGCCATGGAACGCCCCTCAACTCAACGCCTATGCTTTTGCCCGGCTGGCCTGGGACGCAACCCTCGCCCCGCAGCAGCTTGTGCTTGAGTTCGCAAGGATCATGGTCGGCGACGCGGCAGCGGACCACCTGGCCGCGCACTACACCGCCCTTGGAGATGCGTTTGCTCTTGCGTTGACGTTCGAGCCGCATGAAGCAAAACCTGCTGCGGCTGCAGGCGCGGCTGATTTTCTCGATACGCCGCCGACCGACATGGGTGATCCCTGGTACGCCAGCCCGGAGGATGTGGCCCTGCGGCTGACCTGGGAACCCGACATCACAGCAAACCTGAACAAGGCCGCATACGCGCTGACAACAACCGGCCAGACGGCCTCATACACCGATCATATGGCGGGGTTGCAGGAGGAATTCGCGCTGACACGCCTGTGGTTTGACTTTCATTTCGCACGCCTCCGCCTTTACGGCGCCTGGCATAAACGCGAGACCGGGGGCGCAGAGGACGTGCAAACCGCCCTCGCCCGCGCCTACGCAATATGTGATGCCATTGATGACTGGGCAGACGCACACATAGAAGATGCGCGCTATCAGCAGAACACCAAACTGTTGCATTGGCTTTTCTGGCGCCTGCGCCTCGACTGGATACGTGAGCAGATTGCGCCTGAAGGCAAAGAGCGCGAAGCCGTGCGCGCGGAACGCGAGGCCGATATGGTGGCGCGGTTCGCGGCCGGGGGTGACCTTTGGACCACATCACCCGATACACCTGACACACCCTAATGAGTGAGATGACATGAGCTGGGAAGAAGAAGCAAAGGAAATTGCCGCGCGGCGCGTTGAGGCCAAGGCACAAGGCGGCGACGAAGGCATTGCCAAGCAGCACGCCAAGGGCCGCCTCACGATCCGCGAGCGGATTTCTCGCCTCACAGACGAGAACAGCTTTCAGGAACTCGGCGAAGGGGCGGGCGCTCCCGAATTCAACGAAGCGGGCGACCGCACCGGCTTTACGCCGGCCAACTTCGTACTTGGGTTCGCCAAGGTCCGTGGGCGGCGGGTCATCATCGGCGGGGAAGACTTCACGCTGAAAGGCGGGTCACCCAATCCGGCAGGACTACGCAAGAGTGTCTACTCCGAGGATGTGGCCCTGCAATACAAGGTGCCGCTCGTTCGCCTGCATGAGGGCGGCGGCGGATCGGTTGCCGGATCCGGCGGCGGCAAGGGCAAGTCGCGCCCGGTCGGTGATCCGGTCTTTTCAACACCCCGCTTTGTCTCGGTCGCCAAGACCCTTGGCACAATTCCGGTCGCAAGCGCCGCACTTGGACCTGTGGCAGGCATGCCCGCAGCCCGCCTGGTCTCATCACATTTCACGGTCATGGCACAGAACGCGCAGGTCCTGATTGCAGGCCCTGCCGTCGTCGAGCGGGCAACCGGGCACAAGATGACGAAGGAAGAACTCGGCGGCCCGGACATCCACACCAGGTCTGGCGTCATCGACAATGTGGCAGAGACCGAAGAGGCGGCGCTCGAGGAGATCGGCCAGTTCCTTTCCTATGTGCCGCAGAGTGTCTACGAGCAGGCACCTGTGCTGGCCTGCGACGACCCGCTGGACAGAGCCGATGACAAGCTCTTATCAATTGTGCCGCGTGAGCGCCGAAAGCCTTACGCCATGCGCAAGATCATCAAGGCTGTGGTTGATCAGGGATCATGGTTTGAGATGACCCGTCGCTATGGCCCGTCGCTCATCACCGGTCTTGCCCGCATGGGCGGCCGGCCGGTCGGTATACTCGGCAATGACTGCACCTACTATGCCGGCGCAATGACGGCTGACGCCGCGCGAAAGACCCGACGCTTCATTGATTTCTGCAACACATTCAATCTGCCCGTAATTGCAATGGTGGACGAGCCCGGCTTCATGATCGGCCCTGATTCTGAAACCACAGGCACCATACGCGCCGGTGCTGAGGCCATTGCTGCTGTCATGAACGGACGTGGGCCCTGGGCCAGCGCTATCGTCCGCAAGGTTTTTGGCGTCGCAGGCGCCGCGCACTTTGCGCCAGGCGGGCACGTGTTTTCCTGGCCCAGCGCTGAAACCGGCGCGCTGCCCGTAGAAGGTGGTGTGGCCGTTGCCTTTGGTCGTCAGATTGCTGCCGCTGAAGACCCGGATGCGAAGCGGCGTGAACTGGAAGAGATGCTGGCCGCCAGCCAGTCCCCCTTCCCCCGCGCGGAGGGGTTCTCCGTTCATGAGCTGATCGACCCGCGAGAGACCCGCGCAAAACTCAATGAATGGCTCGACTGGACCTGGCCAACGCTTGAACACCAGCTGGGGCCTTATCTGCGGCCCATGGCATAACAAACCGCATACGAGAAACGCCCGGGCAATGCCCGGGCGTTTCCATGAGTGCTGAACGTGTGGCTTAGAGGTAGCGGTAGCCGAGAACATTCCCGGTGTAAGCACAGATCCGCAGATCCACATTGCGCTTACCGTGCTTGCCACGGACCTGATAGTGATCGGTCCAGTTGTTGCCGCCTGACACATACCGAGCATTGTGGAAGTTCGAGTAGTTGTGCTTGTTCAGGTTTGTCTGCCAGTGCTTGAACGGCTTGCGCTGGGGCTTGACGTTGTTGGCCAGGTTGTAGCGGTTGGCATTGCGCACATTCTTGATGTGGCCATTACGGCTGTTGACCGTGATCAGCTTGGCCTTGCCGCGCTTGTTGAGGCCGCGAACCTTGTAGACGTGGCCCTTGAGATCAACCCGGTCGAACCGACTGAAGCCTTCATGACGCAGACCAGCCAACAGTTTGCGGACACCGACTACCTTGTGATGTGGCACTTCGTTGGGGTTGGCCCGGCGCACGTCATACAGGCGACCATTGTAGGGATCTGCCTTGGCCTGGCTGTAGCGACCATTCTGACCAAAGCCCTTCACATGGTAGACGCCGTTGCGATAGACGATGTCCGTCACCTTGCCGCCGGTGCGCTGCTGGATCAACTTCACCGTCTTGGGGATGTAGTTGAAACCCTTGCGCTGGCCGTGACCGCCATTGCCCCAACCCTGCTGCGTCTTGCGAGCCTGGTGGTAGAAGTCGGTGCGGTTCCATCCATCATTGTAACCGCTGCGATTGTAGTTGCTGTTGTAGTGCTGGACTTTGCCATTACTGAAGACAACACCGCCGCCATGGCCGTTGCTGATGCTCAGTGAAAATCCACCGGCCTGGGCCGGTGCTGCGGCGGCCAGGGTGCCACCAACTGCTGCAAGGATAAGAAGCTTTTTCATAACTTGGGTCTCCGTCTCTCATGTTGTGCCCGGATGTGCTCAAAGCGGGCCTTGATGTGAGCCACCGGGACAGTGGGTGGCTGATGTCGTCGCAACGAGGCGCCTTCGAAGATATGAGGCTGTGTGCCCCGTTGCTTGAGGAGGAGAATGGCAGGGGTGCTCTGAACCCCTTCTGGAACATCTGTTAAGAAAGGCGTCAGGAAGATGAACCTCATCAAACCTGCATCGTCAGCAGACGGATAGATCAGGATATTTTGTTCGATGAGCTAACAGCAAAAAAAGAAAACGGGCGCTTCCGGATTTCCCGAAAACGCCCGCATTCAAGCCAGAAACTGGGAGCGTCTGGCTCCGATCAGTCTGCTAGCGGTACCGCCAGCCCAGCACATTGCCGGTATAAGCACACACCCGAAGGTTCACTCCACGACCATATCCGTCATGGGCGTTCACATAATAGTGAGGTGTCCAATTGCGGCCGTGACCGTGGAACTTTGCGCTATGGAAGTTGTAGTAGCCGTGCCCAGCCAGGGCGCGGATGAAGTGTTTGAACGGTCGTACATTGCCATACCCGCGGTGATGGTACCGTGGACCGTAATTGTAATTGCGGTGCTTGTTGTAGTGACGGCGATGCCAGTTGGACTGACGCCAGTTGCCGTAATAGGAATAACCACGCCGCGGATGGTTGTTGTAGTGGCGACCGTGATTATGGTTGCGCTTGTCGTGCACCAGCGTTACGGCCCCCTTGGCATCAATCGTCGACGCCAGCGCGTTGCCCGCAGGCAGCGATGCAGCATTGGCAGGCACAATGGCAGCAAGGCCAAGAGCAAACGCTCCCACCAGGCCCCCAGCTGCGTAAGTCAGTATCCGTTTCATGGGTGCACTCCTCGAGAAGTTTCAATGGGCACGGGTCCGGCACACTTGGCCGCCCCCGCCTGGCATCCGGCTAACAGGTGATGCCGCACCGCCGGATGCACGTCCCCGCTCCTGAGTGTCGGGTTTCGGGCCCGAACCGAAACTGCATGAAGCGTTAACCATTTGGTCAGCTAGATGACCAAAACCTAAGCTAGATGAACAACTTACAAGGTTAATGCAGCGTCACTCTCGACAAAGAACACGGCTGAAATAGGGCGCATTCTAAACCGCTGCGACGGCAGCATTCGACGTGCTAGAATTCGTTAAAATCAACGCAGCCACTTTTCAGAAAACCGGACGCAGACGCATGCATGCACCCGCCCGCTTCATCCGCGCCGCCACGCTTGTTCTGGCCTTGATGGCGAGCAGCCTAGCCGCGGTCGCGTCAGCCGTTGCCGAGAATCGCCAGTACATTCTGGCGACCGCCACCACAGGCGGCACCTATTATCCGGTCGGCGTTGCCATTGCCACCTTGAGCAAAATCAGGCTCGAACCGACACAGGGCTTTTCTCTGTCCGCCATCAGTTCTGCAGGGTCCGGGGAAAACATAAAGCTGCTGCGTGACGACGAAGCTCAGTTTGCGATCCTTCAGGGCCTGTATGGCGCGTGGGCCGCCAATGGCACAGGCCAACTCGGCAATGACGGTCCACAGGAGAATGTGCGGTCCATCTCCATGCTCTGGCGCAACGTCGAACACTTCGTTCTGCGGAACTCCGATGCAGACACCGGCACCATCACGGACCTCAAGGAACTGGGCGAACCCTTTTCCATGGGCAAACGCAACTCGGGCTCGGAAGGGTCTGCCAAGCACATTCTGGCGGCGCTGGGCATAGAACCCGGAACTGACTTTGATGTTATCAACCTCGGCTATGGCCCAAGTGCCGATGCGATGCAGGACGGCAAGGCCGCTGGCATGAACACACCTGCGGGCGTGCCGGTGAGCGCCGTCACCCGCGCCTTCGCTGCCGCCAATGGTGACCTGGTCGTGCTGAGCTTCACCGAAGACAACACTTCTGCGATCAACGCGGCTCTGGGAAAAGGCACGGAACTGTGGAGCGCCTTTGAGATTCCCGCCGACACCTATCCCGGGCAGACCAAAGCCGCGCAGACAATCGCCCAGCCCAACTTTCTGGCCGTCAACGCCGACATAAGTGATGACGATGTCTACGCTCTCACAAAGGCGCTCTATGAAAACCTGCCCTTCCTCAACAGCATCCATGCCGCCACGAAAGACATGAGCCTCGACAGCGCGATTGTCGGTCTGCCGGTGCCGCTACATCCCGGTGCGGCGCGATACTACGAAGAAGTTGGCCTGACAGTACCGGATCGTCTCAAACCGTTGTCCGAATAGGCCCGCCAGCCAAACCAATAAGCAGCCCTCCAATCTAAAGTGTGATCCAGCCCGACCGTGTCGACAAAAGACGCCCCATCCACAGTCTCTCCCGACGCCACGCCGGGGGGCATGCCACGGCCTCAGCCTCTTGGGCGGCTGGGCATTGCCTTCGCCGTTACAGTTTCCGTTGCACATCTGTGGGCCAACGCCTTTGCAACCCTTCCCGAACTTCAGGCTGCGGGCTTCCACTTCGGCTTGTTTGCCATTCTGTGCGTCATTTTGTTCCCCGCCAGCGAAACAAGATGGCTTCGTCTCACGATTGATGGTGCCATCGCCGCGGCGGCACTGGCCGCAGCCATCTATCTCTATTTTGCTGAAGACGCGCTGTATGAACGCGGCGTCGAATTTATTCGGTCCGACTGGATTGTAGCCGGCATCGCCATACTGATCGTGCTAGAATTAGCTCGCCGCACGACGGGCTGGACTGTGCCGGTCCTCACAGCACTCACCCTGACCTATGTTGTGCTGTGGGGACCGCTGGTGCCCGGAGCATTCTCGTTCGCCGGTCTCTCATGGGAAACATTGCTGTTCCGAAGCTATTTCGGGACCGATGGCATGTTCGGCCCAATCGCCCGCATTTCTTGGACCTTCGTGTTCATGTTCATCCTGCTCGGCGCATTCCTGGTGCGCTCGGGAGCAGGCGATTTCATTCTCGCCCTCGCCCGCGCTGCGGCAGGACGCATGACGGGCGGTCCCGGCATTGTCGCCATTCTGGGTTCGGGCCTCATGGGCTCCATCACCGGATCGGCGGTCGCCAACACCGTCTCAACAGGCGTAATCACCATTCCGTTGATGAAGCGCGCAGGATTTCCGCCCAAATTCGCAGGTGGTGTCGAAGCCGCCGCCTCTACCGGCGGACAACTCATGCCACCGGTCATGGGTGCAGGCGCCTTCGTCATGGCGTCCTTCACACAGATTTCCTATCTGGAGATCATTGCGGTCTCGGTTCTGCCGGCTCTGCTCTACTTCTTCACCGTGGGGGTCTTCGTTCGGATCGAAGCCGCCCGCATCGGCCTGATGCCGGACCCGGACATTGAACCGCTCTGGCCAGTCTTTAAGGCGGGCTGGCACTTCCTCTTGCCCATTGCTGCTCTGGCCGGACTGCTGATCGCCGGCTTCACGCCTGTCTATGCCGCCGCCGTCGCCATCGGTGTCACCATTGGTTCTTCCTGGCTGTCCCCGAACCCGATGAAATTGCGGGACATGATAGGGGCAGCCTCAGACGGGGCAGTTTCCATGGCACCAACAGCCATGCTGCTTATTTGTGTGGGACTGATCGTCAATGTCGTGGGCATGACTGGCGTCGGCAATACCTTCTCGCTCATGTTGTCGAGCTGGGCCGGCGGCAGCCTGCTCTTGACCATCATCCTGGTCGCATTGGCATCCCTGGTTTTGGGAATGGGCCTGCCGGTCACTGCCAGCTACATCGTGCTGGCCACCCTGTCTGCCCCCGCGATCTATGGCCTGATGGTGGAAGCAGAACTCATCAAAGCCCTGATGCTCGGCGCGGCCACGCCGGAGCTCTCCGCCTACGCCATGCTCGTCGCCCCTGACTTGGCAGCGGGCATTGGCAACGCCATGAGCGAAGCGGACGCGGTGACGCTTCTCGCCGCCCTGCCCGCCGACATCCGCAGCGGATTGGCGGACGGCCTGATTGCCCCAGCTCTCCTGACATCCATGCTTCTGGCGGCCCATCTGGTGATCTTCTGGCTGAGCCAGGATTCCAACGTGACGCCTCCGGTCGCGCTATGCGCTTTCGCTGCCGCCTCCATCGCTGGCACGCGCCCGATGGAGACAGGCTTCACCGCATGGAAAATCGCAAAGGGGCTTTATCTTGTGCCGCTTCTTTTCGTCTATCAGCCGCTGATAACCGGCACAGGAATCGAGCCACTGGTAACCGCGCTCATGGCCATCCCCGCCTTTACAGCGCTGGCGGCAGCCCTGCATGGCTATTTTGCGCAGCCGCTCAACATCGCACTCAGGCTGGCTCTTGGAGCGGGAGGCACAGCCATCATCGCCCCCTGGGGAGACCTGTGGGCGCATGCGGCAGCAGCAGCGGTCCTGGCCGCAGTGCTCGGCTATCTGTGGATCAGCCAGTCAAAAAATCCTGCAAAAGAGCCATTTCAGACATCTTGAAGAGCCAAATCCGGCTCCCCAAATATGATGCGTGGACGCCGATGTCGGGTCCACGCTGCATGTCTGTGTCGCCCGCTGCGCCAAATCTGGGCAGCAACAAGCAACGCGACGCTCAGGCAGCAGCTTGAAAACGCAAACGCTCTTTTGGAGGTTTTGTCTCATGCGTGCATATGATTTTTCACCCCTTTACCGCAGCGCCATCGGCTTTGACCGTCTTGCAGGCATGCTGGATTCTGCCAGCCGCCTCGACGCACAGGCCCCGTCCTACCCGCCCTACAATGTGGAGCGCGTGGACGAAAACGACACCCGCGTGACCATGGCGGTTGCGGGCTTTAGCGAAGACGAGCTTGAAATCGAAGTTAAGGATCAAACCCTCACGATTTCCGGCAAGAAGTCTGAGGAAAGTGAGGACCGCACCTACCTGCATCGCGGTATCGCGGCGCGTAATTTCGAGCGCCGTTTTCAGCTTGCCGACCATGTGCAGGTAACCGGTGCCAAGCTCGAAAACGGGCTCCTTCACGTGGACACCCGTCGCGAAATTCCCGAGGCCCTGAAGCCCCGGACAATTTCCATTCAGGCCGCCAATTCTGATGGCGCGAAGACCATCGAAGGCACCGCGGCCGCTTAACCCCACACGAAACCATCGGGCGCAATTTCCACCTGCTGTGCAGTGCGGGAAAGTGCGCCCGTATGGTCGTTATAAGACCGCCAAACCGCCATATATGTCGCAGTGCAGCATTTGGGCTGGACTCCTGTGCCTTGGGACGCAAAACTCCACGACAGATTTACGACACCCCCCTCTTCTGAGTGGGGACAAAACTGGGGACCCCCACATGGCCAGTTGGCAGAGCAAGCTCACAAGCCTGTTTCTTCGTGTAACCGTCAAACGGAAAATCAATCCGCACGCCAACCCGGCTGATGCCCGGGCCCGGGGCGACCGGCTGGCATCCCGCTTTTCAAAAAATCAGGACTGGATAGACGTGACGCCCGTTTCGGCTAATGGCGTGCCCGGTGAATGGGTCGATGTGGCATCCACGGCATCTGAACAGAGTCCCGGCACCGGAAAAGTGCTGCTTTACCTGCATGGCGGCGGCTACATCGTCTGCAGCCCGACCACCCACCGCCTGATGGTGGCTCGCATCTGCCGCGAAGCCGGCCTCAAGGCGCTGGTCATTGATTATCGTCTGGCCCCGGAACATCCTTTCCCGGCAGCCGTGGAAGATGCGGAAGCCGCCTATCGCTGGCTGCTCGCCGCAGGACACAAACCCGAAGACATTGTCATCGCCGGCGACAGTGCTGGCGGCGGCCTCACCATGTCGCTGCTGCTGACCCTGCGTGAGCAGGGCATGCCCATGCCTGCCGGCGCTGCTCTCCTGTCTCCATGGACGGACCTGGCGCTGACCGGCTGGACCATGCTGACCAATGCCCGCCGTGACCCGATGCTGCGTCTTGAATCAGCCTCGCTTGCAGTACGCCACTACCTGCAGGACACCATCCCAACACATCCGATTGCCTCGTCCATTTACGCAGACCTGACAGGTCTGCCACCGCTCTATGTGCAGGTGGGCGAAAATGAAATCCTGCTGGATGATTCCAAACGCCTTGTCGCTAACGCACAGAGCAACGGTGTGGAGGCCAGCCTCGAAGTCTGGCCCGGCATGCCGCACGTCTTCCAGGCATTCCCGCAGGTGCCCGAGTCCAAACCGGCAATTGAAGGTATCGGCTCTTTCCTCAAAGCCCAGGCCTTTGCAGCGGAGCGACAGCTATCGTCCAGTGCCCCCGCCCAGGCGCCACTTACCGCAGCTTCACACGAAGCAGCGGAATAGGCTGGCCGTCAACGACAGCCCGACTTTGTCTCAGGAAGTCTGAGACTTAGGAAGTTTGAGGCACCTTTTTGAGAAGCACGTAAGCAGCACTCTCAAGATCCGCAGTGGCCCCTTCACTGACCATGCGGTTCAGCAGACCGACGGCAGCCTCGATCAAATCGAGAATGTGCGGTGCCACTTCGCTATGCCCGCGCACACACTCGCACAACGGGTCACACAAGGCTGTTGCCGCTTCAAATCCGAATGAAGCTGCCTGGCCCTTGATGTCGTGCAGAACCCCAAAGGCATCAACACAGGCTTTGGTGTGATCTTCCGTCCCGCGCGCGTGCAGACGCAGCTTGTGTGTGGCCTGCTCCAGCAACATCACATCCTGACGGAGCATCTCGGGATAATCACTCGCCATCTCGCCCACAGCAGCCTCCGCTGCGGCAATTGCGGCCATCAGATCATCATCAAGGTCCATGTCGTCTGCGTCAGCCGCAGCCAGCCCATCGGGATCAGCACTCATTTCAATCACCACATTTGGTCAGGCGCGCACATGCACCCATCGCCTATTTGTTGAGTGTAAGTTGCAAGGCATTAACCACAGACTAATGAAGTGATCGCCTCCCGCAGAGCCTCGGATGGCGTCAGTAGTCCCGCCCCCAGGTGACACCAACACGCGTATCGCCGGTTGTCCCCACATCACTTTCCAGCGAAATCTCGTCGGTCAGTTCGACCTCGACATTTACCTCTCCGCTCCCCGCATCAAGTCCCTGGCTAACGCCGACATAAACGCCATCGCGCACATACGACCCAACTTCCACCCCGCCTTCGCCAACGGACAACACATCAACACCCAGCGCCCGGCGCATCGTGTCGAGCACCCCGCCACCTGAAGAGGCGCCGGCAAGCGTCGCTGCAGCATCTGCAAGCTGCACAGCCTGAAAAGCAGTGAGCTGCCCTGTTCCGGTTCCAAACAGGACTCGCGCAAGTATTTCATCCTGCGGCAACGCCGGAACCGATGAGACTTCAAGGGTCGGACTGGAAGACAGGCCGGTTATGGTCACGATGGCCTGAAAATCGTCGTCCTCGTAAACAGCTTCGACATCCAGGTAAGGGTCAATCTCTTCACCACCGGTAAACTCCACACGTCCGCCCGCGACGTCAAAAGACTGCCCCAGAAAATCAAACGTCCCGCGCTGAACCTCAAAGGCACCCTGAAGCTCCGGCATCGCAACCGGACCGGCCACATCAAGCTTGCCTGCCCATTCGGATTCAAGACCGCGCCCTCGCACAATCGCTGCGCGTGGGACTTCCACGGCAAAAGCCAGTTCAATGGGCGCGGGTTCATTGTCAGTATCGCCAGCCAAAGAATTGTCAGCCATGAGATCAATCCGCTCTCCGTCGGCAGAAACGCGCGTGACCTCAATAGTTTCAACGTCTGACGCCAACTGATCGGGAATACGGGCTTCAAGACGCTCAATCGTCATGGCGCCCCCAACAGTCAGCGGCATGGCTGTGCCAGCCTGCCCCCGCGGCCACACAACCTGAATGTCACCACTGGCAAGGGCAGACAGGTCTTCACGTCCCAGAACCCGGAAAGATGTCATGTCCAGCGCCACCCTCAGCCGGTCATCGGCACTGTCGCGCAAGTCAAAGTGGCCCTCCCCATTCAAGATACCTGTCGCACCATCCCGCGTTTCAACACGGATATCTGCGCGTCCGTCCTTGGCGACCAACGTGATTTCCAGAGGTGTCAGGATGACGCCTGTCTCCAGTCCTTCGTAAGAACCGCCACGCATCCGCGCGGTACCTGCAATGTCCATGTCAGCCAACGCGCCACGCGCTGTCAGGTCCATCTCCACAAGCCCCGTCATCACATGGCCGTCCAGCGGCAGAAGAGGCCAGATCGCTCCAAGATCAAGCGTTCCCTGAAGCTGCGAATCCAGCGTTGCCCCCCGCGCCAGAGTGGGGCGTCCATTCCGTGCCCTCAAAGGCAGGGAGGCTGTCGCTACCAGGTCTTCCGCACCCGGCATATCCGCTGTAACCCGCACGCTGGTGGATCGGCCATCCCAGTTTCCATCAATAAGGAACACGAGCAATTCCGATACGTCATTGGCCGCTACCGCTCCTGCAGGAACGGGTGCAACTTTGACATTTGCAACTCCCTTGCCGGTGGTCCCGCTACCCTCAAATGACATGTCACCCGACACAGTCCCGCGGACCTCGCTTGTCTGCCCGGCCAACGCGACAAGCAATGCGAGAGGTGCATTCTCTATCGTGGTCGCCACACCAATGCTGCCGGCACCTTGTCGGGCGTCCAACCGCACTGCACCTGTGCCAAGTGCCAGGACGACCCCTTCCACCCTGGCGCCATTATCCAGCGAGATCACCGCCGGTGCGGAAAGCTCTATTGGCTCACCGGCAATCACACCCTTTAGTTTGGAAAGCGTAACTCTGGAAGAAGCACTTTCATAAAGCGCTGCAAGATCAAGAGTCCCGGTTCCATTTTGGTCTTCAAAAGTGGAAATGCCCGTCAAACCAACTGTCGCGTCCAGTCGGTCACCTATACCCGACACATCCAGATTGCTGTTTGCTACAGTAATCGTGCCAAAAGAAGTCCGGCGTAACTCGGCCTCCGCCACAATGCGCCCTGTTGGCGAGACCGAGCCCGTCAGGCCAACCCGCTGAACTTGACCGCCATCGGCGGAGATACGGCGCAGAGTTGCTTGAGCCGTCAGCCTGTTGCCCGTGTCATCGGGTATGCTGGTGACTTTAAAGGCGCCTGACCCATCCAAAGACATCCCCAGCACGCGGCCCATGGCTTGAAGCGACGTGACGTCGCCGTCCAGCTCCCCCGTCAACGCGCCGCCAGGCTGCAAACTGGCGTCGCCCACCACATCCATGTCCAGCACGCGCGCCGCAATGTCGTTTATGCCAACGCTGCCATCGCGAGACACAAGCTCAGCCCTGATGTCAGCATCCACATCAGCCACACGGCCCGTGAACGCCAAAGGGCCTTCAACCCCACTGGCAATCAAGAGATCTGCCTTCGCCACGCCTTCAAGAGACACCCCGGAGACCTGAGCTGCGCTCAGATCCAGAGTGCTGTTCGCAGAGACCTGGTCAAACACTCCGGCGAGCGCAGTCTCTAATGACGCCCTGCCAGAAAGCCGCGTGCCCGCAAGGGAAGAGAAGGGAGCAATGTCTTGCGCAGTCAGTGCCACCCGCACATCGATGGTATCGGACGACACATCACCGCTTGCGCCAAGAGCAAAAAGGCCGGAGGCAGGAACAATGGACAAAGTTTCAATGCGTGTACCAGACAGGGGCGCCAGAGAAGCAAACTGTCCGTCAAGCGTCACGCTTTCACCGACCACCTCCAAAAGTCCCGCAACAGGCAGATGCACAGGCCTGAGCTCAGCGGTGATCTCGCCATCGAAACCACCGTCAAAGGTGAGCGCATCAAGGTTTGCCCGAAGTTCAAAACCACCATCGGCATCAACACCAGCAAGCGTTGCCAGCGGGCGTACATCGTCTGTCTGGAGATCAAGCGAACCTTCGGTCACCTTTCTGACCGTATCAATTGCCCCGGAAAAACGCGCTACCAGGCCATCTGCCTCAATGTCCATTGCAGCAACCTTCACCTGCGAGAAGGCAGCATCGGCGGTTACATCCGCACTGGCACTGATGACGTCAGGCACAGTGGCACCCAGGACTGAGGATACATTGATCGCAGTGCCATCGAGCAGCACCCGCGGCGTATCCAGTGGATCGGTAATACGCACCTGCCCGACAAAACCAGCCTCTCCGGCCACCGCATTTATGTTGGACAGCTCATAGACAGACCGGCGATGGGTAACGGAAGCCGTTATACCAAGCGGCGTTGGAAGGTCACCCAATGCCGCACCGGGCGCAAATGCAGCATCGAGAAAAACAGTCTCCCCTTGCCGCCGGTCACCCTTCAAAGACAGATCGAACTTTCCCATCCTGCCCACATCGACTTGGGTCCGGGCGGCCCAGTCGTTAGCTGGTCCGGATGCTGTTGCCTTGACCACGACAATGCCAAGATCGGGAAGTCCGGTCAGTGCTGCGATCAGCCCAGCTGTGCCAGGCGCGCCGTCGGTCAATGACACATCTGCATCGAACACGTCCGTATCCGGATTGATGTCCGCCTGGATTGCGAGGTCGAACACACCGCCATCGGTACGCTGGACCGAGATATCTGTTTGGAGGCCACCGCCCGCAAGCACTGCGTGACCGCGCGCAGCCAGCAGAATGGGACCATCGCCCGCAATACCTGCCGCAACCTCAATGTCCGGCAATGACAGCGCGTCGACCCGCACATCCACCGGTAATGAAGGAACCAACGGCCCCGGCGGATCATCTGGCCGGTCGGCTCCGCTTGGCAATGCGCTCAGCACAATGCTCTCAACTGTGAGGTCGTTTACATGCACAAGGCCGCCCAGCAAGGCGAACGGGGACCACGAGATATTGAGGTTGCGCGCCTGTGCAATGCGCACGCCGCGGTCGCGCACGGTCAGTGTCTCGGCGCGCAGGCGCACCGGCCAGACGCCGCCATATCCCTCTAGCTCAATCGTGATGCCGTCGCCGTCAGCCAGCATGGCCAGCATGCGCTCACCCAGCGCTGCGCGAACCTGTGCGATCTGCAGGGCGACGAACAAGACCAGCACCGCCACCAGCATTGCAGTGACCAGCCCGAAGATGCCAATCACTCCATATCGCAGAGCCTGAGTGCCCAGCGCCTGTAACCGAGCCCAATCCACATTCTCAAACACGGAAGGCATCAAAAGGCCTGACCCAGTGTCACATAGAACTTGAGACTGGCATCTTCGTCCGATGGCGTGGTGATGGGATAGGCCAGGTCCACGCCCAGCGGGCCAAAGGATGTGTAGTACCGAAAGCCAAGGCCGCCGGACCAGGCGAACTCTTCTTCAAAGTCCGGAAACGACGCGTCCGAGACAGTGCCGCCATCAACGAAGGGAGCAATCCCAAAATCGTCCAGAAAGCGCCACCGCAACTCGTTGGAGAACTCCAGCAGGCTGCGCCCGCCGTCCTGAGTGCCATCACTCCCCAGCGGCGCAATCTCCTGAAACTCAAACCCGCGGATAGACCCGGCACCCCCAGCATAGAAACGCTTGTCTGCCGGCAATTCATCCGTCTGCGCGCCAACAATGGACCCGAACTTCGCGCGGGTTGCAAAGACCAGACTTTTGGAGTCGTTGAGCGGCAGATAGGTCCGCAGTTCCGCATCCGCCAGGTGGAATGCCAGAAAGTCTTCGTACTGGCCGGTATAGGGCGTCGCCCCCAACGACAGGCGATAACCGCTGGTGGGATCAAGCGCATCATTCGCACCGTCATAGCTCGCCGTGAGCGGAATACCGACCAGCGTCGATATATCCGTCGGCTCTCCCACTTCATCAATCTCCGCCACGTCGAGCAGCACACCCGCACGCCCGGTCCACCTTGGCCAAAGCGGGCGTTCAACAGCCGCAGACAGCGTGCCGCCGACACGGTCATACACATCTGTCGTCTCGCGGCCCGTCAGCGCGCCCAGCTCCAGCACCTGCAACGGCCGCCGGAAGCCGGACACCCGGTAACGGGCGTCTGCTTCCTGTTCGATCTCCGCCAGCCGCAACTCGAAGCGCAAATGCTGACCTTCACCCAGCAGGTTCCGGTGCTCCCAGAGTGCATTGATGCCGAAGCCTTCCGTACTGGAGTAGCTGGCACCCCCGCCAACCGTCCGCGGCGGCCGTTCCGCAACTGTCAGTGTGATGGGCAGCGACCCATCGGCACTAACCTGCTCAGCCGTATCAAACCGCACCGCATTGAACAGCCCTGAGCGCACAAGGGCGACGCGCATATCACTCAGCTTTTGTGAATCATACTCGTCGCCTGGCGTGAACGTCGCCCGCTCATCAACATAACTGCGCTCAACCCGCTCAAGTCCTTTGACGGTCAGGGGCCCAAACTGTGCTTTGTCGCCCAGCTGGACCCGCGTCGTGACGTCCAACCGGTCTGTTTCAACATTGGCAAGCGCCGTGCGGCCCGCCGCCTTGGCAAACGGAAACCCCGACTGCCGGAGCTGAACCAGCAGCTCTTTCTCGGCTGCCAGGATGTCGGCGGCAATCGCCGGCGCCCCTTCGGTCACACCAAGCGCCAGGAGTGTAGCCGGCAGCGCTGCGGTCGAGGTATCCGTATCACGGTATTCGACAAGGCTCGTGCCAACAAAAAACTGCGGACCCGGCGCAATGGAAACAACAACACTCATCGGACCCGCATAGGACTGGGGGCCTACCGGCGTCTGGCCGGCGTCTGCCGACGCTGTCTCGACGGGTTGCGGCGGCGTCTCACCCTTGATGTCGATTTGATAGGTCGCCGCACCTTCAAAGTAGCCGCGCGACTGCAGCACCCTGGTCATGCGCTCAATGTCGGCCTGCGCACGCCGCCTCAATCCGCCAATGCTCTGCGGCGGTGTATCACGACGCGACACAAGCTGCGAGACGCCTTCAAGCCGCCCCAGCAGATCACCGCTGACGCCGTCAAAGCGCACAACATACCCACGCTCCGCCACAAGGCCGGGCCCCTGCCGCGCCGCTTCCACCGGCACCAATGTCATGGTGAGAAAAGCAATCACCACAACAACCGCAGGCGCAATCCTTGGCGTCGCAGCCAGCATTGCCGCAACTAGATGGCGTCCGGCCCGCAAGGTACGCGTCCTGAGGTAGAGCAAATGTCCCATGAATGCCGCAATATATACGCACAATGGCCATTCTGCGACCGTTGCGAACGCCCTGCGCGTGGTGGTCCGACATCAAATTGCGGCGGATCAATTCACCTTTCTGGCAAATCACGCATAATCGGTCCTGCTGAACGTCAAAGGCGCAGCCCAATCTGATTTGGCCCCACAAAGAGGGGCCCGCACGAGGGTACATGGCGGAGGGAACCAGATGAGTACGCAGGACACAGACCCGAACACAATTGACCACTCCATGCCGCCGCCAAAGGCACCCCCGGTGGTCCAGACCATCGCCATGGACGCCCCCTGGCGCTGGCTCGCAGCCGGATGGCGCGACATGTGGGCCCGGCCCGGCCTCAGCCTGGGGTACGGCCTGGTCGCCGTCGGCACTTCTGCGGGCCTGACGGCACTAATGATTTATCTGGAACTCTTCTCGCTGGTGCTCGTCCTGGCAGCAGGCTTCATGCTCGTCGGCCCGCTTCTCGCCGTCGGCCTCTATGAAATGTCCCGCAAGCTCTCACGGGGCGAAACGGTCACCCGCTCAGACGTGATGCTCGTTTCAACAGCAGCCCCGGTGCAACTGGCATTCATCGGCATCCTGCTTTCACTGATGCTGCTGGCATGGATCCGCATCGCCACCCTGCTCTTCGCGATCTTCTTCGGCCTTGAATCCATTCCGCCGTTCGATCAGTTCTTCCCGGCGCTCATACTCGAGCCCCGCGGTCTCGCCCTCCTGGTCGTCGGCACACTCGTGGGCGGGGCTATCGCAACAGTCGTTTTCGCAACAGCAGTTGTCTCCGTCCCCATGCTGCTGGAACGCGACATCGACGCCATCACGGCGATTATCGCCAGCGTCAAATCCGTGACCCAGAACCTCGGGCCGATGCTGCTATGGGCCTGGCTCATTCTGGTGCTCACCACCTTCGGCATTGCGAGCCTGTTTGTGGGGCTTGTCATCACCTTCCCCCTTGTGGGCCACGCCACGTGGCACGCGTACAAGGACGTGATTGCACCTGAGGCCCCCTAGACGTCCGGAACGCACAAGAGACCAGGTCAAACAAGTTCGACATCATCCCAAAGAGCCCCGCTCTTTGGAATTTTGCGTCCCGCGGGTACTCAAACTGTCACTAACGATGCATTCAGCATATTCACTTACAGTCCAGAGCTATTGTCAGGCGCAGATACCTGCGCGCGTCGGAGGAAGCTCAGGATGCAGACACCAACACACCAGAATACACCCCTGCCACCCCATTTTTTTGGGGCGTTTATTGCCCTGAGCGTTGTAGGTGTTCTCATCTGGATCGCCGGATCAGTCTTCGTCGCACCTGCTGACCGGCCGATGTACCACTTCAGCGAAGATGGGGCGGTTACGGCTCTTTCGACGGTCTTCATTGCAATGGCCAGCGCACTTGACCTGGTCGTTTTCTTTCTACGTTTCGACTTTTGTAATTCTGGCGCTTGGTTCTGTCTTGTGCGTGCTGCTGTGTTTGAATTTATTGCCATTGATTAGTAGATGATGCTGCTCGAACGCGGCGTTGCCGTTCTTGAAAACAAGTAC
>JBHJJF010000093.1:0-10610 GCA_050042885.1 Candidatus Phaeomarinibacter sp.
CGGCACAAACAACTCACGCGGTGTGTCGGCCATAGCCTGAAGGACTGCCTTGTCCGTGACGTCATTGGGACGGATCTGGCTTTCGATCATGTTGTAACGGGCTGAGGCAAAATCGAGCATGGGAGGGGCCTGACCAAGTGACGAGCAGCCGGCAGATCTAACCGGATACACAAAGGATAGCTGTGTTGCGCCTTATAGTCAGCGCTTTGCGGGCTGACAATGCGCCAAAGTTGACACCAAATGGCTTCTTTTCAGTGATTGTTTGCCCGCCCGCCATCTGCTATAGCCCGGCCCCTTGGTTAGCCGCCGCATCTGCGCGCGGGCAACCAACGTGAGGCCACGTGGCGGAGTGGTTACGCACCGGACTGCAAATCCGTTTACCCCGGTTCGATTCCGGGCGTGGCCTCCAACATCCGTTCCGCAAATGAACAAACCTTAGAGCTAGGCCACTTCTCCGCTGGCGCCTTGCGCACGCTTCTGGGCTGCCTTGGCCCGCTTGCGCCTGCCATACCAGACTTCAAATCGGCGCCGCATCCGCCGGATGCGCCAAGAGTCCACGGATAGCAGTAAAAGCCCCAACGGGATCATCCAGAAGCCGAGGATCGGCAGAAACCCCAAAATTCCCATCAAGACCAAAAGCACGCCCGAGGCAATCCGCACGGGTTTTGACCCCGGGACGGTGTAGGAACGTCGGCCTATTCTGATTCGCGCCATGGTGCCTTTTGCAATCAGTCATGGACCGCCCGAACGATGAAAGGTCAGGCAGGATTAAAGCGATCCGATATCCTCACAGGTAGGCGGGAATATGGCCGCTGTTAACCCAAAGAACAGCAGATTTGTTGCATTCTGACGAAATCGGGCTTTGCAACGCGTTAATGGCTTTGCTATAGCCCTGCATCTCGCACGGAGCGGCTGACCAATGGTTGCTTTGTGAGTGTTCCCCGGTAGCTCAGTTGGTAGAGCAAGCGGCTGTTAACCGCTTTGTCGCTGGTTCGAGTCCGGCCCGGGGAGCCATTCTCTTCTTGGCGCCGCCAAGACCCTGTTTTCACCACTCAAAAACCGTCGGCATGCGCACAGGCGTATCGCCTAAATGCCGTGGCCTAGGGTCCCGAACACGGCAATGGTCCCAAACCCGTAAATCGCAGGCAGTCTGAAGAACATGCGGTGCCCGGTGACGGCGATGTAGAGCGGAACCAAAGCACAGCCCAGGCTATAAAGCGTTGCTGCATAAGCCAGCTCAATCGGTCCGCCAGACAGCGCCAAGTAGGCATAAACGAAGCACAATGCCGCCATGCCAAAGCTGGCGGTGTGCCAGGCCATGTACCCCATCCACCGGATCAGTTCCGGCATCTCAGTCATGCCCATCAGCGGGCGCACATAAACGCGGCCTCCGGCAATGACGTGAGCCAGAAAAAGCACCAATGCAGCGCCAGACGCTGCGAACAACCAAATTGCATTCATGTTGATTCCCCTTGAACGCCAAAATCATCTACCTGCCCGCGAAATGGCACAAGTAGCTGCCGCTGGCTCCTGACAAAGTCTGTCAGGAGGCCCATTGGATGTTTTCGGACTTCATCATTTTCGACCCCACTCGTCGGTGAGTTTGGTGTGGTAGAGTTAGGGCATGCTTGATTTCACCACATGTCTTAAAGCAATGCGTCAGCGCGATGCCGATTTTGATGGGTTGTTTTTTATCGGTGTGCGGACGACTGGCATTTACTGTCGCCCGGTCTGCCGTGTGAGAACACCAATGGAAAAGAATGTGACGTTCTATCCAAGCGCTGCGGCTGCAGAACAGGCAGGATACCGCCCTTGTTTGAGGTGTCGGCCAGAAACGGCACCCTTCAGCCCGGCCTGGAACGGCACCCGAACCACAGCAGACCGCGCCATGCGGTTGATTGCGCAAGGCGCACTCAATGAGGGCACGGTTGAAGATCTGGCTGAGCGGCTTGGAATTGGGGGTCGGCATCTTGGCCGGCTTCTGCAGGAGCATATCGGTGCCTCACCAAAGCAGGTTGCGCAGACACTCAGAGTCCAAAAGGCAAAACGGCTGCTGGATGACACGGAACTCTCCATGGGGGCGATAGCCATCGAAGCGGGTTTCGGCAGCACGCGGCAGTTCAATGCCGCATTTCAGAAACTGTACGGCCGACCACCGACATCTTTCCGCAAGAAGAAACAGGCACCAAAGACAGAGGTTGGTCGACGCCAAGGCCAGTCTCCGGGACCGCAGGCCGCTCTCTCCCTTTGACGGTCATGAGCACACTGTGAATTCGTATGCGGGTCACTTACACTGCACCCATGTTGCTCTCATGCCGACTCCTTGCCCTAACCATCGCTGCGCTCACCGCGGCGTTTTTTTCTCTCAGCACGGCTCACGCTGAGGGATGCCCGATTGACCGGCCCATCGTGTTCGCCGGGCTGGACTGGGATTCCGCGCGTTTCCACAATGCCGTAGCCGCGCGACTACTGGCGTCGGGCCTTGGCTGCGAGACGACTGAAATTCCTGGATCCACAATTCCGCTGACAAACGGCCTTGCACGTGGCGACGTGGACATTCTCATGGAAGTCTGGCGGAACAATCTGGCTGAGGCCTGGGTGAAGGCCGCCGAGCGCGGTCAGGTTGTCGATATTGGCCCTAACTTTCCGGACGCGGAACAAGGATGGTATGTGCCACGCTATGTGGTCGAAGGGCCTGATGCCCCTGCCCCGGACCTCAAGAGCGTTGATGATTTGCCCCGCTACAAGGAGCTTTTCAAGGACCGGGAAGAACCGGGCATGGGACGGTTCTACAACTGCATAGCCGGGTGGTCCTGCGAGATCGTCAACAGCCGCAAACTTGAGGCCTATGGGCTCGACGAGCACTACACCAACTTTTTGCCGGGTACTGGAGAGGCTTTGTCCGCCGCTGTCGCCGGAGCGGTGAAGCGCAAACGTCCCATCCTGTTTTACTATTGGTCGCCCACCTGGCTCGCTGGTCTCTATGACCTCGTGAGGCTCGAAGAGCCAGCCTATGATACAGCAGCCTTTGAAGCCCTGCGTGACCCGGATGCGCCATTGCTTGGCGGTGTGGCTTACGCCGATGCCGTGGTCGCCATCGGCGTCAATACGGAGTTCGAATCCGACGCACCAGATATCATCCGTATCCTGAACGAATATAACACGACATCGCAGATGGTGTCTGACGCGCTGGGACAAATGCGGGAGAACGATCTGTCGGCTGAAGAGGCTGCTGACTGGTTTCTTCGTCAGAACACAACGCATTGGCAAGGCTGGCTGTCAGAGCCACAGCGGGACCGCGTCCTTGCCTATCTGTCGGAACAATAGGACGCGGGCGCTGTGTTTCCAGATCTAGGAACACCCCTCAGAGACGCTGCCAACACCGCGATTGACTGGTTGATCGTGACGCATGGCACGAGTTTCGATGCTGTGTCTGATGCCTTGCTGGCGGCATTCTTGTTTGTTGAAGGTCCAATCCGCGCCCTGCCCCCCTGGGCCGTCCTGGTCCTGGTGGCGGTACTGGCCTACACAGCATCCCGGAAGATCACTCTGACGCTGGTGTGTACCGCAGGCATGTGGCTCATCGGGGCTTTGGGTGTGTGGGACGAGGCCATGCAGAGCCTCGCAATTGTGATCGTTTCAGTTGGTTTGAGTGCGCTACTCGGTGTTCCACTTGGCATTGCCATGGCAAAGAACCCGCTGGTGAGCCGTGCCATCGCCCCTGTGCTGGATCTGATGCAGACCATACCCAGCTTTGTCTATCTGATCCCTGTTGCCATGCTGCTGGGACTTGGCAAGGTGCCCGCCATTCTCGCAACGATCATTTGCGCTCTGCCCCCGCTGGTCCGATTGACCGATCTTGGCCTTCGACTGATTGAAAAGGAACTGCTGGAAGCAGCTGACGCATTCGGGGCGACGGCCCGACAACGGCTGCTGTCCGTTGAGCTACCGCTTGCCGTGCCCAACATCCTGCAGGGCATCAACCAGACAACCATGATGGCGCTGGCCATGGTGGTTATTGCCTCCATGATTGGCGCGCCCGGACTTGGCAAGACGGTGTTGGAAGGGCTTCAGCGGGCAGACGTTGGGAAAGGGCTGATCGGCGGTTTAGCTATTGTGGTGCTCGCCATCGTGCTCGATCGGATCACCCAGGCATTTGGGGCACGGAGCCTTATGACCCGAGCGGATGGCAAGTCATGATTGTCGTCGATGCGGTCTCACACGTCTTCGGCGACAGGTCAGCGGGTCACAGACAGGCGCTCGCAGCGGCGCGGCAACGAGCCGGGCGAGAGCGTATCCGCCGAGCCCTAGGCGCGACATTGGCATTGGATGATGTGTCGCTGGAGATCAGTGCTGGCGAGCTGTTTGTCGTGATGGGCCTGTCGGGATCAGGAAAATCCACACTCGTGCGTCTGATCAATGGACTGCTGCAGCCTTCGGCCGGCGCGGTCATGGTGGACGGCCAGAATGTTGCTGCCATGAGCAAACGCGAACTGGTGGCCTTCCGCCGTCACCGCATTGCCATGGTGTTTCAGAGCTTTGCCCTGTTTCCCCATCGCACGGTTGCTGAGAACGCCACCTTTGGGCTCAAGGTGGAAGGCATGAGCCGACCAAATCGTGACGAGCGCGCGAGAAAATGGCTGCATCGCGTTGGGCTTGATCAGCTTATGGATGCTTATCCGCACCAGTTATCAGGCGGGATGCGCCAGCGCGTGGGCCTTGCCCGAGCTTTGTGTGTCGAGGCACCAATCATGCTGATGGACGAGCCTTTTTCTGCGCTTGATCCGATCACCCGTGTTGATCTTCAGGACTTGACGCTTGAACTGCAGCATGAACTGGCCCGAACCATCGTATTCGTGACCCATGACTTTGCAGAAGCAAACCGCCTGGCGGACCGGATTGCGGTGTTACATGAGGGTCAAGTAGCGCAGGTGGGCGCACCGGAGGCCATAAAGGCAGCCCCGGCTAGCGATCACGTGGCCCGGTTTATTGCCGCCGCCACCCAGACGCAAAACGGCGCATAAGTGCCCCATAAATGATCCATTGAGACCGCCATTGCGTAGAAAACCATACAGAAACTGCGCCCTTTATTGGCGCGTCACCTCATTTCTCAGGGTTTTGGACAGCTGTGAGCACTAGCCCCGTCATCGTCTGGTTTCGGCAGGATCTGCGGATAGTGGACAACCCGGCCCTGAGCGCTGCCGCAGCTTCAGGCCGTCCGGTGGTAGTGCTCTACATTCTCGACGAAGAAACGCCTGGAGAATGGCAGATTGGCGCCGCCAGCCGCTGGTGGCTCCATCAATCGCTTGAGGCATTGTCGGCGGATCTGGGTGCTCTTGGAAGTCAGCTGCTCCTTCGCCGCGGACATGCCGCAGACGTGCTCAAAAAGGTCGTTTCCGAAACCGGTGCGGCCACCGTGTTCTGGAACCGGCTGTATGAGCCCTACGCCATCGCACGCGACAAAGAACTCAAGGCTGAACTGAAGACTCATGGCGTTGAAGTTCACAGCAGCAATGCCAGTCTCCTGTTTGAACCATGGGTCTCCAAAACCAAGACCGGCGGGCCTTATCGGGTGTTTTCACCTTTCTGGCGAAATTGCCTGCGCGAGCTGCCCCAGCCGGATCACCCGCTCCCAGCGCCCAAAACCATCAATAGGCCGACGATGGCGCCGGACACGGAAAATCTGGATGATTGGGCGTTATGTCCAACCAAGCCCGACTGGGCGGTCAATTTTGGTGAGGTCTGGTCACCGGGCACACAAGGAGCTTCTGAGAGGCTCTCGCGCTTTTTTTCGGAGGCTGCGTCAGACTACAAAGATGCGCGTAACCAGCCTGGTGTCGACGGCACATCAGGCCTTTCACCGCATCTACACTATGGCGAAATAAGCCCGCGCCACATCTTCTGGGAAGCACGTCGCCAGGTGGATGCCCGTCCTGAGATGGCAAAGAGCATCGACAAATTCATTGCTGAACTTGGTTGGCGGGAATTCGCCTACCACCTGCTTTATCACTACCCGCATATTCCGCATGCCAACTATCAGGACAAGTTTGACGATTTCCCCTGGCGCGAAGATCCGGAAGGTCTCAGGGCCTGGCAGCATGGCATGACCGGGTACCCCATGGTGGATGCGGGCATGCGTCAACTCTGGCAGACCGGATGGATGCATAACCGTGTGCGCATGATCGTTGCGTCATTTCTCGCCAAGCACCTGATGGTGCACTGGCGCGAAGGTGAAGCATGGTTTTGGGACACGCTTGTGGACGCGGACCTGGCCGCGAACTCCGCCAGTTGGCAGTGGGTGGCCGGTTCAGGGGCGGATGCGGCTCCCTATTTCAGGATATTCAATCCAATAACACAGGGCACGAAGTTTGATCCGGACGGAGATTATGTTCGTAAATTCGTTCCAGAACTTGCACAACTACCTGACAGATATCTGTTCTCTCCCTGGGACGCTCCCGATGACGTTCTGAAAGAAGCTGGAATTGTTCTTGGAACGGACTACCCGATGCCTATCGTGAACCACTCAGAAGCGCGCGAACGGGCGCTTGATGGGTATGGCGAAATAAAGAAGGCGAGCTGAGAGCGCGCTGGTTGATAATCACAGCACCACGCTGTGAACCATGTTTAGAAAGACACTGACTGTTATGAAAATTGCAATCGCCGGAACAGGTATCTCAGCCAACAGCGCAGCCTACATGCTGTCGCGCCACCATGATGTGACGGTGTATGAGAAAGAAAACCGGATCGGCGGCCACTCCAATACGGTTGATGTGGACTACGACGGCGTGACGATACCAGTTGATACTGGTTTCATCGTCTACAACGAACTCAACTATCCGCGCATGACAAAGCTCTTCGCCGAATTGGGCGTTCAGACGCAGGAAAGCGACATGAGCTTCGCTGTCTCCACGATGGGCGGTGCGTTTGAGTGGTCAGGCCGCACGGTGCGTAGTGTTTTTGCCCAGCGCCGCAACCTGTTCAGCCCGGGCTTTCTTTTTATGCTGCGTGAGATTTTCCGTTTCAATCGCCTGGCACGCGAAGACCTTGCAACGGGCCTTGAAGAAGACGTGTCGCTGGGTGACTACCTGGACGGGCACAAATTTTCCGGACGCTTCATGCGCGACTATTTGCTGCCAATGGGAGCCGCTATCTGGTCGACACCGGCAAACGAGATGCTGCGTTTTCCCGCCCGCAGCTTTCTGGACTTCTTCCGAAACCACCGCTTGATTGATGAGGACCGCCCCACATGGCGCACGGGCACTGGCGGGTCACGTTCCTATGTCGAGAAACTAACCGCGCCGTTCGCCAACCACATACGAACAGGTATTGGTATCGCCCATATTACGCGCACCGACGAGGGCGTTCTTGTGACGGGGACCGATGGCCAGACGGAGCGTTATGACCACATCGTAATCGGCGCGCATTCAGACGAGGCTCTGGCAATGCTTGCGGATCCGTCAGACGCAGAGACAAGGCTTCTGGGTGCGGTGCGGTATGGTCCGAACACAGTGTATCTGCATCGTGATCCATCCTTGATGCCACGTCGCAAGAGTGCGTGGTCAGCCTGGAACTATCTGTCACCTGGACGCATCGACAAGGGAGGTCAGCTATCTGTCACCTACTGGATGAACCAGTTGCAGGGGATCGATGATAAGTACCCCGTATTCGTGACGCTCAACCCCTCTGAGCCACCCAGAGAAGATCTGACATTTCAACAGATGCACTATGATCATCCAATGTTTGACGCGGCTGCTTTGGCAGCACAACGTCAGATGGCGTCGATCCAAGGTACACGGAATACGTGGTTCTGCGGCGCTTGGCTGGGATATGGCTTTCACGAGGATGGCCTGTCTTCTGGACTTGATGCGGCGCAGATGGTGCTTGATAGCATTGACGAGGACGTGTCCCATAAGCCGGCATTGAAGCCATTTGTCGAGGCCGCTGAGTGACCACCCCGTCTGCAGTCCCCGGCAACGATGAAGCCCCTGCCCGGCTCTATTTTGGGCGCGTGATCCACGCACGATCGCGGCCGCGCCAACACCGGTTTGCCTACAAGGTCTTTTCGATGCTTGTCGACATAGATCGGCTGGAGGATGTCGGGCACACAAGCAGGGTCTTCTCACTCGACCGTTTCAACCTTTTCAGTTTCTTTCGCCGTGACCATGGACCGCGCGACGGGTCGTCTTTGCGCGATCACATCAATCAGTTGATGGCGGATGCTGGCCTGCCCTTGCCTGAGCGGGTCAAGCTTCTGTGCTATCCGCGCATTCTCGGCTACGTCTTCAATCCGCTCTCAGTCTACTACTGCTATGACGCAGACGGCCGCATGTTGGCGCTGGTCTATCAGGTGCACAACACCTTTGGGGACGTCCACAGTTATGTGGCACCGGTGACCGATGCAGAGCAAAAGGGCCGTGTCGTTCATCAGTCCCGAGACAAGAACCTGCACGTGTCGCCTTTTGTTGGCATGTCTGCGCGCTATCACTTCGCGCTCGATGATCCCAAGGACACCATTGGTATTCGTATTCGCGAGACAGACGAAGATGGCCCGTTTCTCCTGGCAACCTTCGATGGCACCGCACGCAGCTTTTCAACCAGATCTTTGCTGACAGCCTTTGTGCGCTACCCTCTCATGACCTTGAAGATCATGGGCGCAATCCACTTTGAGGCCCTGCGCCTGTGGCTCAAGGGCGTACCGTTCTTCTCAAGCCCCCTTCGGTCACCGGCACCTTCAAGTTTTGAGGGTCCGCCAACGGGTGTACTTGGCAACGCCATAGACCCTGCCAAAGCACCTGAAAAACGTTATACTGATACCGGTAACCCAAAAGCGGCGTAAAGCAGATGACCACCACCGAGTTTCCAGGTGTTGCTATGCAAAAGGAAGTTGCCCCTGTTCTGGCAACCGCGGAGACGCTGGAAAAGCTCTCCGGTGTGCCGCGCCTTGTGCGATTTGCCCTGCGCATGTTGTTGGGTATTCAGATAGGTAGCCTGACCGTCCGCCTGCCCGGCCAGCCGCCGCTGCGCTTTGAAGGTAAGGAACCGGGCGGACATGGCGAAGTTGAACTTAAACACTACCGTGCTGTGCGTAGGCTGCTGGCCGGTGGCGGCATTGGGTTTGGCGAGGCTTACATCGCCGGGGATGTCGATTCACCCGACATGGCGCGCTTTCTCGAAGTGTTTGCGCGCAACCGCACCATGATGATGCAGGCCTTGCGCATGGGGCTTTTTGATTGGGTCAATCGCCTTTACCACAAGCTGCATCGCAACTCGCGCAAGGGGTCCGAGCGTAACATTCACGCGCACTATGATCTCGGCAACGAATTCTATTCGCTCTGGCTTGCCCCGACGATGACATACTCATCGGGCATCTTTAATCCAGGCATGAACGATCTGGCATCGGCCCAGCGCGAAAAATATCGGTCACTTGCTGCGGGCATGGAGTTGGATGCATCTCACCATGTACTTGAGATTGGCTGCGGCTGGGGCGGTTTTGCGGAGTTCGCCGCTAGTGAAATTGGATGCAAGGTAACCGGCATCACAATTTCAAAAGAGCAACTGGCGTTTGCGCGCGAACGTGTCCAGCGTGCGGGCCTGAGCGACCGGGTTGAAATCCGCTACCAGGACTATCGGGACGTCAGCGAGACATACGACAGGGTGGCGTCCATAGAGATGTTTGAAGCTGTCGGCGAGGAATACTGGCCGACCTACTTCGACAAGGTGCGCAATGTGCTTAAGCCCGGTGGCAAGGCAGCGCTGCAGATCATCACCATCGCTGATGAAGCCTATGAAGAGTACCGCAGTACGGCCGATTTCATTCAAAGGTACATATTCCCCGGCGGCATGCTGCCGTCGCCGACAGCCTTGAGTGACCAGATCAGCAAGGCAGGGCTTGTTCTTACCGGCAATCGAGAATTTGGCCTCGACTACGCGCGCACGCTGCGCATGTGGCAGGAGCGGTTTGCTGATGCCTGGCCAAAAATTGAACCACTTGGTTTCGACGAACGCTTCAAGCGCCTCTGGCATTTTTATCTGGCCTATTGCGAGGCGGGATTCAGTTCCGCCAACACGGACGTGACGCAGGTCACACTGGCGCGCGCCTAGCTGCGCCCCATCTCCATCAGCATGAAACCAACCTCCTCATCTTTCTGGTGGTACGCGCTGCCGGGTCTCCCGCTCGCGGCGCTGACTCTGCCTGTGTACGTCCTCGTGCCGGCATTCTATGCCGAGCTTGGCGTGTCGCTGGCCTTAATCGGCGCGGTACTGCTGGCTGTGCGGCTGTTGGACGCCCTGACGGACCCGGTCATCGGCTTTTTGAGCGATCGTGTCCCCCTACCCGCAGGCCGGCGCAAGCCATGGCTTGTGATCGGTCTCGCCCCGACCATGCTGGCGGTCTGGATGGTGTTTGTGCCACCTGAGACGCCCTCAGCAACCTATCTTCTTTTGTGGAGCGCAGTCCTATCCATCGGCTGGACTTTGATGATCCTGCCCTACAACGCCTGGGGCGCCGAGTTGGCGGACGATTACGATGGCCGCACCGCTGTTACCGCGCGCCGAGAGGGCATGGTCGTGGCTGGCACACTTCTGGCCACCGGAACACCGGCGGTGTTGGC
>JBHJJF010000094.1:0-6190 GCA_050042885.1 Candidatus Phaeomarinibacter sp.
CTTCAATCAAGGATACTCGCCAAGAGACACGCTCCCCCGCGAGCGCTTGCTCTGCTATTGCCATTGGCAGCGGCCCTCGCGGTGGCGACACCGTCCAATGCTCAAGGAGGCGGCGGCCCGGTGCAGGTGTTTGTGCAGCAGGCAACGTCCGGCCAATTCGTAGACCGCTTAGAGGCCATAGGAACTTTACGGGCAAATGAAACCGTCGAGATTACCGCAACGGTGACGGACACCGTAACGGGTCTTTATTTTGACGACGGCGCCCGCGTTGCCGGGGGCGACACCCTCTTGACTATGGCGGATGGTGAGGAGCGTGCGCTCCTGGAGGAAGAGAACGCGGCAGCCGACGAAGCCCGCCGACAGTTGAATCGGGCACAAAGCCTTGTTGGCCAGGGAACCATTTCTCGATCCGTTCTCGATGAGCGTCGTCGCAGCTATGAGACAGCTGTCGCGCGCCGCCGCGCCTTGCAGTCACGCTTGTCAGACAGAGTCATCACGGCACCCTTTGACGGCGTCGTTGGCTTGCGCCGCATTTCTGTGGGCGCACTGGTGACGCCGGGGGATGTCATCACCCGTATCCACGACGACAGCGTCATGAAGCTCGACTTCTCGGTGCCTTCAGCATTCCTCGCCGCGCTGGCTCCGGGCATCGCCATACAGGCAGAAGCCCGCGCCTTGGACGGGATGCAGTTCAATGGAGAAATCTCCAGTCTCGACAACGAGATTGACCCTGTCACCCGCTCACTGATCGTTCGCGCTGTCCTGCCAAACGAGGACGGCCTCCTGCGCCCTGGACTGTTGATGAGCGTTGAGCTGCTGAAAAACCCGCGCATGGCTACCATCATTCCCGAAGAAGCAGTCATGCCGATTGCCCGAGACACATATGTCTTTGTGGCCGTTGAAGGCGAAGAAGGCACCATTGCAGAACGTCGCAGGATCGTTCCTGGCGCCCGAAGGCCCGGCGAAATTGAAGTGCTGGAAGGCGTCGCGCCTGGCGAACGGATAGTGACGCACGGCGCCATGCGCCTGCGGCCAGGTCAGACCATCACAGTGCGCGCCGAAGCCAAAGACAATGAGACGCTTGAAGATCTCCTCGGCGATGACGCCGCGACCAAGAGCCTGGGTGGCTGACACACCGCCTGACCATCACATAGACCGAAGGTACAGCACATGTTTCTGTCTGACATTTCAGTAACGCGGCCTGTGGTGGCAATGGTGCTCGCCATGCTGCTCGTTGTCTTCGGCATCGTCTCCTTCACGCAGCTCCCCCTTCGGCAATACCCGGACATTGACCCGCCGGTTGTGTCTGTCGAAACAAGCTATCCCGGTGCTGCAGCCAGCGTTGTTGAAGCCCGCATCACTGAGCTTGTCGAAGAACGCATCTCCGGCATTGAAGGCATAGACTTCATTGAGAGCCAAAGCCGCGACGGCAGGAGCGACGTAACCATTCGCTTCAAGACCGGACGTGATGTGGACGCGGCCGCCAACGATGTCCGCGACCGCATCTCGCGCATCGCCGACAATCTGCCTGAAGAAGCTGACCCACCGGAAATCCAGAAAGTGGATTCCAACGAACGCGTCATCATGTGGCTCAACCTGACATCAGGCCGCATGAACGTGCCCGAGTTGACGGATTATGCGGAGCGCTATCTGGTCGACCGCTTTTCCGTTCTGCCAGGTATTGCCCGTGTCCGTGTCGGCGGGGCCCAGAGCTATGCCATGCGCATCTGGCTGGACCGGCTGCAGATGGCAGCTCGCGGCCTGACGGCAAATGATGTTGAACAGGCTCTGCGCGCGGAGAACGTGGAACTTCCCGCAGGCGCGGTTGAGAGCGTTGAGCGGCAGTTCACGGTTCGCGTTGCGCGCGCATTCTCAAGTGCCGAAGACTTCGAGCAGCTTGTGCTTGCGCAGGGCGATGATGGATACCTGCTGCGCCTTGGGGACATTGCACGCGTTGAACGCGCACCTGCGGAGGACCGCAGTTTCTTCCGCGGCAACACAGTGCCGCAAGTCGGTATCGGTATCGTCAAACAGTCTGTGGCCAACACCGTCGAGGTGGCCCGCGCGGCAAAGGATGAAGCAGAACGGCTGCGACCGACGCTGCCGGACGGCATGTCCATCGAACAGAGCTTCGACACATCAATCTTCATCGAGAGCGCAATCAATGAAGTCTACAAGACCCTCGCCATCGCCATGGGGCTCGTGATCCTTGTAATCCTCGCCTTCCTCGGAAACATCCGCGCCATGCTGGTGCCGGCAGTGACCGTGCCGATCTCTATCGTAGCCTCCTTCACACTGCTGCTGATCCTCGGCTTTTCCGTCAACCTCCTGACCCTGCTGGCATTGGTTCTGGCTATCGGTCTTGTGGTGGACGACAGCATTGTGGTGCTGGAAAACATCCAGCGGCGCATGGATGAGATGGGCGAGAGTGCACTGGTCGCTGCCTTTGAAGGCACCCGCCAGGTAGGCTTCGCCGTGCTCGCCACAACCGCCGTGCTGATCTCAGTGTTCGTTCCCATATCCTTTACCGAAGGAAACATAGGCCGCCTGTTCACAGAATTTGCTCTGGCAATGGCATCAGCCGTCGCAATCTCGAGCCTCGTGGCGCTCACGGTCTCACCGATGATCGCATCCAAGATCTTGACACCACGCGATGACACCAACCGTGTGTCAAAGGCCATCGGCGCCGGACTCGATAGGGCCCGAGAGACCTATGGGCGCATTCTTGAGTGGGCCCTAAGTCACGCCCTTGTCGTTGTCGCCGTCTTTGTTGCCTTGTTGGCGGGCACTCTCGCATTGCTGAACTCACTGGAACAGGAGTACTCCCCAGCTGAAGATCAGGGAGCCTTCTTCCTCATTGTGAGCGGCCCGGAAGGTGCTACCCACGCCTACATGCGTGAATATATGGACGAGATCGAAGCGCGCATGATGCCGCTCGTTGATGATCGTGAAATCAACCGCCTGCTGGTACGCAGCCCCAGCGCGTTCGGCAGCACTGAGGTCTACAATACCGGTATCGTCATCGTAATCCTCAACGACTGGGCTGAACGCCGCGATGCGTTTACCATCATGGACGACGTGCGCCAGCGTCTGGGTGATCTGCCAGGCGTCCGCGCCTTCCCGATCATGCGGCGGGGTTTTGGCGGCGGCACAGAAAAACCGGTGCAGGTTGTGATTGGCGGTGGCACCTACGCCGAACTGGCCGAGTGGCGCGACATCGTTCTGGCAGAACTGGAAACCGCCAATCCGGGGCTTGAAGGTATCGACTGGGACTACAAGGAAACGCAGCCGCAGCTGGAAGTAGACGTCGATTATGACCGCGCTGCCGAACTCGGCGTAACAATCTCAAACATCGGACGCACGCTTGAAACCATGCTCGGGTCGCGCCGCGTGACGACCTACATCGAGAATGGCGAAGAATATGACGTCATCCTTGAGGGCGAGCGGGAAAGCCAACGCACACCAACTGATCTCACAAACATCTATGTGCGGTCAGATCGGTCTAACCAACTCATTCCTTTGTCGAACCTGGTGACACTCAGCGAGCTGGCGGATTCAACAAGCCTCAACCGCTACAACCGCGTGCGGGCCATCACACTTGAAGCCAATCTGGCGGATGGTCTGAGCCTGGGCGAAGCCCTGGATCATCTGAATGCCATCGTGGACGCCAAGTTACCTGAGACCGTAGTGGTGGATTATAAGGGCGAGTCTCGCGACTACTTCACGGCGGGCAGTGCACTAATGTTCGTCTTCGGACTGGGCATCGCCGTGGTCTTCCTGGTGCTCGCCGCGCAGTTTGAGAGCTTTGTACATCCTCTCGTGATCATGCTGACCGTGCCGATTGTCATCGGCGGCGGATTGCTCGGCCTGTGGCTGACGGGCTCGACCCTCAACCTCTACAGCCAGATCGGACTCATCATGCTTGTGGGGCTTGCAGCCAAGAACGGCATTCTCATTGTCGAATTCGCCAACCAGCTGCGCGATCAGGGCATCGAGTTCAGTGACGCCTTGCGGGAGGCCTGCCTGACACGCTTCCGGCCCATTGTGATGACTGGGATTACAACTGCCGCCGGCGCCATACCTCTCATTCTCGCCTCGGGCGCCGGCGCTGAAACGCGGGCCGTTATCGGCGTGGTGGTGCTGGCAGGGGTGCTCACATCCATCGTGCTGACCCTGATCGTCGTGCCGGTTGCCTATGACAAGCTGGCCCGCAATACAGGGTCTGCCGGAGACGTGCGTCGCCGCCTGTTCCGCGAGCGGGGCGGCTCTACCCAGCCTGCGGAGTAGTCTTCCGTGGCGCCAGTCCTTCCAGGAGCCAAGCCAGAGCTGGCAACAGCGTGACCGAACCCACCATGTTCACCAGGAACATGAAGGACAACAGCAGCCCCATGTCCGCCTGGAACTTGAGGGCGGAAAAGGCCCAACTGGCCACACCGATGGCAAGCGTCAGTCCGGTGAAGACGACTGCCATGCCCGTCTCCTGCATCGCCTTCGGAAAGGCCTCTTGAATCGGAATGCCCTCTTCCAACCTGAACTGAAGCCGGTTGTAGATATAGAAAGCGTAGTCGACGCCAATACCGACCGCCAAGACAAGCACCGGCAGGGGGGATGACTTGAGGCCTATGCCAAGCTCGGTCATGAACCAGTAGCCCATGAAGGTTGCAACCAACAGCGGCGCACAGCAACAGATGATTGCGCACCAGTCGCGGTAGGCGAACCCGACCAGGAGAATGATCGCGGCAAAGACATAGAGAAGCATCGGCAACTCGTTTTCCGCGATAACTTTGTTCGTCGCCGCAATGATGCCCGCATTGCCGGTCGCCAGACGCAATGTCAGGCCTTCAACTGGGTAATCCGCGATGTAGCTCTCAGCCGCCGCAACCACGCGCTCCACGGTCTCCGCCCTGTGGTCTGCAAGGAAGGCGATCACCGGCATCACATCACAGCGCCTGTTGATGAGACCGGTACTCGAAGGAATGGGTGATGTGATGAGCCCCAGGGTTACCGGGTTGCGCGGCAGATGCGACCAGCGCAAATCATCTTCCATCCACAAACGCATATTGTTGCGCGCCACAGTGGCCGTAGAGACAACGGCAGCAACACCCGGCACGTTGCTCAAATGCCAGCCGTAGTCTTCAAGCGCTTTCATATAGGTGTGGTCAATGCACGCTTCGCCGGGAAGTTCAGCAACCGTGATGAAGGCATCAAGCGAGATAGCGAAGTTCTGTGTGATGAAGCCGACATCCTGATTGTAGCGTGCATTTTCGCGCAGTTCAGGAAGCCCTGCATGAAGATCACCCACATGGCGGTCGCGCGACTGATAGACAGAAACCACGAACAGTACGGCACCCAGCAGAAGCACCAGCTTTGCCGGACCCGGACGTGCCACGCCACCAAGCCTGCGCATAAGGTCAGCTCGTGAGGCCCGCAGGCTTGAAATCTGCGCCACAAAGTTTTGGCGCGGCCGCATGTAGGACGCCAGCAGCGGCAGCATGATGAGATTTGAAATGATCTTGAGCGCAATGCCAACCGTCGCCACAACAGCCATTTCCTGAATGATCGGGATCGGCACCAGCGCCAGCGTAAGAAAGCCGACAAGGTCCGTGATCAGCGCCATGGAACCCGGCAGAAACAGGCGGCTGAAGGTTGAACGTGCAGCCGTCTCCGCCGTTGCCCCATCAATGAGCTCGCTGGTGAACAGATTAATCTGTTGAACCCCATGGCTAACCCCGATGGCGTAGACAAGAAACGGTACCAGGATAGCCAGCGGATCCAGCCCGTAGCCAAGCACATAAAGTGCGCCAAACTGCCAGACGACGGAAACAAGTGAGCTACCCACGGCAAGCAGCATGAGCTGGAAAGACCGCGCATACAGGTAAACGGCAATTGCCGTCAGGATGAGCGCGATCCCCATGAAATAGACAACGCCACCGGCTCCGTCAGCGATGTCGCCAATACCCTTGGCGAACCCGATGATGCGGATGGTTGTGATGTCATCTTCAAACTTGCCCCGCAGCCCCGTTTCCAGCTTGTGGGCCAGCTCGATGTAATCGAGACGCTCCCCTGTAATCGGATTGATTTCCGCAAGCTCGGACCGGATAAGCGCAGCGCTGTTGTCGTGCGCCGCATACTGGCCGGCAAAGCCGCCGCGCACCGTGTCAATGCGAATACGCTCCAGCGCCTCCTGCGT
>JBHJJF010000095.1:0-16296 GCA_050042885.1 Candidatus Phaeomarinibacter sp.
TGAAGTCTTGCGCGGTTCGGCTGCCGCGGTGCTCTATGGCGAAGGCGGCGTTGGTGGTGCGATCAACATCATTACGCAGGGAGGTGAGAAGACACAGGGTGTTTCTGCAACCGGTACGCTTGGCAGTTTTGGCTACAAGCGGGCGCAGAGTATCTTCCAGTGGGGCGGCAAACCTGCGCATGTGGCACTCTCTGCAGACACGACCGAGAGTGACGGCTACCGGCACAATAACGGTCTGACGCGCCATATCTATTCAGCGACTGTGAGTGTTGACCGTGACGCAGCGGACTATCGTTTGAGCGCAACCTATTCGACCAAAGAGAATGGCCTGCCGGGCAACCGTGTTGTGAACTCGGGAACGGGCGTCAATCTTGTGCAATCCAACCCCCGTGGTGCGCAGACACCGGAGAGTAAGGCCGAAGAACGTCGTTTCCGGATTGAAGCAGGCGTTGAGACAAAGCTGAGTGATACTGTGAACCTCGTGGTGGACGCCAGCTACCGCCGCCGCACTGTCTCGAGCGATTTCGTTGCCGGATTCGGCACAACACTTGATGACCGGTCTGTCGCGACCACATCGTTTACACCACGCGTGATCTACAACGGACAGGCTGGCGGCCACGACGTGAATTTCATTGGCGGTGTTGATGTCTCTTACTCAACGGCTGATGTGCAGCAGCGGTCGCCGTTCACCATTTCCGACCAGGACGGCAAGCTCACAACGATTGCGCTCTATGGTCAGGGTGATATCGCGGTGACGGATGCGTTGACGCTCGATGCCGGTGTGCGGGGTATCTACAGCAAGGTCGATGTTCGTTCTGATCAAAACACAGTGGCGCGCAGCAAGGATAGTGACTTCAACGTGGCCGCCAATCTTGGTGCCGCGTATGACGTCACAGATGCGGTCAAGCTGTTTGCCCGGGCCGGTCGTGCGGTTCGCCTTGCAACCATTGACGAGCGGGTTGGGACGCAACGTGCCGGCGCTCCAACATTCGCAGTCATCTCTTTTGACCTCAAGAACCAGACTTCCTGGGATTTTGAAGTGGGCACGGAATTCGGGTTCGGTCCGGTGGATGCTCGTGTCTCAGCGTTCCAGATCAATGTAGAAAACCAGATCGCCTTTACGCCGGGCACCATCGCCACGTTCGGGTTCAACACAAACCTTGATGATACGCGCCGGCGCGGTGTCGAGGCTGAGGCTGTCGCAGAGCTGGGCTACGGTTTTGAGGTAAAGCCCCGTGTTGCCTATACGGAAGCGGTGTTCACCAAGGGTCAGTTTGATGGCAACAAGGTGCCGCTGGTTCCTGAATGGACCGGTGGTCTGGGCATTGACTGGACCGGCGACAATGTGTGGGCCAGCGCTAACTGGCGCTATTTGGACAGCCAGCGCATGATCAATGATCAGGAAGCAATCTTCCCGGAGATTCCCTCCTATGATCTGCTGGACATCTCAGTTGGGGGTACCATTGGCATGGTGTCGCTCAAGGGCGAGGTCCGCAATGTGCTTGATGAGGACTATTTTGCAACCGCCGCTGCCTCAGACACCAATCCGAACGTATTTGGGGCCTTCCCGCTTCCAGGGCGCGCGGCGTATGTGGAAGCATCGGTTGCGTTCTAGCACCAGACACTTTCGAACAGCACTTGGCGTGCTTCTGGCCGGGGCGGCTTTTGCCGCCCCGGCTATTGTCTTTGCGGCGGACGAGCCGCAGCGGATTGTCTCCATAAATCTGTGTACGGATCAGGTGGTGCTGGCGCTTGAGCCCGGCGACCGACTGGCGGCGGTGTCCTACCTGGCGCGGGACCCGGACCTGTCAACCTTCTGGCGGGAAGCTGAAACAGTTCCGGTCATCCAGGCTTCACTGGAAGACATCATGACGCTGGAGCCTGATCTGGTGATTGCCGGGTCCTTTGGACATTCAAGACTGCTTGGACATGTTGAGCGGCTTGGTGTTGGTGTGCTCCGTGTTCCTGCTGCGGGATCGCTTGCAGATATCCGCCAGACTTTTCTTGATGTGGGCGCGCTTCTTGGTCTGTCTGATCGGGCGGCGGACCTAGTTACGGAGTTTGACGATATTCTCGGCAAAGCAGCGCAGGACACGGGCCGTGATGCGTGGATCCTGTCGCCGGGTCTTCTGGTGCACGGGGACGGGATGCTTGGCAGTTCCATTCTGACGCATGCGGGGCTTTCAAATGCACCTGCAAGCCAGACCTATCTCTCGCTTGAGACCCTTGCGATGACACCGCCGGACCTACTGCTGATTTCCGAGCGGGAAGAAGCTGCGCCGTCGCGGGCCGGACAATTGTTTGCGCATCCAGCCCTTCAACGGGCAGCCAAGGTGCAGCGCATACCACCTTCGGCGCTCATTTGCGGAACGCTTGAGACTGCGCAACTTGCAGCACGGCTTGCGGCGCAGAGCGCGGGGGAGATGGCACCGTGATCTCCCGCGTCGGCATTCTTGTGGTCATGCTTGGCCTGCACGTAGCGCTAGCCATGGCGTCGCTTGCTGCCGGTCCTGCGGGTCTGGTTTTTCCGTTTGTGACAAGTATCGGCGATAGCAGTGTGCTGATCTTCTGGGAATTGCGTGTGCCGCGTACAGCATTGGCCATTCTTGCTGGGGGCGTGCTCGGTCTCGCGGGTGCGGCCCTGCAGGGATTGCTGCGGAACCCACTGGCTGACCCGGGGCTGCTGGGTGTTTCCGGCGCCGGAGCGCTGGGTGGTGTTGGCGCGCTTTACTTCGGGCTTGCTTCTGTGTCGGTGCTGGCGATGCCGCTGGCGGGGCTGGCTGCTGCGAGCCTTGCCATGACCGGGCTGCTGCTTCTGTCGGGGCGGCGACCGCCCCCGGCCATACTCATATTGGCGGGGCTTGCGATCAATGCCCTTGTAGGGGCGCTGACATGGCTGGCGCTGGCGTTGGCTCCCAGTCCGTTTGCCGTTGCTGAAGCTCTGACCTGGTTGATGGGGACACTCGATGCGGCCTCCATACAGGATGTGTGGCTGGTCTCGCCGTTCGCGCTTGTTGCGGCTATTTTGCTGTTACCGCTGTCGCATGGGTTGGACGCGCTATCGCTTGGGGATGAGACGGCGACAACGCTCGGCGCGCGGCCGGAACGGGTGAGGTTACTTGTCGTCACGGGCGTTGCCGCCGGCACCGGCGCTGTTGGAGCGGTGGTTGGAGCGTTGGCGTTTGTTGGCCTGGTGGTGCCTCACGCCCTGCGCCCGATTGTGGGCGTTCGGCCGGGTGCCCTGCTGCTGCCATCGATGTTGGGTGGGGCCATTCTCACGCTCGCGGCGGACCTGGTTCTGCGGGCCGGTCTGTCAGACGTGCGCTTGCAACTGGGTGTGCTGACGTCATTGCTGGGTGCACCGGTGTTCCTGTGGTTGGTCATGCGTGTGCGCTTTGCGGCCGGAAGCTGGGGGCAGGGCGGATGATGCTGGCGACGGACCTCAGCGTGACCTATGGCGTGACGACCGTGTTGCAGCGGGCAACGCTCGGTGTCTCATCCGGTGAGCTGGTTGGTGTGAGCGGCGCCAATGGGGCTGGCAAGTCCACACTCCTGCGCTGTCTGGCGGGAGCGAGCACTCCCAGCGCAGGCACCATAAGTATTGGCGATCAGAGTTTTACCGACTTGAAACCGGAGGCTCGGGCACGGTTGGTCGGGTATCTGCCCCAGCGTCCGCGTGTTGAATGGCCGATGCCTGTCGAGGAAGTGGCTGCTCTTGGACGCTTGCCGCATCAGCCCTGGTGGCAAGGGGTGGGCGCAACGGCCCGCTCTCCGGAAGTCAATGCGGCGCTGGATGCCTGTGATGTTCTGCATCTATCAGGAAGGCGCGTTGATACACTGTCTGGCGGCGAGTTTGCTCGAGTGATGATGGCGCGCTTGTTAGCGGGCACCCATGATGTCCTGATTGCAGATGAACCGATCTCTGATCTTGATCCGCCGCATCGCGTGGACGTACTCAACATTCTCAAGAGCGAAACCCGCAAGGGGCGTGCGGCGTTGGTGGCGCTGCATGACCTGGCCCTGGCCGAGCGGTTCTGCGACCGCGTGATTGTCCTGCTCGAGGGGCGGGTCATTGCTCAGGGCGCGCCTGAGACTATTTTCAGCCCCGGCGTGCTGGCTCGGGCTTTCGGTGCGGCCTGCCGTGTCGCGCGCAGCGACGGGCATTTGATTGTAACATTTGACGGGTCTCGTCCGGCGGCAAGCGCATGACAGAGAACGTATAACAGAGGGTTTGGCACCATGGTGCGTTTGACATCCATCACTACAAAAGGTGGCGACAAGGGCGAGACCAGTCTTGCTGACGGTAGCCGCGTCGCAAAGTTCGACCCGCGGATTGTTGCTCAGGGAAGCGTTGACGAACTCAATGCGGCGATTGGCGTGGCAGTGTTGCATGTGAATGAGCAAATGTGCGCCATGCTCACGCGCATTCAAAACGATCTGTTCGATCTGGGGTCGGACATCACCATTCCCGAAGCCGTCAAGACCGCGACGTCATTGCGAATTACGGACGCGCATGTTTCCGCTCTGGAGGTTGATGTGGAGACGGTGAATGCCCGACTTGAGCCGCTGTCGTCGTTTGTCCTGCCGGGGGGAACGGCTGCTGCGGCCTATCTGCATCTCGCGCGGACCATCGCCCGTCGAGCCGAGCGGGACGTGTGGGCGCTTGCAGAACATGCCGAGATCAACGCCTTGATGGGCACCTATCTCAACCGTCTCAGTGACCTGTTGTTCGTGCTTGGACGCGACGCCAATGACGGCGGGAAGAGCGATGTGCTCTGGGTCCCGGGAGCGACCAAATAAACGTCTTCGCGGGCGCGAAAACGACGGCTTGAATTGATATAAAGAAACCTTTATGTCCTTATGTCTTGCTGACCTGCGAGAACATGTATTTTCGCAGTTTTTCGGCGTTTTTGGCTGAGAGGACTGAGTTTATGACCCGCGAAGAAAGACAGGTTGCTCTTCAGGAGACGTTGAAATCCCGCATTATGGTGCTGGATGGGGCCATGGGCACCATGATCCAGAAGCACAAATTCGGTGAGGATGACTATCGCGGCGACCGGTTCAAGGATTGGGACAAGCCACTCCAGGGCAATAACGATCTGCTGGTGCTGACCCAGCCGGAAGCCATTCGCGACATCCACACGCAATATCTTGAGGCCGGCGCGGACTTCGCCGAGACCAATACCTTTTCGTCCACGACCATTGCCCAGGCCGACTACGGCATGGAAGATCTGGCGTATGAAATGAACGTGGAAGCAGCGCGGCTGGCGCGCGAAGCTTGTGATGCGATCGCAACATCGGATCGGCAACGCTTTGTGGCTGGCGCGCTTGGGCCGACCAACCGCACAGCGTCACTCTCGCCTGACGTAAATGACCCCGGTGCGCGCAACGTCACCTATGACGAATTGCGGATCGCCTACAAGGAAGCCACGAAGGGCCTGATCGAGGGTGGGACGGATGTTCTGCTGGTGGAAACCATCTTTGACACGCTCAACGCGAAAGCGGCGCTGTTTGCAATCGACGAGGCGTTAGAAGAAGTGGGCTTTGAGGTGACGGTGATGATCTCCGGCACGATCACAGATCGGTCGGGCCGTACATTGTCGGGCCAGACGACGGAGGCCTTCTGGTATTCAGTACGGCACTCGCGCCCGATGTCGGTCGGGCTGAACTGCGCGCTAGGCGCTGATCTGATGCGTCCGTGCGTTTCGGAGTTGTCGCGCGGTGCGGATGTGCCAGTGAGTGTCTACCCCAATGCGGGCCTGCCGAACGAGTTTGGCGAATATGACGAGACGCCTGAACAGATGGCCACGGCACTTGGTCAGTGGGCGGAAGATGGCCTGTTCAACATCGTCGGGGGGTGCTGCGGGACAACGCCGGACCACATCAGAGCGATCGCCGCGGCGGTGGAGGGCAAGGCGCCACGCGTGATCCCGACCCCTGAAACGCGCATCAGGCTGTCGGGCCTGGAACCGTTTACCGCAGCTGCGTCTGCCGGAAAGGCCGCTGCTGAATGACTGACGACGTAGAAGCAGGCGAAGCGCAAACCGGCGGCTCGTTCATCAATATTGGTGAGCGGACAAATGTGACCGGCTCGGCCAAGTTCAAGAAGCTGATCATCAATGGCGACTATGACGCAGCGCTTGACGTGGCACGTGACCAGGTTGAGGGCGGAGCACAGGTCATTGACGTCAATATGGACGAGGCCATGCTTGATTCAGAAGCAGCCATGGTGCGCTTTTTGAACCTTGTTGCGTCTGAGCCTGACATTGCCCGCGTGCCTGTGATGATTGACTCGTCCAAATGGGACATCATCGAAAGCGGGCTCAAATGCACGCAGGGCAAGGCGATCGTCAATTCGATCTCGCTCAAGGAAGGCAAGGAGCCTTTCGTTGAGCATGCGAAGAAGATTCGCCGCTATGGCGCCGCCGCTGTGGTTATGGCCTTTGACGAAGATGGTCAGGCGGATGTGGCTGATCGCAAATTCGAGATCTGCAAGCGCTCCTATGATGTGCTGGTGAACGAAGTCGGCTTTCCGCCGGAAGATATCATCTTTGACCCGAACATCTTTGCGGTCGCCACGGGCATCGAAGAACACAACAACTATGCGGTTGAGTTTTTTGAAGCGACAAAGCGCATTCGTGCAGAGCTGCCCTACTGCCATGTGTCCGGTGGACTCTCCAACGTCTCGTTCTCGTTTCGCGGCAACAATGCAGTGCGTGAAGCGATGCATGCTGTGTTCCTATATCACGCCATTCCGGCCGGTATGGATATGGGCATCGTCAACCCGGCATCACTGATCGTGTATGACGAGATTCCCGAAGAACTTCGCGAACATGTTGAAGATGTGATCCTGAACCGGCGCGAAGACGCGACGGACCGGCTGCTGGAGATTGCCGACAAATATAAGGGCGGCGGGGCGACGGCGAAGGTCAAGGACCTCACCTGGCGCGAAGGTGACGTGAAGGCACGCCTGTCCCACGCCTTGGGCAACGGCATTGCGGACTATGTTGTTGAAGACACGGAAGAAGCCCGCCTTGAGGCGGAGCGTCCGCTGCACGTCATCGAAGGTCCGCTGATGGACGGTATGAACGTGGTGGGTGACCTGTTCGGTGCGGGCAAGATGTTCCTGCCTCAGGACGTGAAGACAGCGCGAGTGATGAAGAAGGCCGTGGCACATCTCATTCCGTTCATTGAAGCGGAGAAGGAAGGCAGCGGCGATACACGCGCCAAGGGCAAGATCCTGATGGCGACGGTGAAAGGCGATGTGCATGACATCGGCAAGAACATCGTTGGCGTTGTTCTTCAGTGCAACAACTATGACGTGGTTGATCTTGGCGTGATGGTGCCAGCGGAAACCATTCTGGAAGAAGCCAAGAAGCATGAAGTGGACATCATCGGGCTGTCCGGGCTGATCACGCCGTCTCTGGATGAAATGTGTTACGTGGCCGCTGAAATGGAGCGGCAGGGGTTTGATATTCCGCTGCTGATTGGCGGTGCGACCACGTCCAAGGTGCATACCGCGGTGAAGATTGCCCCGAACTACAACAACCCGGCGATCTATGTGACGGATGCGAGCCGCGCCGTTGGTGTGGCCTCGGCGCTTCTGTCCGATACGGGCAAAGAGGAATACGTCCTGGAGATCGCCAATGACTACCAGCAGATGGCGGAAAAGCACGCTGCCAGTCGTAAAGATGCGGTGGTTTTTCCGATTGAGAAGGCGCGCGCCAACAAGGTGCCGATTGACTGGACAGGCTACGAGCCGCCCAAGCCCGAGTTTCTGGGTCTCAAGGTCTTTGATGATTATGATCTGGGCGAACTCGTCAGCCGCATAGACTGGACACCGTTCTTCCGCACCTGGGATCTGGCAGGTGGTTACCCGGCGATCCTTGATGATGAGGTCGTGGGTGAGACTGCGACAAGCCTCTTCAATGATGCGCAGGCCATGCTGCAGCAGATTGTTGGCGAGGGTTGGTTCAAGCCGCGCGGCGTCATCGGCTTCTGGCCAGCAAACGCAATTGGGGACGATATCGAGCTGTACACGGATGATGACCGGACATCTGTCAAGGCAACCATCCACACGCTACGCCAGCAGATGGAACGCAAGGGAGACAAAGCACGTCCCAACTACGCTCTGGCTGACTTCATCGCACCCAAGGACACTGGACTTGCCGATTATTTCGGCGGATTTGCCGTGACGACTGGCGACGAAGTTGAGCAACGCGCCAAGGCGTTTGAAGAAGATCATGATGACTATTCGTCCATCATGGTCAAAGCGCTGGGCGACCGGCTGGCTGAGGCCTTTGCTGAACGGATGCATGAGCGAGTGCGTAAGGAGTTCTGGGGCTTTGAGCCTGATGAAGAACTCTCGAACGATGACCTCATCTCCGAGAACTATCGCGGCATTCGTCCCGCACCGGGATACCCGGCCTGTCCCGACCATACTGAAAAGCGGACCCTGTTTGACATTCTGGAAGCTGAGGCCAAGACCGGCCTGGAGCTGACGGAAAGCTTTGCCATGTTCCCGGCAGCAGCCGTGTCCGGCTACTACTTCGCGCACCCGAACGCGGAGTATTTCGGTGTGGGGCGGATTCAAAAGGATCAGGTAGAAGACTATGCCAACCGCAAAGGCATGGAACTGCGCATTATGGAACGTTGGCTGCAGCCCAACCTGGCGTACTAGACGGAATAGTCGGCTTGTACCGATACCTGCACATAGCCGGGCATGCTGCGGCTAGCTGGCAGCTTTATATGGACGGTTGTGCCTTCGCCCAGCTGGCTCTCCACCGTGACGTCTCCGTCGTGTAACTGAATCAGCGACGCAACCATGGGCAGGCCAAGCCCGGTGCCGGCATGCCCGCGTGTCAGAGAACTGCTGACCTGTTCGAAAGGCTGAAGGGCGCGAGGGATGTCTTCGGCAGCCATTCCAATGCCTGTGTCGGTCACTGAAATCGTGATGTCGCCGGACTCATCCAGGTGCGAGTTGATATGCACCCTGCCGCCAGGTTCAGTGAATTTTACAGCGTTTGACAAGACGTTCAGGAAAACCTGCCGCATCGCGCGCTCGTCGACCCACACGGGCGGAAGGTAGGCAGCGGTTTTTTCAACTGTGACATTCTTAGCCTGGGCGGTCGGATCAATGAGCCGGAGACTGACATTGATGATATTGCCGAGATTGATCTGTTCTTCGTCCAGTTCAAACTTACCGGCCTCGATTTTTGAGAGGTCCAGCAGATCGTTGATCAGACTTAGCAGGTGATGTCCAGATGTCTGGATGTCTGCAGCATAGCCACGATAGACCTCGGGCACTTCGCCAACAATCTGTTGCTCGATGGCTTCGGAGAAACCAATTACCGCATTGAGCGGTGTGCGAAGTTCATGGCTCATATTTGCCAGAAACTCCGATTTCATATTGCTTGCTGCTTCTGCGGCTTCCTTCGCGGCGCGCAACTGGCTCTCGACTTCCATCCGCGATGAGATGTCGGCAAAGCTTGCAACAAACCCTCCAGCGGGCAGAGGCTCTATGCGAACATCGAGAGTTCGTCCCTCGCTCGTGTGCTGTTCGAACGACTGAACTTCGGTTGATACCAGACGCTCTTTCCAATAGGCGATCAACTCTGCTCGCGCCGGGCCATCCGGAAGTTGAGGAGCGACACCGTGGTTGATTGCATCCTCCAGCTTCGGGTTATGCCGGATAAAATCGTCGGGCAGATGTAGAACTTCACAAACCCGGCTGTTCCAGGCTGTGATATCCCCGGCCTCATCAACCATAATGACTCCGTGGCTTACATTGTCGAGAACCGCACGGAGTCTGTGACCGGTAGCTTCAAGTTCATGCTCATGCCGACACCGTTCGGTCATGTCTTTGAGAATGCAGATGACATGCGGTGTGGCGCTTCTGCTCACCGGGCTTAGTGTAAGCAAAAGATCGAGGTGTGCGCCGCTGTTGTGCTTTGCATTGAGGTTCTGCTCGCCGGAGTGGGTTTCGAGTGACGGCAGGTACTCGCGAAGGTTTTTGCCAGTCATCTGGTCTGACTGGTAGCCAAGAATGTGCTCGGCTGCGGTATTGGCAAATTCAACGCACAGGTCTGGTGTGGCCAGGATCACGCCCTCGTCGATACCTGAAATAATAGCGCGAAACGTTTCTTCGGCTTCCGCCTCAAGGGCTCGGTTCAGCTCCGACATCTCATCAGACATGAGTTTGGTTGCATGTCGGCTGCGCGTCACGTTGGCATCGCTCTCCCGATAGGCTGCGTCTACCAGATTGATCAGTTCGTCCAGGCAAATATCGCCGCGCTCGTCGCGCGTTCGGCGCAACTGGCGTTCCAGTAACGGATGGAACTTGGCTTTCCCGTCTGGTTTAGGCTTTGTTGTCATGCTTCACCCAGCAGAGTGATGGTCATGGTCTGGTTGTGAAGTTCGCAGATTCCCGACGCAACATGCGGTGAGAGTTCACCGTAGGAATAGAACCCGATTGTGGGTATGCCGTTTATCCGATCGGCCACTGCTTCAAGTTCTTCCGCTGTGCGTTGACCCAACAGCAGTTTGCGACCGATACAGCTGACAAGAAGAGCGACGCTCTCATCACTTGCACAGGTCCACCCTGGTGTTGCGCCGACGGCGGCGTCGCCTGCGCCGGAGATAAGGTTTTCAAGGTTGCCCATCATCAGCTGGGCATTTTCGCCTTCCGGGATGTCCCCGGCAAAAGTCAGGCTTTGCTCTTCTTCGCTGATGCCCAGAATGGTTCTAACGGCATCGTGATCCTCCGCCGTTTCGTCGCGATGGCTGCTGCAAATCTTGAGTGGAAAGAGCAGGCCACTCGATGGCAGGTCTTTGGCATCGTCTCCGAGGTATTTCTTGTAAAGATCAAGCGCCGGCTTGCCATCAAGTTCATAGAGGACGTTTTGGCTGGCGCGCGTGATACGGCGCTGGGGGCCAAACTCTTCCCATCCGCCGGCATTGCCATGGGCGAGGCGGATGCTGTCGCCGTAGAACCCTACTGCTGCAATGGATCCCGGACGAAGGGGACCATTCACCCCGACCCGCGTTGTTCCAAAATTCGCTCCATCGCCGGCGAGACCGCCAGTGATGATTGCCGACTGTGATACGTGCTCGCGAAGACCGCGGACGAGTTCGCTTCCGTTTACATGCAGGCCCTCCGAGATGACGAACAAACCAGCAAGGTCATCTGCGGCAAGTTGCTGGCCAAGCGAGCACCCGGCATCAAAACTGTCCGCATTGGTCTCAACAGTGGCCGTCGCAAGGCGCGTCGGCGTTTTGTCAAACGCAAGTGCCGTCGCAACTGCAGACCCCTCGACGACATCCGTGCCGAGGATTTCCCCGCCGCTGCTACACGCAATGATGTCGGCTTTCGGATAGATCGACTCAAGGGCCCGCATCAGGCTTTCCGCCTCTCCCAAGGCCGGATCCATGAATGCCAGAACGAGTTGAGCCTGAGACAGCGCCTGCTCGCCGTTGTCCAATTGCCACGAAGTCTGATCCTTCAACTTGAGTTGCTGGCTCTTCATGAGGCTTTCTTTCGTATTTGCGTCAATAATTTAGGGGGCAGCGTGCCAGAAATAGTCAAAGGTCAAGTTAACGTGCGGACGGGATGCGTTGAGATTTTGGTAACGCTTTCAGCACCCCGGCCTTGGCGCATGCCGCCCTTTTATATGGCTTCGTGTTGAGGCAGGCTTGGCGCATGCTGGATACACCTGACCTGAGTGAGCTCATCGAGGATGCGGCGCGACGCTTGGCAGGGCGCGCGGTACAAACGCCTCTGCTTTCCAGTTCGCTACTGAACCAGCGTGTGGGCGGCGAGGTCTTTCTCAAGGCGGAGAACCTGCAGCATATTGGTGCGTTCAAGTTTCGCGGCGCTTATGTGGCGCTTTCCCGTCTGTCTCCTGAGGAACGGTCCAATGGGGTTGTGGCGTGGTCCAGCGGAAACCATGCACAAGGTGTCGCCGCGGCCGCTCGCCTATTTGGCATATCTGCAACAATCGTGATGCCGCACGATGCGCCTATGTCCAAGCGGCAACGGACAGAAGCACTTGGCGCGAGGGTTGTGGCTTATGACCGGTACAGTGAAAACCGTGAAGACATCGCAGCTGCTTTGATTGGTGAAACAGGTGGCGCTGCGATCCCCCCCTATGACCACATTGATGTCATTTCCGGACAAGGGACGGTCGGACTTGAGATTTCAAGGCAACTTGAGACCCTGAAGACATCGCCGGACCAGATTGTGGTTCCATGCGGGGGAGGAGGGCGTACCGCTGGTATCGCAACGGCCATAAGGCACCGTCACCCGTCAGCGCGTATCATCATCGCGGAGCCACAAGGGTTTGAAGATACATGCCGATCTCTCACGCTGGGTGAACGGCAGACAGTACAGGATGGCGCGCGCTCGATGTGTGATGCGCTCCAGGCCCCAACGCCCGGGGCGATTACGTTTGATATCAACAGGCAGCTTCTATCCGGGGGTGTGGCGGTTCCAGACGCGGATGTGGCTGACGCCATGCGGTTTGCATTTGAGCATCTGAAACTTGTGCTGGAACCAGGCGGCGCCATTGCCCTTGCCGCCATCCTGAATGGCAGCATTTCGGCCAAAGGCATGACCACAGCGGTTGTTTTAACCGGCGGGAATGTCGACCCGGATCTGTTTTCAGATGTTCTGAAAGGTGTCGTTTAGGCGAACATCGCGTCGACAGCGTCCTGGTCGATGCCTTCGCCTTCTGCCGCCGGGCCGTTGAGCAGGTGGGCGTCAGGGCGCGTGTCTTTTGTGGGAGCGTAGTCGCCGAGAAGATCAGATGTCCGTTGTTCCAGTTCCTTCAGGACGGCCACGACCTTGCTGATGCGCTGACCGGTAATGTCCTGAAATGAGCAGGCCATGAAGATTTCAGCGGTCAGCTCACCAATGGCCTCACTTTCGGACATGGCGGCCTTGCTGCCGCCGTCCAACGCACCGACGCGGGCTGCAATGTCATCCATCTTTTCCGCAGCTTCGAGGATGGAAGAGGTCGCGCCCTCTGTTGCCTTGACGATTTGATCAAGTTCACCGGCAGCTTCATCGACCCGCGCATTTGCTTCTTCGGGGTCTTTCAGGGCACTGATTTCCTGGCGCGTGGTGGCGATGCTATTACTCATTGCTTCCAGCGTTTCGCGGATAATTCTGAGTTTTGCTTCCGCTTTGCTTTCTTTATCCGCCATTTTCCGGCCCCGGTTTTGTATTGATGCTGCTAAAGACTGTGGCAGCCATAGTCCCCAATTGAAGTTTCTGAATGGTTGATATGAGCAACGGCGATCTACCGATTGATATTGAGACTGTGAAAGGATTTCTGGCGCCTGAAGAGGGGCAGGCCCTTCGGGATCACGCTCAGCGGAGCGTCTCCCTCGGACCAGTGCTGGAAATTGGCAGTTATTGCGGGAAATCAACAGTTTATCTCGGCCTTGGGGCACGGGATGGCGGTGGCCAGGTGCTTGCGGTTGACCATCATCGCGGCTCAGAAGAAAACCAGCCTGGGCAGATGTTTCACGATCCCGACCTGGCGGACGGACATGGCGGCATCGACACGCTGCCGCATTTTCGCAAGACGATGCGGGATGCGGGACTTGAGGACGTGGTGATACCTGTGGCGACGTCGGCGGCGCATTTTGCGCGCGTCTGGAACCAGCCGCTGGGCATGGTGTTCATTGATGGCGGGCATACGCTGGATGCGGCGTTGACGGACTATCGTACCTTTGCGCCGATGGTTGCGCCGGGTGGGGTGCTGGCCATTCATGATGTGCACCCGGACCCGGAAACTGGCGGGCGGCCACCCTATGAAGTCTATGAGCTTGCCTTGGCGTCGGGTCTGTTTCGCGGCCTAGCGTTGATTGAGACGCTGGCGATCCTGCGGCGTGTCCAGGTCTAAATCCGGCAGGGTATGGTCGATAAGGGCATTGCAGGCGGCTGTTGATTGTGTGACGGCGTCAGCCGCCAGAATGACGGCGCCTGCCGTCCAGGCCGGCTTTTCCGCCGGCCAAGGTTTATCGACCTCTGTCTGAATACCCATCCAGTAGGCACCCGTCTCATCCCGGTGCTGGTGCTGCCAGGACAGCATCTGTTCGGCACGCGCCCGGTCACCCATGCCCAGAAGGGCGAGGCACAGTTCCGCGGACTCGGCGACAGTTACCCATGGCTCATGAACGACGCAGCGGCAGCCGACACCATCCTGCACGAACTCATCCCAGCGCGAAGCGATCTTGGCATAAGCGGCGTCACCGGTGAGAGCGCCACCCAGAACCGGGTAGTACCAGTCCATGGAAAATGTGTCTTTTGGTTCCCATGTGCGGTCGAATCTATGCGGCTTGTTGCGCAGGGCATCGCCCAGGGCTTCGCGCGACGTGATCCATTTTTGTGCGAGGTCCAGGTGCCCGAGCGTTGCCGCAATCTGCGCGGCATGTTCGAGGCTTTTGTGGATTGAGGAACTGGCGGTGATGAGAGCATCGTCGGGCGCGTCTGTGTCGCGGGAGGCCCAGCGGATTTCTCCGTGTTCTGATTGATGGCTGACGATGAAGTCGAATGCTTTTTCGAGGGTCGGCCAGAAGTGCTGCAGGAAGCTGTCGTCCCGGGTCAGCAGATAGTGGTGCCAGAGGCCGGTGGCGATATAGGCAGCGCTGTTGGTATCGCGCTCGTACTTCTTTTCCTGTTCGTTCTCGCCGGTGTAGCGCTGCTCGTCTTCGTCGAGCGGGACGGCGGATCCCATCTCCATCCACCAGGAGCCGTCTTCCAGTTGAATGTCCGCGAGATGCTGGTAGGCGCGTATGGCAGCATCGCGTTCGCCCATCACATCAAGCGCCATGGCCGCTTCGGTATGGTTCCACGGGTCAAAGACGCCGCCGTCATACCAGGGGATGGAGCCGTCAGGGCGTTGTAGCTCGAGGATGCGGGCGACGGCGCCGTCAAACAGTCCATCGTGAATCTTGGAGCCCTTGGTGAGGTGAAGCGTGCCCAATGCTATGCGCTCCCGCTTTCAGAGGCCTTGTTGAAGTACATCACCACGCTCTTGCCCATGAGGGGGTCAGCGACCTTCTCCAGCATCCGTGTTAGCCAGGGGCGTTCAACGATGTCCCAGGCTAGAAAGCGGTGATAGGTACGCACGAAGAAGTTGTCATCGTCCCGCACGCCGACGGCGCAGCGGATCCACCAGTAGGGGGAGTGCAGCCCGTGCGCCCAGTGGCGCTGCAAGAAGGACAGGCCCTGCGCTTCTACCGCGCCGCGCAGCTGACCTTCGCTGAAGATGCGCACATGGCCACCCGGCGTGTTGTGATAGTCCTCGGACAGAGCCCAGCAGATGCGTTCGGGCCAGTAGCGCGGCACGGATACACCGAAGGTGCCGCCGGGCTTCAGCACGCGGTTGATCTCTTTCACGGCGCCCAGATAATCCGGGATGTGTTCCAGAACTTCCGAGCAGATGATCTTGTCGAAGGTATTGTCGGCGAAGGGGAGCTTCAGGGCGTTGCCGACGGAGAAACCAAAGCTGCGCGGGCTTTCAGGATCAAGGTCGGGAAAATCCAGAAAGCCTTTACGGGCCTTTTGAACGTCTTCGAGCAACAGATCCACGCCGACAGCCTGTATCTCGTCCTTGGCAAAATAAACGGCGTGCATGTGCCGTCCTTCGCCGCAGCCAAGGTCTAGAACCCGGTCGCCTTCCTGAAGATTAAGCTTGGCGAAGTCGACCGTGCGCACGTCCGATAGTCTCCAGATAGATTTTTTCGAGGTTTTCTGCAGTCCGGCTCCACTGGAATTCCTTGAGCATGCGCTCACGGCCGGCAGCGCCGATGCTGTCACGCAGGCTCTTGTCGTCCAGCAGCCGTGAGATTTCTGCCGCCAGAGCGTCCGGATTGGAGTTGGGAACAACAGGGGCGGCGTCGCCGGCCACTTCCGGCAGGGAGCCACCGTCTGTCGAGATTACAGGTGCGCCACACGCCATGGCCGCACCACAGGGGAAGCCGAACCCTTCGTAGACGGAAGGAGAGATAGCGATGGTGGCTTCCGCATACATCCTGGTGATGTCTTCGTCGGTGAGGCCACCGGACACGAACTTGACCTTGTCCTTGATGCCGCGGCGCTCAAGCTCTTTAGACGTGTTGCCTTCGCGCAGGGAGCCGATCACGACCAGTTCGAGATCCGGATATGTTGGCAACAACTGATCATAGGCGCGGATCAGGTAGATGAGACCCTTGAGCGGTACGTCCGCGCTGGCGCAGGCAATCAGACGGTTTGTCTTGCGCTCGATCTCCGGCATTGGCCGCCACTGG
>JBHJJF010000096.1:0-25334 GCA_050042885.1 Candidatus Phaeomarinibacter sp.
GTGGAAGTGCATAACTTTTATGTGCCCGCCGGCGGCGACGAACCGGACCCGAAGGTCAACGACAAGTTCGCACACAAGCTTCAGTTCCTGGAAGAAATGGCGGACTGGTTCAAGAAGGCAAAACAGAAAACCACCACCAAACGCGTAGTGGTGGGTGATCTCAATGTTGCGCCGCTTGAGCACGATGTGTGGTCGCACAAGCAACTTTTGAAAGTCGTCAGCCACACGCCGCAGGAGGTTGAGCTGTTTGAGAAAGTGCTTGCCGCCCATAAATGGATCGACGTGCCGCGCCTGTTTACACCTGAAGAAGAAAAACTCTTCTCGTGGTGGAGCTACCGGTCAAAAGACTGGCAAGCATCCAATCGCGGACGGCGGCTGGATCACATCTGGGCAAGCCCGGCGATGGACGGCATGGCCAAATCCGTGACCACGTTCACCGACGCGCGCAGCTGGGAAAAACCCTCTGACCACGCACCGGTGATCGCCGAGTTCAGGCTCTAGGACGCACTGCCTTTGACAAATGCGGCCGACGCAGTCCTGGCGTCCCGGCTGGCACTGCTGAGCGCGCTTTGATCTGCATCCGCGTAGGCGCTGACTTTGTGAAGCGCTCCGGACATGGCGTTGACCGCTTCCTTGACCATGCGCGTGGCAACCGGCGGCATGGAGGCTGCCTGCGCCGCCAGGTCCACCGCAAGAGCAACGGCCCGACCGGCATCAGACACTTCGTCAACGAGACCCCAGTCGAGCGCGTGCTGCGATGACATCCGCTCACACAGAATGCAGATGCGTTTGGCCCGCGCAGGCCCGACCATGGACACAAGCCGCGGCAGCGCACCCCATTGCAGATTGATGCCGATCTTGACCTCCGGCACGTACAGGAACGCGTCCCGCGACATGACCCGCCAGTCCAGCGCCAGCGGCAAGGCCACACCAGCACCCACCGCCATGCCTTCAATTGCTGCGATGGTGATCTGCGGCATGTCTTCCCAGGCCTGACAGAGCTTCACGCCGCGATAGTAGACCTCGCGCAGTTCAAGATCGCTGGACGCGTCATCGTCGCGGGTTGAGCGTTCCTTGAGATCAATACCGGCAGAGAACGCATCCGTCCGCCCCGTCAGAACCACGGCGCGAGTCTCCAGATCATCCTGAAAGCTGCGTGCGACTTGTGTCAGCTCGATGATAAGCGCCTGATTGAATGCGTTCAGGCTGCCGCCGCGATCAAACGTCACAACTGCGACCTCACCGCGCTTTTCAACCGTCACCAGATTGTCCGACATGCCGTGCCTCCCCATTTGTTGTTTGGGAAAGCTTAGCAAAACAGGTCATGTTGCCGAGTGTTTTAGGCGGATGGTTTGTCAGTCGCTTTATCGTCGCGCTTTTTGAGCGTCACCAGCGTGCAGGTGCTCGAGCCCTTGGCCAGCAGCGTGCCTTCCGCATCCAGCAGCTCACCTTCCACGAACACAACGGACTTGCCTCGCCGCAAAACGCGTCCCCGGCCGATGAGCCGGCCCGGTTTTGCAACGGATAGCATGGACACTTTCATCTCAAGGGTCGGAGAGATCTGTCCCCATTCAAGCTTGAGGCCGACGGCGATCGCCAGGATGTCATCCATCATCGCAGCAACCATGCCCCCATGGATGCCGCCCCACAGGTTGCAGAGATTGTCTGTCGCTTCAAAGGCAAGGTCCACGGTGCCCGCCTCGACGTCGCAGTCAATGACCTCCAGGCCAAGATAGGCGCTGGCCGGTGACTTGCGTTTGAAAATGGCCTTGATGTTTGGTGGCCACTCTTCGGTCTCGCGCGCACTCGCCATGGGGCATCTCCTGATCTTGGTGTGATTGAATTGGAATTTGGAGCGGTCTAGGAACGCGCCGCACGGGTTGGACTCTTGGCCATGGCCGCGCGCGTCTGGGCCCGGACACCGCGGGCAAGGCCGCGCAGATCCATCCCCAAAGACCGCATCATGGCCCGTCCCATTGTCGGGTATTCGCCAATCAGCCGCGCCACAAGAGGGCGGTCAATGATCAAAAGCTTTGAGTTCTTCTTGGCGGACAAGGCCCTGGGCATGACGGTGTCTGCCATCGCCCCCTGAGCATTGATCAGCGCACCCGGGCCCACCACATCGTCACCCAGAAACAGCCTGCCGCCACTCACAAGAAAGGCCGGGGCTCCGTGTGCGCCCTGCGCACAAACAACCTCCCCCTCCGTGATTTCCCGCACAACGGCAGAAAATGCCAGCAGACGCAGCTGCGCCGGTTCCACGTCGCGGAACAACGCTGACCGCGCAAGGGCAGCCACGAGCTCGTCAAGCGGCAGGCTCGGAAATATGGTATCCGGTGCCGGTTGAGCTGATTTGCCTTGGGCCGTGCCATCCGGAGTGCCGGGAGGTGTGTCGTCGCTCATGGCATCAAGTTGTGGCAAAGCATTCTCAGCCTTGCAAGCACCCTGTTCCCGGTAACGAACCGGCGTCTGAAGGAAGACCGATCATGGCCACTCCCGATTGGGACCACGAGACCCCTTTTGTTACGCCGTTCAAGGTCCAGGAGGCAGACATCGATGCCTTCGGCCACGTCAACAACGCAGTCTATGTGCGTTGGATCAATGATGGCGCGTGGGAGCATTCAAAGTCGCTCGGTCTGGATTTTGAAAGATATCGCGAGCTCGATTCCGGCGTGATCGTGGTGCGCCACGAGATTGACTACAAGAGTTCCGCCATGCCCGGCGAGACCGCCCTTGTTGCCACCTGGATCAGCGCCAATGACGGCCGGGTACGCCTGTCGCGCCGTTTTCAGATCTGTGATGAAGCATCCGGTCGAACGCTGGTCCGCGCGCACACCAACTTTGCCGTCATCGCCCTCACCTCGGGCAGGCCGCGGCGCATGCCACAGGAGTTCATCGACGGCTATCCGGTGATGTGGCCCGAAGAGTAGCGGGCGCTATCTGGACTTTCCATCAAGCATGATGGCAACGCCCATGGCGAGGCTGCCAAACGTCACGGACAGCCCCATAAAAAACAGGATGCCAAAGAGCCCGCCATCCGGCGAACTGAACAGAAGCGTTCTCAAATTCGCAGTGTTGGTGGCGATCAACGCCCCGCCGAAAACGATGCCGGCCCCAATCCCCACAACCATATGGGTCAGCATGAAGCGGACGAGCCGCATCTCGGGGCTGAGGTCCTTGTGGCGGGGTGCGTCAGGCATGTCGTCTCCTCAAGGCAGTAGGAGAAAGCTCGCATATCCGCAGTGGTCTTGAAGATGCGGCGCCGTGTCACTGGCGAAAACCCACAGTCTGGGGCACATATCTGTCTACGCATCCGGGGGGAGCATACATACAACTTTGCTAGGGCTGGTTTACATGACGAACCCCAACACCCTGCTGATGACCATGGTCAATGCCATCATGTTGCTGGTCCTGGCCGCCATACTGGTGAGCCCCATGGTGTTCTTTTATGCCGCTCTTGCCGGCGCGCCGGTGATGCTGACATTGCTGATCATCATCACGCTGACCACCCGCGCCAAAGCACCGATGGACACGAAAAAGGCCGCAACTGCCTGAGCAGCCACGGCCTCAAGATGCGTAAAGCGCCGACTACGGAACCAGACGATACCCGCCTGTCTCGGTGACCAGGATTTCAGCGTTCGACGGATCAGCTTCAATTTTCTGGCGCAGGCGATAGATGTGCGTCTCAAGCGTATGCGTCGTCACGCCCGCATTGTATCCCCAGACCTCGTGCAGCAGAACATCACGGCCAACGACACGATCACCGGACCGGTAGAGATATTTGAGGATCGAGGTTTCTTTCTCGGTCAGCCGCACCTTCTTGTTGGCTTCTTCTTCAAGCAGCAGCTTGGCAGCCGGTTTGAACGTGTACGGACCAATTTTGAAAACTGCGTCTTCGCTCTGCTCGTGCTGGCGAAGCTGGGCCCGGATACGCGCAAGAAGCACACCGAAGCGGAACGGCTTGGTGACATAGTCATTGGCGCCTGAGTCGAGGCCCAGAATGGTATCGGCGTCTGAATCGTGGCCCGTCAGCATGACAATGGGACACTTGTCACCCTGGCTACGCAGGAGGCGGCAGACCTCTCGGCCGTCCATATCCGGAAGACCGACATCGAGAAGGACAAGATCCACATGGGCAGCTTTTGCCAGCTTGACGGCGTCAGTCCCCTTGTCAGCGGTAGTGACTTCAAACTCCTGATGGAGATCGAGTTGTTCAGCGAGGGACTCGCGCAGGGCGTCATCATCGTCGACGAGAAGGATTTTCCGGATATTGCTCATAAGGGCCCCCGCCACTTAATTGGCCTGAAACGGAGCACATCTCCGCCTTGGCATGTTGCTACACTGTTACGCGCGTTTGACCCGTCTTTCAAAGGGGTCGCGAGGCAGGCAGCGGCCCGCTTCGCAATCCTTATCCGCATCAACGGCGTGGTGGCTATGTAGGGTGCCCCTGCCGTCATTCGCCAAACACAGTCATTCACCACCACGTCAACCGTTCGTGAGCGGAACGGGGTCAATGCCTGCCGGACACCCGGCAATTGTTTCCCCATCAGGTAGGCTGAAAATATCATAACCTACTGAAATATAACGATTTTGTGTTGGTTCACGTCTTGCATCATTGAGCCGGAGGGAGCCAGACCATGTCTGCAGTTGCAGTAACAGCGCCGTTACCCACGGCAACATTCGAAGAGCCAACGCACCGTTTCGGCCGCGCATTGGATGACCGCCTGCCGTTTTCCAGCGCTCAGGCAGCTGCTGCCGCTCCACTGCATACTGCCTCCATCGCCCCCACAGATGATGCGGCGGCAGCGACGGACGAAGACGGTTTTTCCTTCAACGACCTGCTGGACATTGTGAACCCCCTTCAGCATCTGCCGGTTGTTTCGACCCTGTACCGGGAGTTCACCGGAGACGAGATCCGGCCCGAATCAAGAGTTGTCGGCGGCGGAATTTTCGGCGGCATCATTGGAGCCGCAGCCTCCCTGGTGGACATCGCTGTGGAGGAACTGTCAGGCGATACCATGGGTGGCCATGTGATGACGGCCCTCTTCGGTGACGACGAGGCCACGCCCACCGACGCAGAAGATTCCATTCAGGTGGCCGCCGAGCGCTCTAAGGACACCCCCATACCTGCGGCAGCGAATGCGCTACCGGTTGCGCCGACGGCACGCCTGGAACGGACTGCCCAGCCTCAAGCGCCGATACCCAATCAAGACTTGCCGGAGCTGCAAACGCTGTCTCCAAGTGCCTTTGAAGCCCTGCTGGATTCCTTCGGCGCACCGGCAGATCGGAAAGCGGATGAAACACTCAACGACGCGGGCCTGGCCTATGCCCGGCCACCCACCCCGTCGGGTCAGATCATCAACGAAGCGCTCTAGTCTTCCAGGTCTCCGCACGGTGCGCGGGTGTGCATCGGCGCACGTCCTGATAGTCTCGCCTCATGCAACTCGATGTATGGCAACACGGCGCGAGGCCGCATGGGGGGCTGGTTCGTCTACGCGACCGGGTCATGCCGTGTGCGCTCGGAAAGAACGGCGTGACGCTTGAAGGGCGCGAAGGCGACGGAGCAACGCCCGCAGGCACTTATCCACTCAGGCGGGTTATGTACCGAGGCGACAAAGTCGCTCGGCCCGTTACATCACTTGAGACAAATCCTATCGGGCCGCTCGACGGCTGGTGCGATGACAGTAACGACGCAGCTTACAATCGGCCCGTGCGCCTGCCCTACCCGTCCAGTGCGGAGAGACTCACGCGCAAGGACCACCTCTACGACACAATCGTCGTGTTGGGTCACAACGATGCACCTGTGGTCCCCGACCTGGGGAGTGCGAGCTTCATGCATGTGGCGCGACCGGATTTTGGACCCACGCTGGGGTGCATCGCACTCGACCCGCACGATCTCAGATTCGTCCTTCAACACATGGGGCGGCACAGCACCATCGCCATTCACGCTAACCGGCCGGGAGATCACCGCTAGGGATGGCGGGTCCGCGTGCCAAATATCGCGCTGCCGACACGCACATGGCTGGCGCCATGGGCAATCGCCAGCTCGTAGTCGGCACTCATCCCCATGCTCAGACCGTTAATGCCGTTGCGCCGGGCAATCTCAGCCAACAGATCGAAATGCGGCGCGGGGTCCTCCTGCGCGGGCGGGATGCACATGAGCCCGGCAATCCGCAAACCGTATTCATCCCGGCAGCTCTCAATGAAGGCATCAGCCTCCTGCGGCAACGCGCCGGACTTCTGCTCTTCCTGCCCGGTGTTCACCTGCAAAAACAGATCAGGATCACGCCCCTGGTCTGCAATTTCCTTTGCCAGAACCCGCGCCAGCTTTGGTCGGTCAACGGAGTGGATGGCATCAAACAACGCCACCGCATCACGCGCCTTGTTGGTTTGCAGTGGGCCGATAAGGTGCAGCGCGACATTGTTATAGGCCTTCTTCAATTGCGGCCACTTTTGCTGCGCTTCCTGCACACGGTTCTCGCCGAAGACGCGCTGCCCCGCATCAAGGACCGGTGTAATCGCCTCAGCCGGAAATGTCTTGCTCACAGCCACGAGCGTGATAGACGACGCACTACGTTGGGCCCCAGCGGCCGCCTCATTAATCCGGATACGGACAGAGTCAAGTCCGGAGGGTTGATGCTCTGTGGGGTTACTGCTCATGGGTGACGACACTAAAGCGGCCCTGCACACCATCGCAAGGCTTGCCGACAGACAGTTTGGTCCGCGCCGGCGAACACAGCTTCCTAATCTGCTCGTGATGACCGACCGCGGCGAGCAGGGACATGCGCAGGGCATAATCGAAGCAGTCCCTGCCGGCACAATTGTTTGCCTCCGCGATTATGAGATGCCGGACCGCTGGCAATACGCGGCACAGCTGGCGCGAAGTGCCAGGCAACACAGCATCCGTTTTGTGGTGGCGGGTGATATTCGACTGGCGATGCAGGTCGGCGCGTGGGGTGTGCATATTCCCGAAGATCTTTGGCGGGACAGTATCAGGCATCTTGGAACTGCAAGGCGCCTTGGCCTGAGGGTTTCCACGGCGGTGCATAGTGCCAAGGCAGCAGCGGCGGTGTCCCGGCGGGGACCTGTTCTGTGTGACTACGCGACAGTCTCTCCGGTGTTCCCGACCCACAGCCATCCCGGCGCAAAGACGCTAGGCGCGCTGGGGCTAAGCCGAATTCTGGGAGCGCTGGACGTTCCGGCCTATGCACTTGGCGGCATCAATCAAACGACGATAGCCAACACGGCCGGACTGCCTCTGGCGGGTATCGCCGGCATCCGCTTTTCCTGAGACGCGATTACGCAAAAGAAAAGGGCGGGTCCGAAGGCCCGCCCATACCAAAGTACAGAGTGGTTTGAAGCATAGAACTTCACGCCGAATTCTGTGAAGAGAGCAGAGCCCTCAGCATTGGTCACTTTGTTCTCGCCGTACTTGTAGCCGAGAGAAACATTGGCACCGCCACCCAGTGAGTAGGCAAGGCCAGCAAGCAGAGCCTGCTGATCGACGGGGTCAGGAAGACCAGTTGCGCCATCAACGGTTGATGCAGCGTACTCAACACCGAATGTCCATGGGCCTGTGCCGTAGGTTGCGCCTACGTTCCAGTCCTGTGAACCTTCAATGTTCGTACCGGTGATCACACCAGTTGTCTCTTTGTCTGCATACGCACCACCGATTGTGAAGCCTGCGAAGCCGACGCTTGCGCCGAGAGCCCAGTCTTCAACATCCAGAGTACCGGCAGTGGTGCCGTCAGCGGACAGGTACACAAAGCTTGCGCCAAGGTCGACACCGTTGAAGGCATATTCCCAAGTCAGACCAGCTTCGAAGGTGTTTTCGAAAGCTTCATCACCGGAGAGGAAGTCTGTGTAAACCTCGTCACCACTGATTTCAGTCGGCTCAGGTGTGTAGGAAAGACCAACCTGGAAGCCGGCAAGACGCGGCGTGAAGTAGATGATCTTTTCGTTGTCGCCAGTGGCATCAAGAACAGTGTTGATGGCCTGGCCGTAGATTTCGCCGATCGGGTCAAGATCGGTGTCGTTGGCAAAGTGCTCCAGGAAAGGAGACGGAGCAACGATTGGCATCTGATCGCCAACGCCGTCCTGTGCACCGAACTGGAATTCACCAAACGCGCCGGAAACCCAAATGTAGGCTTCGTCGACGATGTCAAAACCAGCAGACTCACCGGTTTCAAGTTCGAACTTGACGCCGATTTCAATGCCGTTGTCGAGGGTCGTTGAACCCTTGAAGTGCACTTCCGACTCACGAGCGAAACGGATTGTGCGCTGGTCTGTACCAGCAGCCAGAGGCGTGCCAGCGTCGCTGTCGAAAACGGCAGCGATTGCGCCGACGAAGTAACCGCCGACCTTAATGTTGATCTTATCAGCAGCCATGGCAGGCGCGGTCGCAAAAGCGGCGGCCACCAGGGCAGTAGTTCCAAGAAGCTTCTTCATCTGTCCCTCACATTCGAAAAGAGGTGTGCTTACGAGAGCACGAGAACATGCCCAAACGGGACGAAGCTCGCCCCCCATGCTCGAAAGGCAAACTCTGACATTGAGGGCCAATCGTCAAGCAGTCCGGACCCAATCCGGGTTTGGACGCACCTAGATGTGGCTTCAGGGACACAATTCCCTAACAGGGGATTACCGAATCGGCCCCCGCATGGCCAAAATCCACGGATAACTTGGAAAAACAGTGAACCAGAGCGGCGCAATACAGTTACCGCATCCCAGCGGTGTAGCGCCATCGGCCGGGCTTTCGGTCAGGAGTAGTGTTGCATCAAAGCCGCACCGTGGACGGCGGCCCAAACCGCGCAGAAGCTTGGGCAGCAAATGCCGGAATGCAGGGCATTTTCTCTCGGCTTGCTATGCGCTACAACGGCTCGTTATAAGCAGATATCAAGGGGCGAACAGCCATCCGGCAGCCGCCCTCCTGCCGTTCCAAGACCGGAATACGGGTCAGCCTTTGCGAGTTGGACATTTATGACGTACCTCAAGATTTTCGCCGTCTGTGTCGCTGTTTCTATGAGCCTCACTGCTTGCGGCACAGGTATTGAGTCAGAACAGCGGTTCCCGACAGAAAAGCCCGGCGGGAAGAGTGACCCGTTTGGCAATGCCGGCAATGAGCCCGGCATCTTCGGGGAAGGCGGTCTGTTTTCCCTTGGGTCTGGAGGGAATGAAGGCAACGCGAACGGCATCGGCGTCAACAGCTTCCTGTGGCGCGCTTCGCTCGACACAACGTCCTTCATGCCCCTGTCGTCAGCAGACCCCTTTGGCGGCGTGATTATAACGGACTGGTTCACCGCACCCGAGGCCCCGGGCGAGCGGTTCAAGATGACCATCTACATTCTCGACACCAGCCTGCGAGCAGATGGGGTCAAAGTTTCGGTCTTTAAGCAGGCTCAAACGGCAGATGGATCAGGCTGGATAGACGCTGCGGTGACGCCCGGCACCTCCGCACAGCTGGAGAACGCCATCCTGATCCGCGCGCGGCAGTTGCGCATTGATACCCTGGCAGCGGCGGAGTAAGTCTCCCGCACCCCGAGTCAGCCGTATCACAAGACATTAGAATCTTCGGGCACGGGTGTTTCGGCCCCGTGCCCATTTCGTTTGAGCATCTCCCATGACCACTCCCATTCCTGATCGCTACAACCCGAAGACCTCGGAGCCGAAATGGCAGCGAGCATGGGATGATGGAAAAGCGTTTCTGACACCTTCGGCGGATGATCCACGGCCAAAATACTATGTCCTCGAGATGTTCCCCTACCCGTCCGGCCGCATTCATATGGGGCACGTGCGCAACTACTCCATGGGCGACGTCATTGCGCGGTACAAGCGCGCCTGTGGATACGCCGTCCTGCACCCCATGGGGTGGGACGCATTTGGCATGCCCGCCGAAAACGCCGCCATGGAAAAGGGCGTCCACCCCAAGGGCTGGACTTACGACAACATGGCCGCGCTGCGCGACCAGATGAAAGTCATCGGCCTCGCCCTCGACTGGGATCGCGAGATAGCTACCTGTGCCCCGGCTTACTACCGCCACGAGCAGGCTTAGTTTCTGGACTTTCTCGATGCAGGCATTGTCGAGCGCCGCAAGTCGACCGTGAACTGGGACCCGGTAGACAACACCGTGCTTGCCAACGAGCAGGTGATTGACGGCAAGGGCTGGCGTTCTGGCGCGCCGGTTGAACGCCGCGATCTTACCCAGTGGTTCCTGAAGATCTCTGACTATTCCGATGAACTGCTGGCGGGTCTCGATACCCTTGACCGGTGGCCGGAAAAAGTACGGTTGATGCAGAAGAACTGGATTGGCAAATCCCAAGGCGCGCGCGTGTTCTTCCAGCTCTCGGGAAATGATACGGGTACGGACGAAAAACTCGAAGTCTTTACGACCCGGCCGGACACGCTGTTTGGCGCATCCTTCTGCGCCATCTCTCCACAGCACCCGTTGGCAACCCACCTTGCAGAAAGCAATTCGAGCATCGCAGACTTTATTGCCGACTGCGCGCGCGTCGGTACCAGCGAAGAAGCCATCGAGACGGCTGAAAAGCGCGGCATCGATACCGGCCTGACAGCGCGGCACCCCTTCATCGACGGCAAGGAGTTGCCAGTCTATGTCGCCAACTTCGTGCTGATGGAATACGGCACCGGCGCCATCTTCGCCTGCCCGGCCCACGACCAGCGCGACCTGGACTTTGCCCGCAAATATGATCTTCCCGTAACGGCTGTTGTTGCGCCCAAGGATGCAGACGCCAGGGACTTTACCGCGACACTGGAAGCGGGCACTGAAGCGTTTACAGGCGACGGCATTGCGATCAATTCAGGCTTCCTCGATGGCCTGACCGTTGACGACGCCAAGGCAAAAGCCATCGCAACGCTGGAAAGCAAGTCACTCGGAGAGGGCACGACAAACTACCGTCTGCGGGACTGGGGCATTTCCCGCCAACGCTACTGGGGTTGCCCCATCCCGATTGTTCATTGCGACGCGTGCGGTGTCGTACCGGTGCCCAAGGCGGACCTGCCGGTAACGCTGCCCGAAGACGTAACATTCGATGCGCCCGGCAATCCCTTGGACCGGCATCCGACTTGGAAGAATGTGGCCTGCCCAAAATGCGGGAGGGCCGCCCGGCGCGAGACAGACACCTTTGATACGTTTGTTGACTCGTCATGGTACTTCGCGCGCTTTACCGCGCCTCATGCAGACACGCCGACCGACAAGGCGGCGGCGAATGAGTGGCTGCCAGTCGACCAGTACATCGGCGGCATTGAACACGCGATCCTGCACCTCTTGTATTCGCGCTTCTTTACCCGCGCCATGCAGAAGACCGGACACGTCGATCTCGCAGAACCGTTTGCGGGGCTCTTCACCCAGGGCATGGTGAACCACGAGACTTACAAGGCGCAGGACGGGTCATGGCTGTCGCCGGCAGACATTACCCTTGGGACGGTTGACGGCGCGCGCGTTGCGAAATCCCGCTACACCGGCGAGCCGGTGTCGGTCGGCGGCGTCGAGAAGATGTCGAAATCAAAAAAGAACACCATCGACCCGACAGACATCATCGAAGAATACGGCGCGGACACAGCCCGCTTCTTCATGCTGTCAGACAGCCCGCCAGAGCGTGATGTGGAATGGACCGAGGCGGGCGTCGAGGGCGCATGGCGCTTTACCCAGCGGCTGTGGCGTGCGGTAACCGGAAATGTGCCGGCCATGCCCCCTGCAGGTGATGCCGCACCGGAAGATTTTTCAGACGCCGCACTGGCGCTGCGCAAGGAAACGCACAAAGCCATTCAAGGCGTGACAGAAGGCATCGATACCTTCCGGTTCAACAGCGCAGTTGCCCGGCTGTACGAACTGGTAAACGCGCTCTCAGGGTTTAAGGCTGATGGCGACAATACGGGCGATGGCTTTGCAGCCCGCGAGGCCAGCGAGACACTGGTGAAGCTGTCTGCCCCGATGATTCCACACCTTGCCGAAGAGGCCTGGGCCGCGCTTGGACATGAGAGCCTGGTTGTAAACCTGCCCTGGCCACATGCCGACGAAACGCTATTGGTGGAGAACAGCGTGACATTGGCGGTGCAGGTAAACGGCAAGCGCCGCGACGAGCTGACAGTTGCGCGTGATGCGGATCAGCCTACTATCGAAAAAGCCGCGCTGGATCTGGAAAAAGTCCAAAAGGCGCTGGCTGGCAAGGCGGTGCGTAAGGTGATTGATGTAACCGGCCGCATTGTCAATATTGTTGGATGAGTGATTGAAGCGGACGGACGCGAAATTGGCTATGAGTTTAAAAGCAACCGCCTTGGGTGTAGCCCTTTTGCTAGTCCTGGCTGCATGCAGTTTCCGCCCCCTGTACGGAACGAGCGCTGAAGGCACCGCAGCACGTGTTGGAGCCGCGTCGATTGCCATCCTGCCTATCGGGGAGGAACGGGTCGGCCAGCAGCTTCGCAATGGCCTGATCAACCGCCTGACACCGGCAGGACAGCCGCAGTTTCCAGCCTATCAGCTGGAGGTTTCGATCACCGACCAGTTGACGGACTTGCTGGTTCAAGAGGACTCAACCGTCCTGCGGCGCAATTATGCTCTCATTGCGAAATACCGGCTTGTGGACATGGCAAGTGGCGACCCGGTTCACAGTTCATCGGTGACACGCACGGCTTCACTAAACAGGACAGACTCTGAATATGCCAACGTCATTGCCCAGCGTGATGCCGAAGAAAGGGCAGCGGAGGCGGTTGCCGATGTGATGGCGCAGCGCCTGGGCATTGCCCTTGCGCGCATGTCATCCCCTGAGGCCAAGAGGAATGCGGCGATCGCTGAAGCCGCCAAGGTTTCAGCGGCGCGGGTAGATACGTCTCGACCCCCCGAACCCGAAGTTATTCCATTGTCCTCCCCAGCCTCTGAAACAGGGGATGACGCCCCCCGGTTCCCGGAACCCGTGGCGGTTCAGCCGGGCGAGTGAGCGGCGCAGCTGAAAATCGAAGGTGTGATGTCCGGTGAAGCTAAAAGCCTCAGAGATCGAGCGCTTCATCAAGAAGCCACCTGACGCCATCCGGGCCGCGTTGATATATGGCCCTGACCTTGGATTGGTCCGGGAGCGTGCAAGAATACTTCTGAATGCGCTGACCGATACGCCGGATGACCCCTTCAGTGTGGCTGATCTGGAAGAGCAAGCACTTAAAGGCGACCCTGCCAGGCTGGCGGACGAAGCCGGCGCCGTCGCAATGTTTGGCGGACGGCGTGTTGTGCGTGTCCGCGATGCGGGCGAGGCTGCAGCAAAATCGTTAGCAGGCTACCTGGATCAGCCAGGGGACGGGTTCGTTATTCTTGAGGCTGGTGAACTGACACCACGGTCGGCTCTGCGCAAACTGGCCGAGTCATCAAAAGAGGCCGCTGCACTCCCCTGTTATGCGGACACGGCGGAAAACCTTGAGCGGCTGGCTCAGACCATGCTGAAGGACGCCGGGCTGGAAGCCGATCACACGGTCCTCGCCACGTTGGTGTCGCAATTGGGCGCCGACCGGCAGCTGTCACGCAATGAGATTGAGAAACTCATTCTCTACAAGGGCGGGGAAAGCCCGGTCACCCTTGAGGACATAGAAGCAAGCGTCGGCGGCGCGGATTCGCGCGGCCTGGACGATGCGGTTGATGCCGCAGCCAGCGGCGACATGCCAGCCTTTGATACAAGCTTCGCCAAGCTGATCGAGAGCGGCATCGCGCCGGAGCGTATGATCCGTACACTGACAATTCATCTGCAGCGCCTGCATCTTGTGCTCGGCCGCGTGGAACGCGGCGGCAGACTGGACGAAATTCTGCGGGCTCTGCGCCCGCCCCTCCACTTTTCCCGGCAGCCAGCGATGCGCCGCCAATGCGCGGTGGGGTCACGGCGGCGGCTTGATGGTGCCTTAGCGATGCTGGCGGACGCGGAAGCGCAGTGCCGCGGCGCCGGCGCCCTGACCGAGCCCGTTGTAGCGCGCGCCATGATGAGCATCACCCGCGCGGCAGCAGCAGGCCGCCGGGGCTGAGTGCATCGGCGACCCTAGAAGACGGCAATTAAATTGTCAGATGTGTGCCGCGGCAGACAAGTCCGCTAAATCTTGCCGTTTGCGAGACGCCGGCAAATCTCGTCCAGCTGCTCAAGTGTCTTATAGGTGATCGATACCTTGCCACCTGCATCGTCCTTGTGGTCGATCGAGACCGCCAGGCCAAGAGAGTCTGCGATATTGCGCTCCAAAGACTTGGTATCTGCGTCTTTTTCTTTAGAAACACTGGTTTTTTTGGCTTTCCCAGCCTTGAACGGCTTCTTGCCCAGCGCTTCTGCTTCGCGCACCGACAAACCATCAGCGACGATCTGCTTGGCAAGCGCCACCGCATCGTCATGACCCATGATCGCGCGGGCATGGCCGGCGCTCAGATCACCCGACGCCACAAATCCACGCACCTTCTTGGGAAGTGAACGGAGCCGCAAGGTATTGGCAACATGGCTGCGGCTCTTGCCGATAAGCTTGGACACGTCCGCCTGGGTGTAGCGGAACTCTTCCATCAGACGGTCATAGCCGTCCGCTTCTTCGATCGGATTGAGATCGGCACGCTGCACATTTTCGATGATCGCGATTTCAAGCGTCTCAGCATCGCTGAGGTCGCGAACCACCACCGGGACGCGGTCGAGCTTTGCGGCCTGGGCAGCCCGCCAGCGGCGCTCACCGGCAACGATCTCGAATGAGTTCGTGGCACCGGAAACAGGCCGGACAACGATGGGCTGAAGCACACCCTTTTCAGCAACAGACGCGGTTAAATCTGCAAGGTCCTGCTTCGTGAAATCCCGGCGCGGCTGATAGGGATTGGCCTTCAGAAACTCGATGGGAACCGTGTTCGGACTGATCGTCGCCGCGGGCTGACCGGACCCCTTGGCAGCGGGCGCGTCATCACCAATGAGAGCCGCCAGGCCCCGCCCAAGTCCGCGCCGTTTTCCTTCGTCTGCTGCCATTTTTTTGTCCCTTGCTTGTTGCGGTAACGGCCGGGGCAACGGGTATGACCCGGCCCTACTTTGCCGCTCGCTTACCTATGTGTCCTGCGTCGGTTGCCCGTCGGCATCACCCTTTCAGGCGGCCGCGTGCTTGATGTCGCGCTCGCGCTGAATGAGCTCTGACGCGAGCTTCATATAGGCTTTTGAGCCAGCGCATTTGTAATCGTAGACAAGCGCCGGTTTGCCAAAACTCGGCGCCTCGGAGATGCGCACGTTGCGCGGGATCACCGTGCGGTAGACCTTGTCGCCCATATATTCGCGAACGTCCGCCGCCACCTGGTCGGACAGATTGTTCCGCTTGTCGAACATGGTGAGCACGATGCCCTGGATCTCAAGATCCGGGTTGAGACTCGTGCGGACCCGCTCAACCGTGTGGAGCAGCTGGCTCAGACCTTCCAGCGCAAAGAATTCACACTGAAGCGGCACCAATATGGCGTCGGCGGCGACCATCGCATTGATGGTCAACAGATTGAGCGACGGCGGGCAATCCACCAAAACGTAGGAGTAGGCGCGGCCCGCGTCAGATGACGTGAAGGCATGAAGCGCATCGGACAGGCGGTGTGAGCGGCGATCAAAGTCAGCCAGCTCAAGCTCGGCGCCCAATAGGTCCATGGAAGACGCCACGAGCGACAGGCCCGGGACGCTCGTTTCGATGGAGGCGTCCTTGATATCCGCCTCGCCGATCAGAACTTCATACGCTGTGACCGGACGGCTGTTGCGGTCTACGCCCAGACCGGTCGACGCATTGCCCTGAGGATCGAGATCGACCACCAGCACACGCTCCCCGACAGCAGCAAGCGCGGTCCCCAGATTGATGGCCGTTGTGGTCTTGCCGCCGCCACCCTTCTGGTTGGCCAGAACAAGCACCCGGGGCTCGCCCGGCTGGACGGCGGCGCGGATGGCGGACAGGTCGATCGGTGCGGTGTCGGACGGCTGTGCGCCGGAGTCTGAATGAGAGGCTGATTGAGAGTCAGCGGGCTGTTTCGGCGCGGACACGGGCAAGCTCCTCCAGCTTGAGTATGACCCCATCCCCGGCGGTAATACTCGGGGCTTGAGAGGCTTCAATCGTCCAACATTTTGCGGCTTCGGTCAATTCAAACACTACATCTCGCCCCTTCATAAAAAGGCCAACGCAATCCTGTGCCCAAAAGGGCGCAATCATGTCGAGCAGTTTCGGCAGTTGCGCTACCGCCCTCGCGGAGATGACGTCCGGGTAGCCACCCACCCTGCCGACCACATCCTCGGCAGCTTTTTCGACCCGCATCGGCAGCACCCGCACCGGCGCTTTTGTCTGTGCGATGACGGTCTGCAGGAAGGCACATTTTCGGGTGTCACTCTCAATCAGAACAACCTCCGCACCCGGATGGTTTTCCATCAGCAGGAGGCCCATCACCAGACCGGGAAACCCGGCCCCGCTGCCCACGTCCAGCCAGAGCTTTATCTCAGCCGGGGCATGGGCCAGCAATTGGGCAGAGTCGGCAAAGTGCCGTTCCCATGCAGCTTCCAATGTCGACGGCGCCACGAGGTTGATCGAGGCCTGCCATTTGATGAGCAGGGCCTGATACATCTCCAGCCGCTCGCGTGTTTCACGTGAAACAGCGCCCAGACCTGAAAGGGATTCTATGTCAGACACTTGCAGACCTTTATCCACAGGAAATGCCGCGCTGGGGGATTATTCCGCCGCCACACCAGCATTTGCCGAGCGGGAACGTAGATGCATGAGCAGGGCGGTGATGCCGGCGGCCGTCACCCCCTCCACACGGGCCGCCTGGCCCAGGGTCGCCGGCTGCACACGGCCCAGCCGCTGCTGGCACTCAATGGAAAGCCCGGCAACCTGCGTGTAATCAAGCCCATCGGGCAAGCGCACGTTCTCGTCCCGCTCAAACGCCTTGATGTCGGACGCCTGCCGTTCAAGATAGACGGCATAGCCCCCTTCTATCTCCATCTGGGTCGCCACCGCCGGATCGGCCCCCTCAAGCTCCGGCCAGACCTTCCCCAGCCACGCCATATCCACTTCCTTGTAGCGCAGCATTTCAAAAGCTGTCCGACGCACACCATCCTGATTAATCTTCAGACCATGCTCGGCGGCTTCGCGGGGTGTCATTGTCAGTGTGTCGAGCCGGGTACGAATTGCATCAAGCGCTGACCGCTTGGCGGCAAAATGCGCCGCCCTTTCAGGCCCGACACATCCAATCGCCTCGCCCAGTTCAGTCAAACGCTGGTCCGCATTGTCGGCCCGCAGGCTGAGGCGATATTCAGCCCGGCTTGTGAACATCCGATAGGGTTCACTGACGCCGCGGGTGACCAGATCATCAATCATCACGCCGATATAGGACCCGGACCGTTCAAATGAGACGGCGTCCCCGCCACCGGCCAGACGGGCCGCATTGAGACCCGCCACAAGGCCCTGTGCGGCGGCCTCTTCATAGCCGGTCGTCCCATTGATCTGCCCAGCTAGAAAAAGACCGGATACGGATTTAACGGCCAATCCAGCGGATAGCTCGCGGGGGTCCACATAGTCGTACTCAATCGCGTATCCCGGCTGGATCATCCGCGCCTCTTCCAACCCGGGGATGGTCGCCAGCATGGCAAGCTGTACATCTTCGGGCAGCGATGTCGAGATACCGTTCGGATAGACCGTGTGGTCATCAAGGCCTTCGGGCTCGAGAAAGATCTGATGGCGATCCTTTTCGGCAAAGCGCACCACCTTGTCTTCGACGGACGGGCAATAGCGCGGGCCCGTACCCTCGATCTGGCCGGAGTACAGCGGCGCCCGGTCCAAGTTGGCCCGGATGATCTCATGGGTGGCGTCGGTCGTCCCGGTCACATAGCAGCTCACCTGCCGCTGGGTGATCTGCGTCGTCAGGGAGGAAAATGGTTCCGGCGGCACATCTCCCTTTTGTTCCGGAAGCGAATCCCACCTGATGGTCCGCCCATCCAAGCGCGGTGGGGTGCCAGTCTTGAGTCGGCCCAGATTGAGGTCGAAGCGGTCCAGTGTTTCGGCCAGACCAATCGCCGGCGCATCCCCGATACGGCCCCCGGCAGACTTGGCCTGACCCATGTGGATGATGCCCCGCAGGAAGGTGCCGGTCGTCAGAACGACCGCCGCCGCGTACAGCGCGCGCCCATCATCCAGAACAATGCCGGATACGGTCCGCTCGTGAACAATCAGGTCCTCGACAGGCGCTTCCACGACGCTGAGGTTTTGCGTCTCACCGATGGCCGTCTGCATGGCCGTGCGATAGAGCGCGCGATCAGCCTGGGCGCGTGGCCCACGGACCGCCGGTCCCTTGCGCCGGTTCAGCATACGGAACTGGATGCCGCCTTTGTCTGCAACCCGCCCCATCAAGCCGTCGAGGGCATCAATCTCGCGGACCAGATGCCCCTTGCCGATACCGCCAATCGCCGGGTTACAGGACATCTCACCGATGCGATCTGCCCGGTGTGTGACCAGCACCGTTTCAGCGCCCAGGCGCGCGGCAGCGGCAGCCGCTTCGCAGCCCGCATGCCCACCGCCAATGACGATCACGTCAAAGCGGTCGCCATCCTGCGGCGTCATGATGTTCGGCATCTCGGTCATGGGTGCGGTGCATAGCGCAATCATGCAATGAACTAAAGAGCCAACTAAAGGCAGCGACCGGGGGAGCGGATATGCTTATCCACAGCTTTGGACTCCATTTGTTTCACGTGAAACATTGGGGCCGTCTCAGCGTGAATCATCAGGCTTGGTTATTAAGAAACATCCCGGCCCCTAACGCTCTGTTAACATCGGTTAACGGCGCTTAACCCTATTTACCGATGCAGAAGTCGCGGAAGACAACGTCCAGCACATCCTCTACATCGACAGTGCCAACGAGCCGACCAAGGGCCCGCAGTGCTATCCGCATTTCCTCGCTCACGAGAGCCGCTTCACCGCCAGCTTCATCCGCTGCTTCCGACAAGGCCCGCTCAAGGGCATTTACGGCATCATGTAACGCTGTTGCCTGACGCGCCCGACCTACCAGAGCGGACGCCGATGCGCCCCCAGCCAGGTCCTGAGCGACGGAGGCCAGCCAGTCTTCCAACGCGTCCGCCCCCTCCCCCGTCGCCGCGGACAGCACCAGGTCACAGCTGACCCCAGACGGCCCTACAGAAAGATCGGCCTTATTGCCCACAACCAGCCGCCGCGCCGCCTCCAGGCCGGGCGGCCATTGAGGCGCCTCGGGATTTGTCAGGTCACAGACCCAGAACGCGATATCAGCCGCCGCAGCCCGTGCCCTCGCCCGGGCAATGCCTTCACGCTCCACCGGATCATCTGTCTCCCGAAGGCCCGCCGTGTCGGCCAGAACAACAGGAATACCGCCCAGATCAAGCCGCACTTCAATGATGTCCCGGGTGGTGCCCGATACATCAGAGACAATTGCGGCCTCCCGACGGGCCAGACGGTTCATCAGGCTGGACTTCCCCACATTCGGCGCGCCAAGAATGGCAACCTGCACACCATCGCGCATGACCTCCCCCGCATTGGCAGACTGGAGCACCTGCTCCATCTCACTGCGGACCCGCGAGATCATCCCAACCGCCTGTTCGGACAGGCCATCGGGCAGTTCCTCGTCGCTGAAATCGATTTCCGCCTCGACCAGCGCCAGCGCTTTAACCAGATGCTCCTTCCAGTCTGAGCACCGGGCCGCCAGCGCACCTTCAGTCTGCGCCAGGGCAAGCCGCCGCTGACCGGCGGTTTCCGCGTCGATCAGATCGGCAAGACCTTCCACCTGCGTCAGATCCATTCGACCATTGGCAAAGGCCTGGCTGGTGAACTCCCCGGGCTCGGCCAACCGTAACCCGTCAAGGTGCCCCAGGGCCTCGAGCACTCCGGCCACCACCGCCCGGCTGCCATGGACATGCAGTTCCGCCATGTCCTCGCCGGTCACCGTGCCGGGACCCGGCAGCCACAGCACCAGCGCCTGATCAAGATGTTCGCCAGTTCGTGGCTCCGTCAGACCACGCACGACCGCCTTGCGCGCCGGGGGCAGCCCAGTGCCCGCAAGTTCCATCAGAGCCTGCGCCGCACCAGATCCGCTGATGCGTATGACCGCAATCCCTGCCCGCCCCTGACCGCTGGACAGGGCAAAAACGGTGTCGTCCATGGAGGTGGGTATCCGGAATTAGCTGCGCTTGCGTCGAGTCTTAGGAGTCTTCTTTGGAGCGGGTGAATCGGGTTCCGGCTCCGCTTCGCCGTTACCGCCAACCGCTGAGCGGGCAACGCCCCAGAGGAGCTTCTGCAGCCTGTCGATGCCCTCCACACCGACGGGAAGAACGGACTTCACCAGCAGTTCGGGATCGACATAGGCCACATTGCGTTTGATCTGGTCGCTGATCTGCGCCACCAGCTCTTCCTGCATGGGCGCAAGGTCCGGCAGGCCGATAACCGTCCGCGCCTCCTCCGGGGTCATATCAATCTCGATGTTGATCTTCATGCGTCGCTCCTGCATTTCTGAACGGGCTGGTTCGCTGCGGTGAACCGGCTGTGCCGCCTTCCGCGCTGCTTACTGCGCTGCCCCATGTACTGGACGTCACCATGTCACAAAACCTGCTTCGCGAAGAGACCAGCCCGTATCTTCTTCAGCATAAGGATAACCCGGTGCATTGGCGCCCCTGGGGGCCGGCCGCTCTGGCGGAAGCAAAAGCCGCAAACAAGCCAATCCTTCTCTCTGTCGGCTATGCGGCCTGCCACTGGTGCCATGTCATGGCCCATGAAAGCTTTGAAGATGACGCAGTTGCGGCGGTCATGAACGAGCTGTTTGTGAACATCAAGGTCGACCGCGAAGAGCGCCCGGACATCGATACGATTTACATGTCAGCCCTGCATCATCTCGGTGAGCAGGGTGGCTGGCCGCTCACCATGTTCCTGACGCCGGACGGGGAGCCGTTCTGGGGCGGCACGTATTTCCCAAAATCGCCGAGCTACGGCAGACCGGGCTTTCCCCATGTCTGCAGGGAGGTTTCACGCATCTTCCACGATGAAAGCGAGAAGGTGATCAAGAACGCCAGCGCCCTGCGATCCGCCCTCAAGGAACAGGCGAAGGCGCAAGCTCCCGGCGAACCGGCGCCCGAAATTCTCGACAATGTCGCTGACCGGTTGGTGCGCAGCATCGATCCCGCGCCTGGCCGTGTGGGGGCGGCCCCCAAGTTCCCACAGCCCTTCCTCCTGGAACTGTTGTGGCGCACCTGGTTGCGCACCGGCGATGAACGCTGCCGCAACGCTGTGACGCTCACCCTCACCCGCATGTGCCAGGGCGGCATCTATGACCATTTGGGCGGTGGGCTCGCCCGCTACTCCGTCGACGAACGGTGGCTGGTCCCACACTTCGAGAAGATGCTCTACGACAATGCCTGCCTGATCAGCCTGTTAAGCGACGCGGCCACGGGCACAGGCTCTCCTCTGTTTGCGGCCCGCCTCCATGAAACAGTTCGCTGGGTTCTACGCGAGATGGTCACAGGCGAAGGCGCTTTCGGGGCCAGCCTGGATGCCGACAGCGAGGGCGAGGAAGGCAGGTTCTATGTCTGGAGCGAGACCGAGATTGACGCAGCCCTTGCAGACTTTGCACCCGACGAGATTACCAGGTTCAAGCGCATTTACGACGTGAGCGTGCACGGCAATTTTGAGGGCCATACAATCCTCAACCGCCTCGACCACCCCGAAGACCTCCCGGCTGAAGAAGAGGCAGTGTTCGCCCGCATGCGTGAGGTTTTGTTCAAGACCCGTGCGCCACGCATCCGCCCCGGCTGGGACGACAAGATCCTGACCGACTGGAATGGCCAGATGATCGCTGCCCTCGCCAAGGCCGGCGCGGCCCACAAGGAACCCGTCTGGCTGGAGGCAGCTCGCACTGCATATGATTTCATCCGTGCACAGATGATCACGAACGGCAGGCTGTATCACGCTTTCAGGGCAGGGAAACTCCAACATCTTGCTATGGCGGACGGCTACGCCAATATGATCTCAGCCGCCCTCGCCCTCTATGAAGCAACCGCGGACGACACCTGCCTGACCCAGGCAAAGGACTGGGCCGAAGACCTGCACACCCACTATTGGGACAGCGAAGGCCACGGCTACTTCTTTACAGCAGATGATGCCGAGGCGCTGGTCGTGCGCACCCGCAGCGTCACTGACGACGCCACCCCGTCAGCCAATGCGACCATGATCGAGAACCTGGCGCGGCTCTACTACCTGACCGGAGACGAGACTTACAGGGACCGCGCCAACCAGATCATCCGCACATTTGCTGCCGAACTCGCCAGCAACTTCTTCCCCATGTGCACCTATCTCAATGGTCTCGATACGCTCCTCAATGCGGTGCAGGTGGTTATTGCCGGGGATGGACCCGAAGCGGACGCCTTGCGCCAGATCGCGCTCACCTCCCCGCTTCCCTCGCTTGTCCTCAACACCGCAAGCAATGACCTGCCCCAGAGCCATCCAGCCTTTGGAAAGACCGTGCCACCGCAGGCGCGCGCTGCGGCCTATGTCTGCCATGGGACCAATTGCTCCCTTCCCGTTGAGACCCCCGACGCCCTGCACAGCATGCTGGCGCGCCCGGTATAGCCGGGCCGCAATACGCGGCACAGCGTGTGCCTGCACAGTCTGCTTGCGTGACCCCACCCGCGCGCTAAGGTGCGCGGCAACAATCAGGACAATTCCTCACCCAGGCTATGGAGAGCGACCCGTGAGCGGACAGGACATCGAGATCAAAGGCCCCGACGGCACATTCAGCGGATATCTGGCGACCCCTGACAACGGCAAGGGCCCAGGTGTGGTCGTTATCCAGGAAATTTTTGGTGTGAACGAAGTGATGCGCGATGTCTGCGACGCGCTCGCCCGCGAAGGCTTTGTCGCCCTGTGTCCAGACCTGTTCTGGCGGCTGGAGCCGGGTATCCAGATCACCGACAAGACAGAAGAAGAATGGGCCAAGGCATTTGAGCTGTTCGGCAAGTTCGACGTCGACGCAGGCATCATTGTTGTGGACGCCACCATCGAGCATCTGCGTCAGATGGAAGTCTGCAATAACAAGGTCGGCGCCGTCGGCTATTGCCTCGGCGGTCTCCTCGCCTATTTGACGGCGGCACGCACCGATGCGGACGCCAGCGTCGGCTTCTACGGTGTGAACATCCAGGAGAAACTGGACGAGTCAGGACAGATCAAGAAGCCGCTCATGCTGCACATAGCGGAAAAAGATGAATTCGTACCTGCAGACGCTCAGGCTGCCATCAAGGACGGCCTCGCTGGAAACGACACTGTCACTGTCCACTCCTACGCCGGCCGCGACCACGCCTTTGCCCGCGAAGGCGGTGCCCACTATCACAAGGACGATGCCGATCTGGCCAATGGCCGCACGCTGGCGTTCTTCCGCCAGCACCTTGCCTAGGCACCAGATCGCCCGCGGCTGACTCAAACCGGGCTTCGTTCCGTACACGAATCAAAATCAAGAGCAACAAGGACTCAAAGCGCCATGGTCAAAGCCATTCGCATCACGGAAACCGGCGGCCCTGACGTTCTGAAACTCGTGGACGTCAATCTGCCCGATCCCGGCGCAGGCGAGGTTCAGGTTCAGCACACAGCCATCGGCCTGAACTACATCGACACGTATTTTCGGTCGGGTCTTTACCCAGCCCCGATTCCCTGCGGGCTTGGTCTGGAGGCCGCCGGCAAGGTGACGAAAGTAGGCGATGGGGTCACGTCGCTCAAAGAAGGCGATCGGGTCGCCTATGGCTCCGGCCCGCTTGGCGCCTATTCGCAAGCACAGAACGCGCCTGCCAACCGGCTCGTCAAAATATCCGATGGCGTAGCGGACAAAGATGCGGCCGCGATGATGCTCAAGGGCATGACCGTTCAGTATCTTCTGCGCCGCACCTATGAGGTCAAACCCGGCGACACCATTCTGTTTCACGCTGCCGCAGGCGGCGTCGGTCTGATTGCCTGCCAATGGGCCAAGCATCTGGGTGCCACCGTCATCGGCACGGTTGGCAGTGCCGAGAAGGCGGAGCTCGCAAAGCACGCGGGTGCGGACCACACGATCCTCTACCGCGAAGAAGATGTACCGGCCCGGGTGCGCGAGATCACAAGCGGAAAGATGGTGCCTGTTGTCTATGACGGTGTCGGCAAGGATACGTTTGAGATGTCTTTGGACTGTCTGGCACCCCTTGGTCTGCTGGCCAGCTTCGGTAATGCCTCTGGCGCCGTGCCTCCCATGGACATCAGCATTCTCAATCTCAAAGGGTCACTCTACGTCACACGCCCGTCTCTTGCGGCCTATACGGCAAGTGACGACGACCTGGCCATGACCGCCGCTGATCTTTTTGACGTCATGGCCAAGGGCGCGGTCAAAGCGGATGTAAGGCAGGAGTATGCGCTTGCAGACGCCGCACAGGCCCATCGCGACCTTGAAGCACGCAAAACAACAGGTGCGACGGTCCTCATTCCCTAGGCAGACAGCCTAGAGCTGTGCCAGCAACGCTGCTGTGGTGGTGCCCGTCAGCTGTTGACCACCACCGCCCGGCACGCCGATGGACTGATCTGAGACTGTCCCAATGGAGACTTGGGCTGCGTCACTCAGGAATACCAAACCCAAGATCAAGATAAGTGAAAGAATGGATCACCGTCTTGGGATCGTCCGCAAGCTCAACACGCTCTCCCGGGACAGCATCCACAAAGGACCCGGGACCAATCATTCGCGGTTGACCATCGGACCCGGCTGAAACCGGAAGTGTTAAAAACTCAAACAGGCGCGTCACGCCGGACACATCTGTTACCCGGCGCTGCTGAGCAAAACCGCACGGGACCAGATGCAGATTTTTCAGCCGCACGCGCTCTGTTTCGCGCTCGCGCTCCGGCAACATGTCGAACACGTTAAGTCCGGTCAGATCCGTCTTCATGAGCTCTGCAAGCCCGGTACCCCAAAGCCGGAACACCACACGTTCAGGTCCGTCCCACCGCATATAGCGCAGATAAGGCAGCAGTTCTGTCAACTCCGAGGGGCGAATGTCCTCGGGTGACGGCAGGGCCGACCGGCCGCGCGCTTCCTTCCAATAGGCAAGAAACGCCAGTGAGCGCTCTGACAGACAGAGCGGACTTTCAGGGGCTTTCAATGCTGCGGCGGACATCTGGCGTGGAATCATAGTGGCAAACTAAACGCCAATGATCTGACAACAGTTAATCTTCAAACTAAAATCAGGCGGGTCGGCTAGGCGCATGTGGGCCTGGAACACCGAACCCAATGTCGATGAAGGAGCGGCTGAGAGGCTCCAAGTACTAGTTTCTGTCCGCCATCCCGTCACACCGATCCG
>JBHJJF010000097.1:0-3977 GCA_050042885.1 Candidatus Phaeomarinibacter sp.
CTTCAGGTTTCCCCGTACTAAACATTGTCAGTTGGCCCCCATTGTCGGTAAATTTTAGGGCATTGGCTATCAGATTCAGCCAGAGTTGTCGTATGGCGCGGTTGTCCGCCAGAATCCTTGGCGGATGCTTGGGCATATCGCACTCTAGCGAGATGCCGCGACTACCAGCGGATATCTCTATCATCCGCAGGCATTCCTTCGCCATCTCACCCAGGTCCACTGGTTCTTCCGTAAGCTCGAGGCGTCCCGCCTCGATGCGGGCAAGGTCCAGCACGTCATCAATGAGAGACAGCAGATGCTGGCCGCTGCCGTGAATGTCTGTGGCGTATTGTTTGTAGTTGTCGTGGCCTAAGGGCCCGAAGGTTTCGCCGCGCATGACATCCGAAAATCCGATGATGGCATTCAGCGGCGTGCGCAATTCATGACTGATGCTGGCCAGAAAGGTCGACTTGGTCTGACTGGCTTCTTCAGCTTTGAAACGTTCTGCCTCTGCGGTGGTTTTCTCTGATTCAAGTTTCTCGATCAGAGCATCTTTTTCGTCTCGCAGCGTCAGCATGGCTGTCGACGTTTTGTTGAGCGCTTTTCCCATCAGATACAGGAAAAATGTGTAGCCAGCCGCGAGCGCGCCGACCGCCATGAGGATCGGATCGCCTATCGCAAGCGGCCTAAGTACCAACGCGGCAGCGGGTACGAGTAACGATCCGTACATGAGCGGCAGATAATTTGAGGAATGGCCGACCGCCATCGAAAGGTGCGCTGCCATGACACCGAGCATAAAGGCGTTGTTAAATACATCTCCTGGCACCCAGAACCAGATTGCCATAGATGCCCATGAGACTTCTGCGAGTGTGTTCAAAGCCACTGCACGCTTTGACCACCGATCCACTTTTTCGGGCTGGCTGACTGATGGACGCTGCTGCTTGCAGACATAGTAGAAAGTCAGATAGCTACCGATTGTGGCAGCAGTCCAAAGGAAAACCGGAAGTGGGCTCGCCCAGAAAAGCAAGATGGCTCCGACGCCGGCCATCAAGACCGGGACGAGGTAGGCCGAGGGCGACATGTTCTGGACGAAATAGTCCATTTGTGAACGTGCCGCACTCCGCTCGCTCTGGGTAGGGGACGAGGTCACGCCTTGTCACTCCGGATACTCAATCGACAAAAGGGGCAATCCCGCCCGGGACGCCCTTATTTCCGTAGAATGCCCGAAATGTGTTAACAACCGCTTCGCTGAATTGGCATTCGGCAAGGAAAAGTATGCATTTCCAGCCAAGAGTCTGAGGAACCATAATGACAACCCATCCGCTTGTCCTTGATATCGATGGCCATGTCGCCACGCTGACGATCAACCGTCCCGATTCACGAAACGCGCTGGGTGAAGCAGAGGATGGCCCAGCCTTTGCCGAGGCCGCGGAACAGATAAATGCCAATATTGACGTTCGTGCCGTCATTCTGACCGGTGCTGGCAAAGCCTTTTCCGCCGGCGGCAATATCAAAGCCATGAATGAGAAGGCCGGAAGCTTCAGCGGGCCAGGTGTAGACATTGCGCGGGGCTACTACACGGGTATTCATCGGATCGTAAAATCTCTCTGGTCACTGGAAGTCCCCATGATTGCGGCTGTGAACGGCCCGGCAATCGGTCTGGGAAATGATGTCGCGTGCCTGGCAGATACGCGCATTGCCTCTGACAAGGCAATTTTCGGCGCGACTTTCCTCAAGATCGGGCTTGTGCCCGGGGATGGCGGGTCCTGGCTGTTGCCACGTGTCATCGGGTCCGCCCGTGCGGCAGAGCTGTTCTTTACCGGTGACGTCATCGACGCTGAAACAGCCTGCGACTGGGGCTTGGTCAGCCGTGTGGTGCCCCATGATGACCTTTTGACGCAAGCCCGGGCATTGGCAGACAAAATGGCTGGCCAGCCGCCACACGTGCTGCGCATGACCAAACGGCTCATGCGTCAAGGCATGACAACCACCTTCGACCAGATCATGGATATGTCCGCCAATATGCAGGCTTTGGCCCACCATACTGATGATCATGCGGAGGCCGTGTCTGCGTTTATTGAGAAAAGATCGCCCACATACAAAGGGCGTTAGCTGGATGGCGCCAAACCGGTTTGCATTTTTGCCACATGGGCGGATTTGCCCCGTGGCAGGCATGGACATACAGTCCCGCCGACGCAATTTAAACCTTTGAAAACAACACAATTCCCAAGGGAGAGTATCATGGCCGCTGTTGGCATTGTCGCAACACTCATCGTACAGGCAGGCAAGGAATCCGAGTTTGAAGAAGTCTTCAAGGGCCTTCGCGAACAGGTGCTTGCCAATGAACCGGGCTGTGAAATGTATGACGTCTACAAGTCCAAGGCCGACGCCTCTACATACGTGATCATGGAGCGCTACACGGCCGCCGCTGCCCTCAAAGCCCATGGTGAGTCAGATCATTTCAAGGCAGCGGGGCCCAAACTCGGCGCCGTTCTTGGTGGTGCACCGGTTCTTGATTACCTGGACCCGGTTGCGTAAGCCGCCCAACCTCTCAGGAGACGTATAGTGGCTCTAAACGGAACATTGGGCGGCGTTGTGCGAATCCCGGTTCTTGCTGGCAAGGAAAAGGAATTCGAAGACGTTTTCCTGGCCATGCGAGCCGGCGTTCACGCCCATGAGCCAGGCTGCAAGATGTATGACCTGTACCGCAATCGGAAGGTTGATGAAGCTGGGAACGTGCAGTTTGTGGTGATGGAGCAATGGGCGGATCAGGCGGCGCTCGATAGCCACCGCGAGCAGCCGCACATGAAAGAAGGTCTTCCCAAGCTTGCCAGCCTTGTGGCTGGTGCACCTGACAGCCAGTTCTTCGACATCGTTAAATAATCAGCATACGGATTAGGAGCTGATCCATGGATCTAAGTTTTTCAAAAGAAGACAATGCATTCCGCGAAGAAGTTCGCGCTTTCATTGCCGAAGCTTTCACCGACGACCTTCGTCGCAAGATGTCGCTCACCAAGAACGGTTATCTCGACAAGGAAGATCACATCATGTGGCAGAAGCGGCTGCATGAGAAAGGCTGGGCGGCAACGCACTGGCCCGAAGAGCATGGCGGTCCTGGCTTCACGCCCAGCCAGCACTTCATCTTTGACAGCGAAATGTCCGCCGCCGGAGTGCCGTTGACGGTTCCTTTCGGCATTCGGATGGTGGCACCTGTCATCATGAAATTCGGTTCTGAAGAGCAGAAGCAGAAATACCTGCCGGACATTCTCGCCAGCAATGTGTGGTGGTGTCAGGGTTACTCCGAGCCGGGCTCCGGTTCTGACCTCGCGTCACTCCAGATGAAGGCCGAGGACAAGGGCGACCATTACCTGTGTAATGGCTCTAAGATCTGGACGACCCAGGCACAACATGCGGACATGATCTTCTGTCTCGTTCGCACGAAAAAGATGGAAAAACGTCAGGACGGGATCTCGTTCCTGCTTATCGCCATGCACACGCCGGGTGTAAAGGTCGCACCGCTGGTTACGCTTGATGGTCCTGCCGAAGGCAAGCAGGAAATCAACCAGGTATTCTTCGAGGACGTGAAGGTTCCCAAGGAAAATCTCATCGGTGAAGAGAACAAAGGCTGGACTTACGCCAAGTACCTGCTCGAGTTCGAGCGCGGCAATGCCTATGGCCCGGGCCTTTACCGGTCTTTGGGCAAGGTGCGGAAGATTGCCAAAGACACGATGGTCAACGGTGAAGTGCTGGCTGATCAGCCCCACTTCAAGGCCAAGGTCAACGACATCGAGACTCAGATTCGCGCCATGGAATTCACCGAGCTGCGGATTTTCTCAGCCATGTCCAATGGCCAGAACCCGGGGCCGGAATCGTCGATGCTGAAATGCCGCGGCACAGAGCTTCAGCAGGCAATTTCGGAACTTGCCCTTGAGGGCATCGGCTACTACGGAATGCCGTTTGTTAAGGACACATTTGCCTTGTCCAACGAAGAGATGGTG
>JBHJJF010000098.1:0-3099 GCA_050042885.1 Candidatus Phaeomarinibacter sp.
TGAGGGCGGCAGACGGCCCACCCCACCGGCTTGCGACCGTGGGCCATTCCGCGGGCTGCAAGCCTGGGTGATCGTAGACCCCAGACCCGCCGATGATACCCAGCACCGTTTTCATGTCGCCCTAGCCTTCCCGTGTCCATCCATGCAAAAGGCCGCCCGCAAAACGGACGGCCTTATGTGTATCTCGTCTCTTAGCTGAGCGCCCTAGTGCTGGTCGGACCAGATCTTACGCTGCGTGAAGTAGAGAAGTCCCGCCAGGATCACCAGGAAGGTCATCACCACAAACCCGGTGCTCTTGCGCGCTTCAAGTTTCGGCTCGGCCGCCCAATGCAGGAACGTCGTCACATCCTTCGCCATCTGTTCCACCGTCGCTTCCGTTCCGTCAGCAAATTCGATGGAATCTGCGTAGAGCGGCTGCGCCATGGCGATCTGGTAGCCGGGGAAGTACTTGTTGAAATTCATGCCCGGCTGCATCTGCATATCTGCTGGTGCATCTTCGTAGCCAAGAAACAACGAGTAGACATAGTCCGCGCCATAGTCGCGTCCCTTTGTCATCAACGACAGATCGGGCGGGTAGGCACCATTGTTTGCAAGACGGCCCAACTGCTCGTTCTCAAAAGGATATTTGAACGTGTCCTTCGGCTCGGCAGGGCGCTCGAACATGTCACCATCCGCATTTGGACCATCCGTCACTTCATACTGGGCAGCGATCGCCTTCACCTCAGCTTCTGAGAAACCGGGTCCGCCTTCATCGCCAAGGTTTCGGTATTTCAGATACTGCATACCGTGACAGGCTGCGCAGACTTCCTTGTACACCTGAAAGCCGCGCTGCAAAGCAGCGCGATCAAATGTGCCGAAAGGACCTTCCCAGCCCCACTGCAAGTCTAGCGGTGTTTCGTAGTCTCCAGCAGCGTGAGAGACCTGGGCACCTGAGAACACAAGCGCGGCTGCCATCGCGGGGCCGGCAAGCTTGCCCAAAATTTTGGATGAGAACTGGCGCATCTGCGTCTCTTTCATCTTCTTAAACATTACGGTCAGGTGCCGCTGTCGCACCCACCGGAACACCGCCGCCGCCAGCTGAGCCATCACCATGGCTGCCACCATTTTCCACCAGTACGGCATCAGAAATGCTTGTGGGTACTGACTTGGGCGTTTCGACCAATCCCAGAACCGGAAGGATGACCAGGAAGTGGGCAAAATAGTACGCGGTCAGGATTTGAGCGGCGGTCACATAGACGCCTTCCGCCGGCTGTGCGCCAAGCCAGCCCAGGATCAGACAGACCACCACAAAGATCCAGAAGAACTGCTTGAACAAAGGACGGTAGCGCGCTGATTTCACCTTAGACGTATCAAGCCACGGCACGAAGAACAGCACCGCAATCGCTGCAAACATGGCAATCACGCCGCCAAGCTTGGCTGAGATCGGACCGATGTCGAAGGTAATGGCGCGCAGGATGGCGTAGAACGGCAGCAGATACCATTCAGGCACAATGTGCGACGGCGTTACCAGCGGGTTGGCTTCCACATAGTTCACCGCGTGACCAAGCACGTTGGGATCGTAGAAGACGAAATACGCAAACAGGATCGCGAAGACCGTCAGCGCGAAAGCGTCCTTCATTGTGTAGTACGGGTGGAAGGGCACGGTGTCCTGTGCGTCTTTCACTTCCACACCCGTCGGGTTGTTGTTGCCCGGCACGTGCAGCGCCCAGACGTGGAGGAACACAACACCAGCAATCATGAACGGGAACAGATAGTGTAGGGAGAAGAAGCGGTTGAGCGTTGCGTTATCAATCGCAAAGCCGCCCACAAGCCATGTCTGCAGCCCTTCACCGACAATCGGAATAGCGCCGAACAGACTGGTAATCACATTCGCACCCCACAGGCTCATCTGGCCCCAGGGAAGCAGGTAGCCGAGGAACGCCGTCGCTGTCATCAGCAGGTAGATAATGACGCCGAGAATCCAGAGGACTTCGCGCGGCGCCTTGTAGGAGCCGTAGTAGAGCCCGCGGAAGATATGCAGATACACGGCCAGGAAGAACATCGATGCGCCGTTCGAGTGAACGTAGCGCAGCAACCAGCCGTAGTTCACGTCGCGCATGATTTTTTCGACACTGGCAAACGCCATGTCCACATGCGGCGTGTAGTGCATCGCCAGAATAATGCCGGTGATGATCTGCACAGCAAGGCAGAACGTCAGAATAGCGCCGAAGGTGTACCAGTAGTTCAGGTTCTTCGGCGTCGGGAAATTGATTGCCGTGTCATGGGCCACCCGCATCAGCGGAAGGCGTTCATCCATCCACTTCGCAAAACCGTTTGACGGCTGATATGTCGATTCGTGAGCCATATATGCCTCGTCTTGTGCGTGCTTGTCTCGAGCATGCGGGTGGAGTTAACCGATGCGAATACGTGTGTCAGACAGGAATTCAAGCGGCGGGACCGGCAGGTTCTCAGGTGCCGGGCCGCGGCGGATACGTCCAGCCAGGTCATAGTGCGAGCCATGGCACGGGCAGAACCAGCCTCCGAAGTCACCCTGGTCGGAGAGGGGCACACAGCCAAGATGCGTACACACGCCAATCAGCACCAGCCACTTTTCGGTTTCCGATGCCGCGCGGTTGATGTCCGCTGCGTCTGCATCCGGTTCGATGTTGGCGTTGCGGGCAATCGGGTCCGGCAGATCATCCATGGAGACAGCCTTGGCTTCTTCAATTTCAGCCGCCGTGCGGTGCCGGATGAAAACAGGCTTGCCGCGCCACATAATGGTGACGCCCTGCCCTTCGGCAACACTGCTGATGTCCACCTCGGTGGAGGCCAGTGCGCGGGTCGAAGCGTCCGGGTTCATTTGGGCGACCAGCGGCCAGACGGCAAAGGCACCACCAACCGCAGCAAAGGCGCCTGTGGCCACATACAAGAAGTCGCGACGGGTTGGCTCTTCGCCCCCCTCGGTCACTGCTGAACTAGCGTCTGCCAACGGATGGATCCTCCGGTCTTGGATATTCTGTCCCGCGCCCCGTCAAGGACGTCATGATGGTCTAAACCAGCAACGCAAACGACGCTGAATTGTTGGTTGGACTCAATTTCAGCCTACTAAAAAGCTTGCGC
>JBHJJF010000099.1:0-5722 GCA_050042885.1 Candidatus Phaeomarinibacter sp.
CGGTGATGCGGGCGGCGTATTCAACAATGGCAACGCGGTCGCGCGGGGCCAGCAGGTCCACCATCAGCTTTGCGGCGCGCTTGGCATATTCCAGCTTGCCCTTGTCTTCCATGGAGCCGGAGCGGTCCAGAACCAGCGCCAGATTGACCGGCGGGCGGTCTTGTATGCCCGGCCAGGCCTCGCGCGGCGAATGCACTTCAATCATCAGATGAATGGTTGAGGTTTCACCCTTGCGGATGACCGGCTGGTCATAGCTGACCTTGGCGTCCAATGCGTCAACCTCGGCGCGGGCCTTGCCGGCAAAGGCACCAAAAACCAAAAGGAGCGCGAAAGCGAGCGCTGCAAAAAGCCCAGCGCGCGCGAAGCTACTGCCGAACTGACGGGTAAATTCGTGGGTATGCATGTGATCCCTCCCCTGGGATGTCGATCAATGCTCGCGATGATTGACACGCAATGCGGCTGCGGGCGGGAAGGATTGTGGCAAAGGGAAGGTGATTTGCTGGCGGTACTTGGACACGCCAGCACAATCAGGCGGGCAACTGGAGCGGGTGAAGAGAATCGAACTCTCGTCGTCAGCTTGGGAAGCTGCTGCTCTACCATTGAGCTACACCCGCCTGCACGCCGTCAGCCAGGCGCGGACCGTAGTCCAAGAGGTGCTGCGCTGACAAGAAAGATCAGCCGAACAGCCATATCAGCAGCCACGGGAGGAGCAACGCTGTTGCGATGCCGTTGATGCCCATAGCGACGCCGGAAAACGTGCCGGTCTCTTCGCCTTCCTGAAAAGCGCGGGCGGTGCCTATACCATGGGCTGCGGTGCCAAGTGCGACGCCATGAGCTTCCGGATCTGTGATACCCAATTTTCTGAGCAGCCACGGGCCGATGACAGCGCCGACAATGCCGGTGATGATGACAATAGCGGCTGCGAGAGACGCCAGTCCGCTGGTTGTGTCCGCGATGCCCATGGCGATGGGGGTGGTGACGGATTTAGGCGCCAGAGACAGCAGTGTTTGTGTTTCAGCACCCAAAGCCCATGCGGTCACCAATGCTGTTGCCACAGCTGTCAGGGAGCCAGCGCCGATGGCCAGAAACAGCGGCCCGGCGGCAGCACGCACGTTGGGCCAGTTGCGAAAAAGTGGGATGGCCAGGGCAACTGTGGCCGGACCAAGCAGTGCCAACAGCCAGATGCCGCCCTCCTGGTATGTCTCATGCGACGTGTCCGTTGCCACCATCGCAATGATTACGGGTATGGACGCGACGAGGACGGGATTAGCGAGCGGGTGGCCGTTGACGCGGCGCGCCAGAACCAGCGCAGCGACATAGGCTATGACGGTAACCGCGAGCCAGATCACGCCACTCATGAAACGCTGCCCGACCGCTTGCGGGCCCACACGAAAACAAAACCTGCCACCACCAGCCCTGAAAGCGTGCTGACAGCAATTGCGACGGTCAAGGCACCGCCGTCGCGCGCCAGCAGCGCCAGATGCGCCATCAGGCCGACACCCGCGGGAACACAAAAGAGGTTGAGGTGGCGCAAGAGCACGTCAGCCACTCGGCCGAGCCCCTGCGGCACGCCGCCCGCAATAGCGAGGGTAACAAGCATGAAGAGAAGCCCTGCAACAGCTCCGGGGATGGGGACACCAAGCCCCTGCATCAGTGCGGTTCCGACGAGTTGCGCGGTCGCCAATGCGAGCGCACCACCGATCAGGCCGCCGAGCACGCGTATCACGCCACCTGTCCGGGCGCTTTAAAGTGCTTGGAGAGCTTGAGACCCTGCCGCTGGTAGTTGGACCCAAGATCCTGCCCGTAGAGCGCCTCAGGCCGGCTGGCCATATGTTCATAGACGAGCCGGCCAATGGTCTGGCCGTGCTCCAGGATGAACGGGACTTCGTGGCTGCGGACTTCCAGCACCGCGCGGGCACCTGCACCGTGGGCTTCTGCGGCGCCAAAGCCCGGATCGAAGAAACCTGCGTAGTGAACGCGGAACTCACCCACCAATGGGTCATAAGGCACCATCTCGGCGGCGTAGTCTGCGGGTATCTGAACCGCTTCGCGGCTGGCAAGAATGTAGAACTCGTCTGGGTCCAGAATGATGCGTGTGTCTCCGCGTACATGCACCGGGTCCCAGAAATCCAGAACCTCGTAGGCGCCGACACGATCGACATCGATCAATCCGGAATGGCGTTTGGCGCGATAGCCGATGAGGCCATTCTCACCATTGCCGTCGCCGCCGCCACGCAAATCAACACTCAGCGTGATACCGCGTGCATCGTTGATGGGGCCAGCCCCCGCGTCGGGCGAGCCGGTAATGAGTCCGGCTTCCGCCTGCAGGCGAAGCATTTCGTCCGGCGTAACCATCGCGTCACCGCGGCGCAGGCGCAGCTGCGACAGGCGGGAGCCGGTGCGCACGAGGATGGAAAATGTTCGTGGACTGATCTCGGCATAAAGCGGGCCTACGTAACCTGCTGGTATCTGGTCAAACTCGATGCCTCCGTCCGCAATGACACGGGTGAAGACATCAAGGCGACCGGTTGAGCTTTTGGGGTTGGCTGCGGCTGTCAGCGTATCCGGCAGGGACAGGATTTCCAGCAGCGGCACAAGATAGACGCAGCCGGTCTCAAGGACGGCCCCATCCCGCAGATCGATCTCGTGAAGTTTAAGGCTTTCGAGCTTGTGAGCCACCGGCTCGCCATGGCCCGGGAGAAAGCTGGCGCGCACGCGGAAGGCTTTTTCGCCCAGGCGCAGATCAAGGCTGGCAGGCTGAATCTGCTTGTCAGCAGGCGGTATGGGCGCGCTTATGACGCCTGCCTCCCACAGGGCGGCGATCTCGCCGGCGGGTAGAATGCCCGGCCTGATATCAGGCGCAAGGCCCGGATTTATGGAGTTTGGGGCGGCGGCGGTCATGGTGGCAGTGTCTTTCGCGTTCAGATTGAAGGCCATCATAGACCGATTCAGGGCCGCTTGACCCTACTTGCGCGGCGGCGTATGACAGGCTCGTTGAAAGGGCTTATCGAAGCCTTTGAAACAGATCGTGGTGATTTGAGCCGACCGGCTTGCGGCCACGTTAAACAACAGCGCTAAAAGGTCGGACGGGCGCCCCCCGGCCTTTTGTGTTTTTGACCCGCCAGTTGGCGGAGGCGAAAACAGGCCGGGTTTTCTTTTGGGCGTTTGAAGGAGAAGGCCCCATGGGCGAGCCGACAAACAGCAAACCGACCGCCGCATCGTCAGACCGCAAATTGCGTCCGCAGACCGAGATGGTTCACGGCGGCACGCTCCGCACGCCGTTTGGCGAGACTTCAGAAGCGATGTTTTTGACGTCCGGCTACGTCTATGACAGTGCCGAACAGGCGGAGGCCCGGTTCAAGGGCGAAGATGACGGGTTTGTCTACTCGCGCTTCGCCAATCCCACCGTGCGGATGTTCGAAGAGCGGATGATCGCGCTTGAGGGCGCTGAGGCTGCCCGCGCCACGGCGACCGGCATGGCAGCGGGGACCGCCTCCATGCTCTGTCAACTGAGCGCAGGAGATCATGTTGTCGCGGCTCGGGCGCTCTTCGGCTCCTGCCGTTACATCGTTGAGGATCTGCTGCCGCGCCTGGGCGTTGAAAGCACATTGATTGACGGCTGCGACCTAGAGCAGTGGCGTCAGGCCCGGCGACCGAACACGAAAGTGTTCTTTCTCGAAACACCCACAAATCCCACTTTGGACATCATCGACCTCAAAGCGGTCGCAGATATCGCCCATGAGGCGGGTGCGCGGCTGGTCGTGGACAATGTCTTTGCGACGCCAGTGCTGCAAAAACCCATGGAATTCGGCGCGGATGTGGTGGTTTATTCGGCCACCAAGCATATCGATGGCCAGGGCCGCTGCCTAGGCGGGGTGGTTCTGGGATCAGATGAATTCGTCACGGACCACCTGGCAAACTTCTTGCGGCAAACTGGCCCGGCGCTGAGCCCTTTCAACGCATGGGTTATGCTTAAGAGCCTGGAGACACTGGATTTGCGGGTGCAGCGCCATTGCGAAAATGCCATTGCGGTCGCGGATTTCCTCGGCGCGCAGGAGAAGATTGCACGGGTCATCTACCCTGGCCGATCTGACCATCCGCAGCATAATCTCGCTGCTGCGCAGATGAAATTGCCCGGCAACATGATCGCCTTTGAAGTTAAGGGTGGGAAGGACGCGGCCTTCCGCCTCGCTAACCAACTTGGAATTATCAAGATCAGCAACAATCTCGGGGATGCTAAGAGTCTCATCACGCACCCTGCGACAACCACACACCAGCGGCTCACGCCGGAAGCGCGCGGGGAACTTGGCATATCAGATGCAATGCTCCGTCTTTCCGTCGGCCTCGAAGACGCCGCTGACCTGACAGATGACATCGGTTTTGCGCTGGATGCAGCCTAGAGCCTGACGACAAACACAAGGACGTGCTGCAGAATGGCAGACCCGATTTTCATGGAGTTCGCGCAAGCGGACATGGATGGCGACATGATCGAAGACGACTTCTTCTATGATGCGCTGACCCGCAACATCCGCGTACGGGTGCGTCCGGTCTATCTTGATGATCAGTCCGAACCCTCCGAGGATCACTATGTGTGGGCTTATGAAGTGGAAATCGAAAATGAAGGCGGGGAGAGCGTCCAGCTTCAGGATCGCTACTGGCGGATCACCGATGCCTATGGGCGTGTGCAGGAAGTGCGGGGCGATGGTGTCGTTGGCGAGCAGCCGGTGATCGAGCCCGGAGAGTGCTTTGAATACACCTCCGGTGCGCCACTGCCGACGCCCTCGGGCATCATGAGCGGCAGCTACGGCATGATGTCCGGCGGCGGCGAGCGATTTGACGTGGCTATTCCTGCCTTCTCCCTCGACAGCCCGCACGACTTCAAAAGCGTCAACTAGCGCTTAAGGCGTCTGGCGCACTAAACTCACTACTGATTGATTCACTCGTGATGCCGATAGGGGAGCATACCCTTGGCGCTGTTTGACGCGCGGCCAATACTGCTGGTGGTGGGCATCCTGCTCGTGACGCTGGGCATCGCCATGGTGCTGCCGGCTCTCTACGACGCTGCCGTCGCCAATCCGGACTGGCAGGTGTTTCTTGCCTCCGCCCTCGTGACTGTCTTCTTTGGCGTCACGCTCGCCTTGATGAACTGGGGCAGCGCCGGGGACATGACACTCAAGCAAGCCTTTGTGCTTGTGCCGGCTGTGTGGATGGCGCTGGTTGTGTTCGGCGCACTGCCCTTTGCCTTTTCTGAACTCAATCTCTCTTACACGGATGCTTTTTTTGAAAGCATGTCCGGCCTTACGACGACCGGGTCCACGATTATCGTCGGACTGGACACCGTTCCCCCGGGGTTGCTGCTGTGGCGATCTCTGCTGCAATGGCTGGGCGGCATCGGGATCATTGTGATGGCGGTTAGCATTCTACCGATCCTGCAGGTTGGCGGCATGCAGCTCTTCAAGGTGGAAGCATTTGACACGCCGGACAAAGTGCTGCCGAGCGCTGCCGGGCTCGCCGGCACCATCACAACTGTCTATGTGGTCTTTACGGTTGCTTCCGCCTTTGCCCTGTGGGCCGCGGGTATGAACTTCTTAGACGGCATCAACCATGCGATGACAACCATCGCTACGGGAGGTTACTCGACCCGGGATGCGTCAGTTGGGTTCTATGACAACGCCCTTATCCACTACATCATCATTGCCGGAATGATCGCGGGCAGCCTGCC
>JBHJJF010000100.1:0-5011 GCA_050042885.1 Candidatus Phaeomarinibacter sp.
GAATGGCCACGTCGTCCGCGGCAAGCCATCCAGCGAACCCGGTTTCAACGCCCGTTGGCGTCAGCTTCAACGTCGAGATGGCATCCATCAGGCTTTGCGGGTCGCCCAACACAGACCCTGCCAGTGCGGTGACGCGTCCAGGTGCCGCAGCAGAAACACGTTCAAGCGTAGCGTAGATGTCGGATCCCTGAGAGGCGCCGACAATAAGCCGCGACGGCACGATCAATACGGCACCACCCGGCCTCGTAAGCAACGTACCTTCTTGGGTGCCCGCTGCGGCGTTGACCTGGCGCATCAAAACGCCGGCCAGGTATTGTGCGCCAGCGCCCACATCAGTCTCAACGCCGGCATGGAAGGCTGTTCCCGTTCCTTGAGCCGCCACCCCATCAGACACCGCACCGGCGGCACCGGCCGGGCGTCCATTGAGCTGCGCAATCGCGTCTGGCTCAAATGCGGACATGGACAAAATCAAGACGAAGAAGGCAATCAACAGAGCGACAAGGTCGGCGAAAACAACCATCCAGCGCGGCGCGTCGCCAAAGCGCGCAGCTGCAAAGTCCAGGACATAGCCGCGCGCCGGCACCTGTATCCGGGTCTGCAACGGAGCGGTCATGTCTGCGTCAACTGGTGCCTCTGCAACATCCGCAACATCTGTTGGTGGCACAAGCGCAAGCTCGCTCATGAGCGACCTCCCTGCACCGAGGAATCGTGAGACAAGACCGTATAAAAGACGAACTCCACGCTGCCCGGCACCGTGGCACTGTCGGGCATCGTTCGTAAGCTTACGGCGGCCGGGCCATTCACGGCAGTAATGACAGAGGCCAGAGCAACCGCCCGACGCAACGCGAGGTCGGTGTTGCCGCCGACCGCGATATCAATGCGACGGGTGCGCGTACCATCACCTTGAACCTCAACGGCCATAGCAGCCGCAGCGGCATTGAGCGCCTTACTTCCATCCGCACTAAGCGCCGCAGTGTCGCGCAGGAACAAAGCTGCCGGATTGAGCCGCACGCCATGCCACACGACACCATCTGTGTCAGCCGCATTGGTTTGTTGCCCTTCAAAGTCAGCGAAAATTTCAGAGACGGTGCTTGTAAAACCCGCATCTGCAACGATGCGTTCGCCTGCCGGACCCGCAAAATGTGGTGTCAGGCGTTCCGGGCCAGACTGCGGCTCAACGGCCTCTGCAAAGCGCGCCTCTATTGAGTCAATCACCGAAACCGCACGCGCCGGATCAAAGCTGGAAATGGATGTAAGAAACAAAAAGAAGGCCAGCAGCGCCAGAAACAGGGCGAGGTAGAGCGTCACGGCCTGAGGGCGCGCAGCAGCACTGGCACGCCCGCCAGCGTCCAGGTCCTGTATCCGTGCCTGCGCACCTGTTGTCACCAGTGAGCCTCCTGCCCGCCTGATGCTCCACTGTCCTGGAGCAAGTCATCGGAAAGGGCGGCGTACATACCCGAATCGCAGGGAACCACCGCACTTTCTTTCATGCGGACAAATTAGCTCTGAAGCGGTTAAACAGCCGTTAAGGATTGTTGGACGGAACCGGTAAATCCGCCGAAATCAACCACTTATCCGGCATTTCCCGGCAGGATGGGTTCCAGTTCTTCAAGACCCAAAGGTGCTGGAGCAGCCGGTGTCGGCACAGCAGACAAGCGGTCTTCGTTCTCCGTTGCCAGGGCCACCGTCACAGCCTGGGCCCGTGCCGGGTCCATAGCTGCCAGAATGGCTGCAAGTTTGCGCTCATTCATCCGGTCCAGAAGTTCAAGCAGAACGGTCATGTCCAGCTGCTCAAATACAGCGGCGGCGTCCTTCGGTTTCATGTTCTCATAGACTTTCACAAGGCTCTTGAACTTCTCATCGCCTTTGGATTCTTCCGTCTTGAACACCTTGTCGATCTTCGCCTTAAGCTCTTTCAATTCAACGATCTTGTCATCAATGCGCGCTTCAGCTGCCGCTAGAAGCTTCTCCTGCATCTCAATTTCGTTTTCGCGGGCATCCAGTGCCTTGCGGCGGGCGGCAAGTGCTTCAAGCACATCGTTACTTTGACCTGTGGTAGGAGCCGGGCGAGCAGCAAGGTTGACGGCCGGGCGTGCGTTTTCATCTTCTTCCGCAGCAGCCTGTGGCGCTTCTTCCGAACTCTCTTCCTCAGGCTCAGAGGATGCGGCCTCCACCACCGGTACAAGGGAAGATGTACCAGTGACCAGCGCCGTCACCTTCAGTGTCAACAGCAGTGCCGCGCCAATCATCACAGCGGGCAGCAGGCGAAGTCGGTCAGCGGGCCGATCAGTTGATGGAGTGCTCATATCCTTGAACTCTTTCCTGAGTTAGCGAACCTGGCGCAATGCTGCAGCCAGACCTGTTTCAGCCAACGGATCATCCTGAACCGGCGGCTCCGCATACGTATCTTTTGAGGTGTCAGCCGAAGGTGCAGCGCTATCGTCCAAGGCACCTCGCGCGCCCTTGGTCCCCGACAGCGCGCCGAGACGATCTGCAATGTGATCTCCGGCTTCCACCATCAAGGCAAGCTCATCCGCGAGCCCGCGAGCTTTCTTGAGGTCACGCTCCATATCGCGGGTAAGCGTGTCACAGCTAACACGCAGGTCCGTAATAGCGCCCTGGGCGCGCGTGGTAGCACGATCCAGGGAGATAACGATCTGCTTGAGGTCACCTTCCCCGTCACGCAAGGCGCGCAGGCGGCGATCCAGCAGATAGCAATATGCAATCGTCGCGATTAGCAAGGCGCCGACCACAAGCTCCACGATCAGACCGATTGAAAAAGAGGTCATTCGCCTTCCTCCCCGCGCAGTCCAAGCGCAGCCGCGCGATGGGTCGTTTGTTTCAAAGCCTTGTTCACCAGCACACCCACATGGTTGCCCACGCGGCCCATGCTGCCTGTTGTGATCGGGATGCCGCCGGAGCGCAGCTGCACGGGGCTATCGCCAGTGCAGTTAAGCATCAACGTCTGGCCAATCTGGAACTTCATGACGTCGCGCAGCGACATCACCTGCTCATCAAGCAAGGCATCAAGTTCTACTTCAGTGGACCAGAGTTCGGTCGCCAGATGGCTTTCCCAGATCGAGTCACGGCCGAATTTTTCACCCATGAACATCTGCAGCAGAAGTTCACGAATGGGTTCAAGCGTCGCGTAAGGCAGCATCAGTTCGATGCGCCCGCCACGGTCTTCCATGTCGATGCGCAGCTTGACCAGAATGGCTGCGTTTGCCGGCCGGGCAATGGCCGCAAAGCGCGGGTTGGTTTCCAAGCGGTCCAGCTCAAACTGGACAGGTGAGAGGGGTTCAAACGCCGCGCAGGCATCCTGCAACACCACCTCGACCATGCGCTGGACCAGATTGAGCTCGATGGTTGTGTAAGGACGGCCTTCAATCCGCATGGCCGCGGTCCCGCGACGTCCGCCCAGCAACACATCCACAATGGAATAGATGAGGTTCGAGTCGACCGTAAAGAGACCAAAGTTGTCCCACTCCCGCGCCCGGAATACCGCAAGGATGGCGGGCAGCGGAATCGAGTTGAGGTAGTCGCCAAAGCGGATCGACGTGATGTTGTCGAGGCTCACTTCCACATTGTCGGAAGTGAAATTACGCAGGCTTGTCGTCATTAGCCGCACGAGGCGGTCAAAGACAATTTCCAGCATTGGCAGGCGTTCGTATGACACCAGGGCCGAATTGATGATCGCGCGAATACCTGTGCGATCGCCGGTGTTTTCGTCGTCCAGCTCGAAGCCGAGCAGACTGTCGATTTCATCCTGGTTGAGAACGCGCTCACCGGCACCACTGGCACCCGGGACAGCTTCTTCCTCGTCCTCGTCGCTAAGGCTGGCTTCCCATTCAGCGGCCATTGCATCCGCATCTTCACCGTCAGCGCCATCGCCTTCAGCTTCAGCGGCCCAGGCAGCTGCCATCGCGTCCTGATCTTCGTCTTCGTCAATAGCCATACTAAATGCCTGTCATGTCCGCGCAGAGGATCGCTGCGGCTACTGGATGATCATTTCGGTGAACAGCACATCCGCCACTTCGTAAGGGCGGACATCCATATTGATGCGGCGCAGGATTTCTTCCTTGAGGCGGAACAGACCAGCTGACCCCTCAAGATCCGACGCCCGCAGCTCGCGCAGATAAATCTGGAAATTGTCGATGATGCGCGGCATCAGTGGCTCAATCTTCGGCAGAGCCGCTGCGTCGTGAAGTTCAAGCGTGACGCTGAATTTCACAAAGGAGCCTCGTGGGTCATCTGTCTGGAGATTGATAATGAGTTCAGGAAGCTCGTAAAACACGATCTTTGACGGGTCGACAACTTTCTTGCCGTCAACGCCCACTTCCACAGGTTCTTCTTCGGCACCGCCAAAGACACCCATCATGAAGGCGCCGCCGAGCCCTCCAACGATGAGCAGTATTGGCAACACGACAAACAGGACCAGCTTCTTGCCGGACATGCCCTTGGACGTGCCCTCGCCGTCTTCACCTTCAATGTCGATATCGTCGTCGGCTACTGCCGTGGCGTCACTCATATTGCGAACCTTGCGCGTGATGGAGCGTCTTTAAGACAAAGCTCCGCGAACTATCCCGGTGCACCCCACCCGTCCTTGGCGGTCTGCGTCTGATATGTCCGCCGCCGCGCATTCTGCCGGTGGCACCCGTTGGTTGCAGATCAGCACGCATCCCCGCGCAGTAACCTCACCCCCCAACTTTCATGCGAGCAGTGTCGCCGCCCTCGGTTAACGAAGCGTTTTGCAAACAGTCCACAGAGGCAAAAAACCGGCAAAAAATGCCGGGCGCCCGGCAATCAACAGCTTTCTGCCGCCCTAAAACCAACCGCAGGAAGCGCTAAGCCTTTGATTTGATTCACTTTTAACTTTGGCACGCGGACTGCAGAGCAAGGGCCGTGGCAGTGACCCGAAGCTGCCACAAGACGAGACATAAATCCGGCCACAGAGCTTTATCCCGAGGGCTTATGTGGACATCGACCGGCCTGAGGTCCGTTATGGAACAAG
>JBHJJF010000101.1:0-9305 GCA_050042885.1 Candidatus Phaeomarinibacter sp.
GCCTATACGTCAGGAGACTGGCTTGAGATGGAGAACTGGCATCTCTTCTGTCGAACCTGGCACCTTGCCGGGGTCACAACGGACTACCCCGAGCCTGGCAGCTACAGAACGCTGATGGCAGGTCCGTATCCGCTGCTCGTATTGCGCGGACAGGACGGTACGTTACAGGCCTTTCACAATCTCTGCCGCCACCGCGGGACGGAGCTGCTCGAGGGCGAAGGCCAGCTCAAGGGCACCATCGTCTGCCCCTATCACCGCTGGACCTATGGAACGGACGGAACGCTGCGTGGCGTCCCCAACGAGGCTGAGTGCTTTCCTGGGCTCGATAAATCCGCACTCGGACTGAAGCCGGCCGCGATCGGCGTATTCAAGGGCCTCGTCTTCGTGCACCCGGATCCAGCACCGGACCCAAGCTTCGAAACCTGGCTTGCAACGCTGCGGGATGTGGCCTGGCCGCATGACATCGAGGACGGATCCCTCGTCGCCGGCGACGAGGTGGTCTACGAGATGAAGTGCAACTGGAAGGTCTTTTACGAGAACGCCATCGACGGCTATCACCTGGCCTATCTGCATGACAAAACGCTGGGGCCTGTGGGTCCGGACAGGAATATCTGGGATGTCCACGGCCAGCATCTGGTGTGGTACTCAACCGAGCGCGACGGTGTCCGCTCCCCGTTGACGAAACTTGTCGAGGAACAATTCAAACGCATGGGCGTGACCGACACACGCGCAGACGGCATGGCGCCTTATGGCGGTGTCTACATGCTGTTTCCGACCACCATCATCACTGCCGCGCCTTACAGTCTCACGGTGTCGCAGCTTGTGCCGGTGTCGCCGGGCATCACCCTGCTCAAGGGCCGCACCTTCGCGCCGCCGGGATCCCACGGGCGCTACGGCAAGGCGAGCGATCTGCCCGGCTATGACCCTGCAACCGGCGTGGTGCGATCCGACAACTGGAAGGCGCACCCGAAGGACACCTATGACTTCCAGACTGAAGATGTCTGGGTCTGCGAGAAGATGCAGCGGGCCCTGACCTCCCCCGCCTATGAAGTGGGCGCGCTGGCGGCGGGCCCCGGCGCCGAGTCGACGCTGATGCAGTTTCAGCAGAGCATCCTCGACTTTTTGCCACGGATTGCCGATGCCGCCGACAGCGCCTTGCGCCCGCCCGCCTCCCGCTAGCGCCGCCAGCGGCCGTCGATCCAGACATAGCCGCCGGGGCGCTTGGCCCAGTGGCCTGCGACCCAGGTGCCCTTGGGGTTCGACACCCAGCGGCCACCGACCCACACATGTTTGGCGCCGTTCCAGCGCCAGTAGCCATCGGTCCACACCGCCCGCGCATTGGGCCGCGCCGGACGCACGGTCACCACGCGGCGCGTCGGCGGCGCGATGCGGACAACTACTTTGGCCTGCGCGAGGGTGACAGCGGCGGGCGCCTTGACTGCCACATGGCGCGGCACGGCATGGGCCTCAGACGGCACAAAGGCGGCTGTCGCAATGAGGGCGGATGCGGCGACCAAGGCAGCGGAAAGGGCGCGGCTTGTGGCGCGACGGGGCGCGCGAAGGGAAGACGTCATGGCTGTTCTCCTTACTGACCACGGGAGGGCACACACGACATCTTCAACGGGTGGGGGGTGGGAGTTCCGTCGGAACACAATTCTATAACACAACCTTGACAACATGCTAGATTGTACATTTGTACGTCCAACATTATGAGCAATGGGAGGCCAAAAATGGCAATGCACTCTGGGGGGCAAATCGACTTTCAAAACAAGAGTTCTGACAACCCAATAGAGATCGATTTGACAAGTCTTTCGATAAAGGCGGGTACGATCAAGCTGTATGGGGTCGGTGAGTTAAGCACCAATGCACAATCTGATTTGATCATTACGCTGAATGGAGTGAAGTCGGGGTACACGTCTGACATGAAGGCAAACGATCGACGAGGTAACGGTCATGATCGCGCATACGATGTCGAGGGGTACCTAGCGGGTGCAAACTACGCCAAAGAAGGAGCCACGTTTAGTTTCGAATCCAATATCTCGATCTTTGCAACCGATCCCGTTGCCATAGCATTCGGCCGGGCAGCCTATGTGTATGCAGATGGCAATACACTGCACGCTACGTGGCACGGGCGAATGAATAAAATCCAAGAGATACGAAGCCTCCAGATATACCCATCAGACGGGCTCATATCTGGACGGGTGGAGCCAGTTATACTTGCCTGAACCTTTAAAGAACCCCGGCGGAGTGCTCCGCCGGGGCTTTGTCGTGTCGCGTCTGAAGCGTGCGTGTTACGCGGCTTCGTAGCCGAGGACGGCTTTGATTTCGAGGAATTCTTCGAAACCGAATTCGCCCCATTCGCGGCCGTTGCCAGACTGCTTGTAGCCCCCAAAAGGTGCGTTGAAGTCCGGGCCGGCGCCGTTCAGGTGCACGTTGCCGGCGCGGATCTTGCCGGCGACTTCGCGGGCGTGGTTGATGTCGCCTGACTGGACGTAGGACGAGAGGCCGTACTCCGTGTCATTCGCCATCTCGATGGCCTGCTCTTCACTGTCATAGGACAGGATGGACAAGACCGGCCCGAAGATTTCCTCGCGGGAAATCGTCATGTCCGGCGTCACGTCGGCGAAGACGGTGGGCCGGACGTAGTAGCCCTTGTTGAGACCATCCGGACGGCCCGTGCCGCCGGCGACAAGCGTTGCGCCTTCGTCGATGCCCTTCTGGATCAGGTCCTGGATCTTGTTGAACTGAACCTCCGAGACAACCGGACCGATTGTCGTTCCTTCCGTATGCGGATCACCGGCCTTGACGCCTTCAGCAGCTGCCTTGGCAACGGCTTTGGCTTCGTCGTTCTTGGCCGCAGGCACGAACATGCGGGTCGGCGCGTTGCACGACTGGCCCGAGTTCATCATCACGCCCTGGACGCCACCGGCGACCGCAGCTGAGATGTCGGCATCTTCGAGAACGATGTTCGGCGACTTGCCGCCGAGTTCCTGCGCGACGCGCTTGACCGTGTCGGCAGCCGCCTTGGCGACCAGGATGCCCGCACGGGTGGAGCCGGTGAAGGACACCATGTCCACGTCCTTGTGGCTGGACAAGGGTGCGCCAACAGCAGGACCGTCGCCATTTACAAGGTTGAAGACGCCTTTGGGCAGTCCAGCTTCGTGCAGGATTTCCGCCACGATGATCGCGTTGAGCGGTGCCACTTCAGAGGGCTTCAGCACCATGGTGCAGCCCGCAGCGAGCGCCGGGGCGACCTTGCAGACGATCTGGTTGACCGGCCAGTTCCACGGCGTGATGAACCCGCAGACGCCCACAGCTTCCTTCTTGATCTGTGTGGAGCCGCGGACTTCCTCGAACTGGTAGTTCTTCAGAATTTCGAGGTTGGTGGTGAAGTGGCCAAGGCCGGTTGCAGCCTGGGCTGCTTTGGAAAGCCAGATCGGTGCGCCCATCTCGGTGGAGATGGTTTCGGCGATCTCGTCATAGCGGCTTTGATAGACTTCGATGATCTTTTCAAAGATCGCGATGCGCTCTTCGCGGGTCGTTGTGGACCATGCGGGGAACGCGGCCTTGGCAGCGGCGACGGCCTTGTCGACATCTGCTTCCGAGCCCATGGAAATGGTGCCGCAGGGCTCTTCGGTGGCCGGGTTGATGACCTCAAGGGTCTTGGGGGTGGCCGGGTCTACCCAGGCACCATCGATGTAAAACTGGAGGGCTTCCTTCACGTCTTTACTCCCGTGTTGTGCGCGGGGCCTGACCGTCAGACGCCGCGCCGATAGACAATCTCTTATATGGGCGAGCGGGCGACCATTCGCCTGCTCCAAATCCCCAGCAAGACCATATGGAAACGGCGGATTTCCGCTCTTTTTCGCGCTGGTCTCGCATCCCGGGCCGGACTCTGGCACGAAGCAATCCGCGTCGCTAGTCCTGCGGACCCCTCAGATTCTGCCATTATGACTTTTTTGGCCTCACGGGCCGCAGGCCCTCCGGCGGGGCGGCCTGACCGGCCGGCGCGCAGTCGCGCGCGTGGCCACCGGCGGTGGCCTTTGCGCTCACGGGCCGCAGGCCCTCCGGCGAGGCGGCGCAATAAGCGCCGGGGTGCCGTCGCACGCTTGGCCGCTTTGCGGTCTGGCTCGACCTTCTCCTCCGTGTCCCTCCGGCTTGACCGGTGGGTCCACTCGCGGCGGAGACGAATTCAGGCCTTGAAAAATGAGATTCTCCTCATATTTGAGACTCTTCTCAATTTTGGGGGCTAAATCCATGCCAAAACTTCGATATCCGTTCCTGCCGAACATCCTGTTCTACGTCGCGGTGGGCAACTATGCCTATCTGGTCGGATCCATGACGCTGAACCTGTGGTTCGGCGATGGCGTCAATATCTTTGCGAGCTATACCGCCGTGACCGAGCCGGCTGCCTTCGTCGTCGATGCCAACAAGGTCTACTGGTCAAAGACCGGATTCCTGTTTCTGACGATGCTGCTGTTTGCGCTCAACTTCGACTATCGCGCTGCCCTCGGGCTGGCCATGACGTTCTGGGCGGTCTCGCTTACTTTAATGTTCGGGCCCACCCAGACCCTCATCGGGGCGACGGTCCTCGCCTTGGCGCTTGTCGCCGTGCAGGTGTACCGCAAGGAAGTGTGGACTCGCGCCGCCTGACCGGAGACCTCCATCCGGACAGATGACGTCCCGCTCGAGACACTGCGGGCGGGACCCTCTTGCGAATGTGTCATGTCGTTTTACACGCTGCGTACCCGCCCCGGTGTTGGCCTGGCGCGCGGGCGGCACTAGCCTCCCGGTCGGCACCACAAGGGGAGGCGTCTATGATTGCTGCAAAATGGATTTTTCGGATTGCCGGCATTTACGGCCTGCTGGTGATCACACCGCTGTTCTTTGCGGACACCTCCGGGATGGCGGAGCCTGTGCCGTATTACGGCTTCGCCGGGCTGGCGCTGGCGTTCCAGATCCTGTTTCTGCTGATTTCGACGGACCCGATGCGCTACCGCCCGGCGATGCTGGTCTGCGTGCTGGAGAAACTCGCCGCCCTGCCCTTTATCGTTCTCTATCTGGCAGGGCGTGGCGACGAGCAGTTCTTCATCGGTGGCATCATTGATCAGGCGCTGGCGATTGCGTTTATCGCAGCGTTCCTGATGACGCCGAAGCGTGACGCGGCCTAAATCCCACAATACGCCATTGTCCGGTTCAACCGGACAATCCAATGGGCGGATGCTGCATGGATCCCCCGGTCAAGCCGGGGGATGGCGATGCGGTCGTGATAATCGAACCTGTGCTTCCTAGAGACTCTTCATCCAGCCGATCATGTGCTCGGCAATCTCTTCGCCCTTGTCGTCCTGCAGGAAGTGGCCGGCGCCTTCGATGGTCTTGTGGGGCTGGCCTTTGGCGCCCTTGAAGCGCTTCGCGAACACCTTGTCCTGACCGGCTGTAACCGGGTCACTGTCCGAGAACACAAGCAGGACAGGCGTGTCGATTTTTTCCAGCTTCTTCCACGCGGCGTGGCCCTGTGCCAGTTCGCTGGGCACCATCCACGGCATGGAGCGCGGGCCGGCCATGTAAGGCTCGTCCGGGAAGGGGGCTGCATACGCCGCTACTTCATCCGTGCTCAGCTCATTTGTCGTACCAAACTGAATGGTGATAGCCGGATTGAACTCACGGGCATAGCGGGCGTGGGCGATCCAGTCAGGAAACTCGTTGATCATGTCCATCGCAGTAACCGTATCCCCCTTGCGCCAGGCCTTGTAGCGCATCACCCAGCGGCCGATGACGGACATGGGGAACGGGGCTGCGGGCAAACCGGTATTTCCGGCAATGAGGCCGGCAAAACGCTCTGGCACTTCGGACACCACGCGCAGGCCGATGAGCCCGCCCCAATCCTGAAGAAAAACGTGGACGCCGGTGAGGTCCATGCGTTCGACGAAGGCGCGCATCCACGCGACCTGGCCGGCATAGCTGAACGCGTCTTTCGATGTCGGCTTGTCGGAACGGCCAAAGCCGATCAGGTCCGGTGCGATGACGCGGTAGCCGGCATCCACCAGCGGCGGGATCATCTTGCGGTAGAGATAGCCCCAGCTCGGCTGGCCGTGCAGCAGCAGCACGACTTTGCCGTCGCGCGGGCCTTCGTCCACGTAGTGCATCTCGATGCCGGGGGCGACTTCCTGATAGTGGGGCGCGTAGGGCCAGTCCGGCAGGTTTTCAAACCGGGCATCGGGTGTGCGGATTACGTTTGTGTTTGCCGGTGCCATGGCTGCTCCCATCGAGAAATGTCGTTCGCTCAATCCAGACGTGACATAGCACAGAGGCTCGCCCGCCGGGATATCTGTCGGGCAGCATGGCGCGAAAGGGGTCTTTTGGCAATATATATGCCAATTGTTTTGAGACAGATCGCCGTCAGCCCGGGTGGTATTCGGCATAGAGGTCCGGAAGGAAACCGGCGAGGTGGGTCTGCTCCATGCCTCAATGGACCAGCATCTCGTGGGGACCAGCATCTCCTGGCACAGACGGTCCGACATGGTGCAGCGCTGTAGCCACCGCGAGCCGAGCTGGCGATTGACTCTTGGCCTGGATTGCTTTTTTACTATCCATATGGATAATAAAAAAGCAATCACGGAGCGAAAGCGCGGCAAGCGCTCTGCGGAAGCGGCTGAAGAGACCCGGCGTGCGATTCTGGCCGCTGCAGGCCGGCACTTCGCAGCAGAGGGCTTCGGCGCTGCCAGCCTACGGGACATTGGCGACAGTGCTGGAACGACGCATGGGGTGATCCGTCATCACTTCGGCACCAAGGATGACTTGTGGAAGGCCGTCGTCGACGACTTCATCGGGCAGGTGGCCGCGCGTCAGCTACCCCTGTTTGATCAGGTTGATGACAAAGACCCGATAGAACTGCTCAAGACCTTTACGGTTCAGTTCATGCGCCAGACAGCTGAGATGCCGGAAGTCGCAAAGCTAATGCTGAAAGAAAGCGGTGAACCGGGCCCGCATCTCGACTATCTGGCGGAGCGCATTCTGCCGGTGCACGAGCTGATCACACCGGTGTTCAAACGCGTGCAGAAGGCCGGATACCTGACGGAGCATGATCCGGACTCGTTCTTCATTTTTCTGGTGATGCTCGGCTCCATTCCCTTTGCGATCGCCCCTTTCACCAACAAGTTCTACCGCGACGACATCGCAAGCGATGCAGGCATCGACGCACATATCGACCGTGTGCTGAGCACCCTGTTCCCCACCACGACATAGAGGCGGGCATCCCGCCCAAAGAAGGAAACAACAATGAGAAAGACACTCATCGCGACAGCGGGGATTGCCACACTTGTGGTTGCAGGGCTTGCCTTCGTGCTTGGCAGCGGTCCGGACCTGCATGAACCGTCCGACCTGTCCGACTTCATCGGCACGCCGGACAGCCCGATCATCATCAAGGACATTTCCGGGCTGGAAGACGAGGTCATTATTGACCGGGATGTCGGCGTCGAAACGCGCGATGGCGTTCGGCTGTCCGCCAATGTCTATCGTCCGAAGACGGAAGGCCCGTTTCCTGTTGTGATGATGCTGACCGCCTATCACAAGGATGAAGGCCCGAACCAGTACCCCGACTACATCCGCCGCAATGCGACGCCTGAGTATGACATGGGGCAGATCGGCGTTAGCCCGTGGACCCCATGGGAAGGTCCGGACCCGGCCTATTGGGTGCAGCAGGGCTACGCAGTCGTGACGCTGGACAGCCGCGGCTATGGCAAATCAGAAGGCGTGGCCAGCGTTTTGAGCATGCAGGACCGGCATGACTTTCACGATGCCATCACCTGGGCCGGGACACAGGACTGGAGCACCGGCAATGTTGGTCTAACGGGGGTTTCCTACCTCGCCATCGCGCAATGGGTGGCGGCCAGCAGCGCACCGGAGCACCTTAAAGCGATCATGCCGTGGGAAGGCCAGAGCGATAATTATCGCGAAGTGCTGTTTCACGGCGGCATTCCGGAAACGGCGTTTACCGAGTTCTGGCTGACGCGGGTGCGCAGCAAGGCCAATGACATCAACCTGCCGCCGGCGGCGATCGTCAATTTTGCCGGCAAAAGACCGATGCTGATGAAGTGGCTGCAGGAGAACGTGATGCCGCAGTCCGGCATTGCGCTGGAGGAGATCACGGTCCCGGCTCTCATCGCGGCGAGCTGGTCGGATCACGGCATGCATACGCGCGGATCGTTTGAAGGCTTCAAGCGCATCGGGTCTGAGCAGAAGTGGCTCTACACCCATGGCCAGCCCAAATGGGATGTCTACTACAGCCCCGAGGCGCTGGAGATGCAGACGGCCTTCTTCGACCATTTTCTTAAAGGTGCGGACAACGGCTTCGACACGCGTCCGCGCGTCCGGCTGGAGGTGCGCGACACGCTTGATACCTACAGTGTGCGCAGTGAAGACACCTGGCCCCTGCCCTCCACCGTTTTGACACCGCTTTATCTGGATGCCGGTGCTGACGCACTCGCCGACACGCAACCGGCCGACAGCGCTGCCACGCGATATGACGCCCGGGCGGGCAGCGCTGTGTTCCGCAAGATGTTTGATGCGGAAACGGAGATCACAGGCAACATGAAGCTGAAACTGTGGGTCGAGGCGGACGGCGCCGACGACATGGATCTGTTTGTCGCGATCCGCAAATACAATCCGCAAGGCGACGAAGTCACGTTCTACGCCAAGGCGAGTTACACCAAAGGCCCTGTGGCGCTTGGCTGGCTGCGCGTGTCGCAGCGTGAGCTTGACCCCGATCTCTCAACACCGGCCCAGCCTTTGCTAGCTCATGAGCGCAGTCTTCCGCTGTCCGGTGGTGAGATCGTTCCCGTCGAAATCGAGATCTTGCCCAGCGGCACGCGGTTTATGCCCGGCGACACGCTGGAGGTGTCCGTGCAGGGCCGCGACCAGATGGACCATATGGCGCTGGCGCATGACACGACAGTCAATGAAGGCACACATGTCATCCATACCGGCGGGGACTATGACTCTCACCTGCTGGTGCCGATCATTCCAAAGTAGGCAGGAGGCGACTGTGCCTCCTGCCTGATTGCGGGACTTCTATGCAGCCAGCTTTTCAGCTGCGGCTTCGGCGCGGGCGACGGACTGGTCGTCCATCATGGTGCGGTCGGCGGCGACCATTTCGACATCGTGGATACCGATGAAGCCCAGGATGTGCGTGAGCCAGCCGGATGCAAAATCGATGTCGGAGCCGACCTGGGTGCCGCCCGAAGCAAGCGCCACATAGGCCTACTTGTATTCCAGAAGACCGCCGGGGCCGTATTCGGTGTAGCTGA
>JBHJJF010000102.1:0-5243 GCA_050042885.1 Candidatus Phaeomarinibacter sp.
ATATGACGTCTGTAGCCGCCGACAAAGTCTGTGCGGTTCTTTGAGGTGGGGAGGGCTCAGACTGTAGCTATTGGTTGAGATGCGCCCGCAGGGGGGAAGATCTCTGGAACCGCGAGATGTTTGCCACCCAGCCAGAGACGCGACGGCCGTCCTGAGACGGCGGTAGCTTATGAGGCTATCGACAGGTTGCCTGGCCGACGCTAGACGGCGGCGGCATAGGGCGGTGCTGGGTCATATTCCATTGCGCGCTGCGTGGCGCGGGCATGGTCCGGCCCATGTATCTGGCCAACAAGCCAGAGCGCCATATCAATCCCGGCGGAAACACCTGCCGCCGTCACGACCTTGCCGTCCCGAACATAGCGTGTGTTCTCGAGGACCTCTGAGGCTTCGTCGCGCTTGCGCAGCTGCTCGATGAAGCCCCAATGGGTCGTGACGCGTTTTCCCGCAGCCGCACCTGAAGCCGTCAGCAGCAAGGCCCCTGTGCACACACTGGTCGTCCATGTGCTGGTCTTGTTGACCGCAGCAATCCAGTCCAGCACAGCTTTGTTTTCAACCTCGGTACGTGTTCCCTGGCCGCCTGGCACCAGCAATACGTCGAGCGCAGGCGCGTCCTCGATAGAGGCATGGGATTCGATCACCATACCCTTGCGGCACTTCACGCTGTCACCGTTCTCGGAAATCAGAAAAACACTGTCGGGCGCCGTCTTACCGGTATGCTCAAACACCTCGTTCGACATGGTGAAGACCTCGTAGGGTCCCACGAAGTCGAGTTCTTCCGCGTCGTCAAAAATCAACAGTCCAATATTCATGAATTCAGTGTCCTACTGCATGCCCGCATGGGTCGGGGAGTTGATATCAAGCGGCGCAACCGGCCCGTGTGGTCCCATCACCGGCATTCGCCGGAAGCGGGAGCGATAATCCGCCGGGCTGACACCAACGCGGCGATGGAACGCGCGGCGCATCTGTTCAGCACTGGAAAATCCGCACGCCCACGCGATGGTCTCGGTGTACTCCGACTATTCTAAAAAATAGCGGCGGGCTGCCTCAACGCGGGCAACCTCGACAAACCGGCCAGGCGTCAGACCCGTCTCGCTGACGAAGGCCCGCGCTAGTGTCCGCTCGCTCATGTGAGCGCGTTCAGCCAATGCCGGCACCGACAGGTCTTCGGACACAATGTCGAGGATCCACTGGGCCACGTCGCCGATTTTGCCCTTGGCGGCATGTTGCGCCACAAGCTGTGCCGAGAATTGCGACTGTCCGCCGGGCCTTATCATGAAGAGCACATGGCGGCGGGCGACAGACAGTGCCACATCACGTCCGCAGTCTTCTTCCACCAGTGCCAATGCCAGGTCCATGCCTGCTGTCACCCCTGCAGATGACCAGATATGGCCATCGCGGACATAGATTGAATCTGCATCAACCGTCAGTGTAGGGAACATCTTGGCGAGCACGTCCGCGACATTCCAGTGCGTCGTGACACGGCGGCCATCCACGAGACCGGCTTCGGCAAGAATGAACGTGCCTGTGCAGACGGATGTGATGCGCTCTGCCCTGGCGCCGGCGCGCGCCACCACGTCCAGTACCTTGGGATCTCGCATGGCCGCTGTTGTGCCCTCACCACCAGGAACCATCAACGTGTGCAAGCCATCTAGATACGCATCAGTGATGTCACCAAACCCAATATCGGCATCCATCTTCTTGCCGGAGGTCGGTGTGAAGGGCCCGGGCTGTTCTGCCGCGATGGTCAGCTCATATGCCGGATGCGTCTCTCCAGGCTTTGGCTGGTATCCGTCCAGCGCCCAGGAATCCGGATTGAGCCGGGCATCATTAACCCCGGCAAGAATCTCAAACGGCCCGGTGACATCCAGAATCTGGACATCGTCATAGGCGATCATCAGCACCCGTTTGGGAGCGGGATGGGCTGAATCGTCAGCCTTTTTGCGACTTTTTTTGCTCATGAAACAGAGCATAGCCAGTGGAGGTGTCTGGCGGAAAGGCCAAACACCCCACAATTTCAGTCACACACCGATGATGCTCTGGTGACCCTTAGGCCTTCAGCGTGCATTTGCCGTTGTTGATGACCACCGCATCGCGCTCTTTCAGGCGGGCGCGGAACGACGCGATGTTTCCGTCCTTCCAGACATCCACCAGAATCGTCTCCCCGGGAAACACCGGGGATGAAAACCGCACGTCGAATCCGGTGATCGCCGTGTGGTCGTAGTCCGCAACAGATCCCAGCAGCGCGCGGCAGCATGTGCCATACGTGCATAGCCCGTGCAGGATGGGGGCGGGGAACCCAGCTGCCGTCGCAAATTCAGGGTCCGAATGGAGTGGATTACGATCGCCTGACAGACGATACAGCAACGCCTGGTCCGGCCGCGTATCCACCTCGATGGTCTCGTCCGGCGCGCGGTCGGGGATCGGGTGCGGTTTGGGTGCACCGTCGCTTGGCCCACCGAACCCGCCATCGCCCCTTGCGAATGTGGTGCTGGTAAGTGTGCAAAGTGCGCTTCCGGACTCGGCAAGGCGGATATCCGTTTCCGTTACAATCACCGCGCCCTTGTCAGCGCCCTTGTCATAGGCACCCACAACCTTGCTGTCGGCAATGATGTCGGCGGCGGCAGGCAGCGGCTGGTGCAGAGTCAGCTTCTGTTCCCCATGCACGACCATCAGATAGTTGATGCCCGAGTCCCTAAGTGGCCCGGCGCCCCAGGCAATGACCGTAGCCATCGTCGGCACCGTCTTGAGGCCGCTCTCATAAACATAGAGCAGTTCCTTGGGCGCCAGCGGGTCCCGCGCCATGCCGACACCAAGCGCATACAGCATGGTCTCCCGGTCGCCATATGAGAACGTCTCTCCCGTGGACGTCAGAGACATGAGGTGATCGTAGTCGATGGCCATATCTGGCTCCCTGGTTTGATGTCGTTCTTGTTGCCGTCAAAGGTCATGCCGAAATCAAGCAACCAGAGTGTCACTAAACTGACAGATTTCTAATCCGGTTTGCGCCAGTATTCAGTATGTGATTCCACTAGAGCGGAATTTGATGGCAATGGGTGCGACTATTATTCACCTCGAAGAGGCAAGGCTTCAACCGTCTTTGTCAGCCGAGCGTCAACTTCCTGAAGGCTGGTCAACGGGCAGAAAGCTGCTGTTCGCAGGCACCATATCACTCGCTTTGTGGTGTCTGATATTGGTCGCGGTGTACTGGGTCTCCTGAACGTCGCTTTGCGGTATGGTTCGCTGGTGAAACCAACCAGGGAACCATCAGATGACGAAATCCCATCTTGGCGCGGCGATCCTTATCAGCATGCTGGTGACGCCGGTCGGGCTCGTGGCAATGGCCGACGGGCACGGGTCAGACACGTACCGTCCAGCTGCGGATATGACAGTGGTAACCCCTCCTGAGGAGCTCACCGAAGCCATCCGCGCTGTTTTTCCGGAGAGCTATTCCCAGTTCATGACCGTGAGTTACGAGCGACAGGATGCCGGCACGGGGCGTAAACCGGAGATATGGCCGAAGGACGCCAGTTTTCTTGTGCCTGCCGCGGCCTATTCTGCCTCCATTGAAAGTGAGCTGGACGCACGCATATCGGACTTGATCAGTCGGGTGCTGCACCCCGGAGATGCCCATTGTGAGTCAGTCGATGTCGGCGAGCCGGAAGACTATGGCTGGATGGCGTGGCCCGACAAACGGGTGCGCAAGATCACCGTTACTTTCGGCGTCGCCTGTTAGGCGTTTGCCGCCCTGTCGCCCAGCAGCAGTTTCACAGGGTCACCACCTGCCTGCGAGATCGCCCACAGCAGGTACGGCGTGAAGAACAGGATGCCGCCCACCTGCGCCAGCGGCATGAGAGCGATGCCGAGACCCGAGAACTTGTGCCGCCAGCCGACCCAGATGGCGGACAGGGTGAGGTATGCCATAAAATCGATGTTGAACTGGCCGGACCAGTTCATGGCGGCAACATCGCCAATGAACACTTCCGAGAGGTTCCAGCCGGTCTGGCTGACTGCGGTGTAGGTAAGCGCAGCGACCGCTATGAAATAGAAGATGGAAACGATGCGAAGCGTGAGCATGGGATTTTCCCCTGGGTTGGGTATGTGTAATTCAGGATGCAGCGCGTTGCCGGCCGAGCATGACGATCTTGATGTCGCCATCTGCATCAGTAAGGGCCCATAGCAGGTAGAGCGGCAGAACGCCCATGCCGCCGAACACACCGAGCACGCCAAGCGCCAGCCCACCAGGCGAGAAGTGGTGACGCCAGGCCATCCACAGGCCGGACAGCAGCAGGAAGCCGAAGAAATCGAGGTTGAACTGGCCGGGCCAGGTCATCTGTGCCATATCGCCGAAGAAGATCCGCAGGAGGCCCATGCCGTGATTCATGATTACGACAAGAGTATAGGCGGCGAGGATCAGCCAGAAGCCGATCAGAAACAGCCGGAATGCGGTCATTGTATCCCCGTTGCTGAACCCTATTGAAGTGCGGTTATTCATGGACCTTACCAGCAGACGGCGGCCGAACAATTACCTGTAACGTAAGGAGAGGTCAGTGCTCGCCGAGCACCTTCCACAGGCTGGTGCTCTGGCAGATCAGTTCATCGCCGACAAAGAAGTCCGCGGCACAGAACACCACCGCGCGGGTCTTGCGCGTAAGCCGCGTGTGTCCAATCACCAGGTCGCCAGCCCTGGCTATGCCGGTGTAACTCGTCTGCATACTGAGCGTTACGCAGGGACGCCGCCCGGACGAGTTCCATGCAGTCCCACCCACGATGGCATCTGCAAAAGTCATCAGCATGCCCGGGTGCAGCTTGCCGTCGGCATCCACATGGCGGTCGTCCACGATGAACGCTTCCTTGCGTTTCAGCCCGTCATTCTGCGCCGTCTCGCTGTAGAAGGGACCCATGAAGGCCTCAAACGGGTCGCGCAGTTCCATGGGCGCGTAGCCGTCGAGCGGCTGGTCTGGCCGCGGAGAGGGCAGGGCGGGACGCTCACTGTCGCCCTTGAGAGAGTTGCGCGCCTCAGTCACGGGCCGCCACCTTGTAGACGCCGGTTGCAGCCATCAACATCCGGTCTTCCTCGTTGTTCCCGCATGCCTCAACGTCGCAGGACAGGAACACGACGCTGAGTGTCCGACGGGTGATTTCGGCGGAGGAGGTGACGACATAACCGAGTTTGCCCGGCCCGGTGAAATCGCACTTCACAGCCAGCGACTCGACCGTGCAGACCGCAGCCTCGCGTGCAGCCC
>JBHJJF010000103.1:0-3123 GCA_050042885.1 Candidatus Phaeomarinibacter sp.
CCGGCGACGCCACCGGAGGCTGTGAGAATGACAAATGTCTGAGGCTAGCTTTATGTGCCCGGCTCCGTCAGATCCTGAACAGTGCCGCCATTGATCGTTGCAGAACCTGTGGCCACGATCTGGTCTGATCTCACGTTCTCGTTGATCTCCACCGCATAGATGGAGCCCGGTGCAAAGACCACATTGCCCGCGACATTCAGGGTGCCGATGGAGTTACCAGGTGCCAGGGTGCCGCCCGCATTGGCGGTGATGCCGCCGAAGGTACCGGTGCCCTTGACCGTGCCGCCATTGATGGCGAAGGGAAGCGTGGTGGTGTTGTTGAACGTCCACTCACCACCCGTAACGCTGAATGTTTCGAAACGCTGATACTTCTGTGTGTCAGTGCCTGTGTCGATCTCGGTCAGATCGAATGTGCCAGCTCCGGTTCCGCCGAAGCGCAAGGTGTCCGTTCCGCCGTTGCCGAACACATTGCCGTTCAGCACGCCGGTGGGTTGCAATTCGACGACGTCATCCCCCCCGCTGCCCGTGAATGCGGTGCCAACGACATTGCTGGTTACTGTGCCGGAATTGATGAATGTAGACGCCCCGGTGTTGAACTGGACGCCTATGCCGGTTGTTGTGATGGACCTTCCCTGGGCATTCGTGATGGTTGACCCGCTTTCAGCGTCGATGCCGACGCCGCTTGACGTAATGGTGCCTGAGTTGAGCACAGTGCTGCCTGAATCCACGCTCACGGCGGACAACCCAGTACTGGCAATGGTGCCGCGGTTTGTGACCATTACAGGGCCGGTCGTTGCCAGCGCCCGCCCGCCGGTATCCGTAATCTGGCCACCAACTTCATTTATGACTGTGTTGTTGTTGCCGGTAACCTGCAAGCCAAAGAAGCCGCTCAACGTTCCGAAATTTACCAAGCTTGAATCGTCGCTGCCCTGAATGAGCCCTGCGTTGAGGCCGGAGCCGGTCAGTGTGCCCCGATTGGTTATGTTCCAGTTGTTCGCGCCTGTGTTGACGGCTGCTGAGACGCCTGGATTAGGCAGAATGTTGGTGCCGGGCAAAATAGTCACGGTGTTGGAGGCGCCAACGCCGGGACAGTCGTTGAACAACACGAGACGTGTTCCATTGTTGTTGTTGTCGATATTGAAGGTATTGGGACCAGTAGCGACACAGTCTGCATAAGCTGTGTCGGGCGCTGCTGTTAGCGCTGTGAGTGCTGTTGTGCCCAATGCCGCGTACAACAAGGCATTGCGAACATGGCTGTTGACTGTTGAATGACGAAAAATACTCGAACTCATGACTACCCCACACAGAAAACCCCGAAGCACCAACATGTGCTTCGGCGACAAACTGGCGGTTTCGCTGAGTTTCGCAATCACCCGAAAGTGTGAGTGGACCTTAAAAACGGCTGAAAATCGCGGTTTTCAATCTGCAGAAATCGGAGGAATCTGATCACATCCTGTTAACTGTGCCCGTGGCCTTACACATGGTCCCGTAAATGGGACAGCTCGTGCGTGCTGGTGATTAGGTGGCGGGCTGACAGCATGATTCCCGCATGCACGGCGGCGACGTCCGCGCTGCCATCTGCGAACAGTCTGAATGCCTCCGCCAGGGGAACCGTGATGACCTCCAGGTCCTCGTCCTCTTCCAGTGCTTGTTCATGTTCCTTGACCGCCCCGATGCCCAGAAACGGATAGGCCATCTGTCTGAAGCGGCCGGGGTAGGGGTGGACGGGCGGCAGGGCGAAGATTTTGTCCGCCGTGTATCCGGTTTCCTCGCGTAGTTCGCGCGCCACTGCATGCTCTGTGTTCGGATCATCGTCATCGATCATGCCGCCGGGCAGTTCCAGCATCACCCGCTCTGACCCGTGGCGGTAGTTATGGATCAGCACCGCTTCAATGTCAGGGGTGATGTCGAGCATCGCTGCCCAGTTGGTCATGTCGTACACGTGAGAGGGCTCTACGATGGCGCCGCGCAGGGTTTCGCAGCGCTGCTGGCTGGCGCGGATATACGGCGTTTCAAAAACGATCTCGTCTTTGTGAACCTTCCAGGCGCCGGGTTTTGAGGATGGCTTGCGGGGTGGGCAAGAACTCATGAGGTATCCTTGTGTGCGTTGAGCACCTGAAGCAGTGCCTGCGTATTGGAAGGATCGCGCCACGTATGGCCGGCATCCTCTACAATAGTGAGGCTGGCGTGGGGCACCGCACGGGCAAAGTCAAAGGCTGTTTGTGGCGGACAGACGATGTCATAGCGGGATGCGACAATGTCGATTGGGATGTGTGCAAGCGTCTGACCCGCACGTCGCAAGATGTCATCGGCATCGATGAAGCCATGATGACAGAAATAGTGGTACTCGATCAGGGAGTGGGCGAGGACGAAATCCGGGTCTGACAGGTCAGCAGACATCAGTGTTTCATCAAGGATGAGACGGGACACAGCTTTCTCAAGTGTTGTCCACCTGTTGAGCGCGGCGCGCCTTACGGCCTCGTCGGCGGATTGAAACAGCTCGGCGTATCCGTTGATCGGGTTGGCCTGCTGGTCCGGCGTCAGTGGGTCCATGAAGGCAGCAAATACATCGGGGAACATGGACGCGGCAATGCCACCGTCGAAGTAGAGCGCTTCCAATTCATGCTGGCGGGCAAGGAACACGCCGTAGAGCGTGAGGGCTGACGTGGCCGATGGGTGGGCCATGGCGTAGGCGATGGCGAGCGTAGCGCCCCATGACCCGCCGAATACGTGCCATTGGCTGATTTCCAGATGATGCCTCAGCCGTTCAATGTCGCTTATGAGGTGGGGGGTGGTGTTCGCTTCAAGACTTCCATGTGTCTGTGAGCGGCCTGAACCGCGCTGATCCATCAGGATGATGCGATAGTGTTCGGGATCGAGTAGCTGGTTAATGTCGGTTGAAAAGCCGCTGCCGGGCCCACCATGCAGATAGAGCAGGGGTACGCCCGCTGTGTTGCCACACTCTTCAAAGTAGATTTCGTGACCATCTTCAGGCGGCAGGGTGCCGTGGGCGTAGGCAGCGCTGACAGGAAAGAGGGACAGGGTCATGGGTGGTCGATGATGTGTTCCGGAAACGAAAACGGCCCGGACGCTTGGGGCGTCCGGGCCGCGAATTCGTCAGTT
>JBHJJF010000104.1:0-7975 GCA_050042885.1 Candidatus Phaeomarinibacter sp.
GTGGATCCGCCAAGCGCTCACGCGCTCGATCGCGGATCAGGCGCGCACCATCCGTATTCCAGTGCACATGATCGAGACGATCAACAAGCTGGTGCGCACGTCCCGCCAGATGCTGCATGAAATCGGCCGCGAGCCGACGCCGGAAGAGCTGGCCGAGAAGCTCTCCATGCCGCTTGAAAAAGTGCGCAAGGTTCTGAAGATCGCCAAAGAGCCGATCTCGCTCGAAACGCCCATCGGTGACGAAGAAGACAGCCATCTGGGTGACTTCATTGAAGACAAAAACGCCGTCCTGCCAATCGACGCCGCCATCCAGTCCAACCTGCGTGAAACCACGACCCGGGTTCTGGCGTCGCTCACCCCGCGCGAAGAACGCGTCCTGCGCATGCGCTTCGGCATCGGCATGAACACCGACCACACTTTGGAAGAAGTGGGCCAGCAATTCTCGGTGACCCGCGAACGCATCCGCCAGATCGAAGCGAAGGCGCTGCGCAAGCTGAAGCACCCGAGTCGCTCAAGGAAGCTGCGGAGCTTCCTCGACAACTAGTCGAACGATCCGAACGCAAAACAAAAACCCCCGAAGGCGCATCGCCCTCGGGGGTTTTCTTTTTCTGCTGGATGGAGCCTTAGAGGTTCGCGCCGCCCCAGAAGACGGAGAACTGCTCGCAGTGGATCAGCACGGATGTGTAGGCGTCTTTGCTGAAGTCTGCCGGCAGCTTGTATTCCTGGGCACCTGAGGTGCTCTGAAGCTTGGAGACGAGGACGGCGTTATTGGTGGCCGTGCGGTCGCGCACGTCGTTCACGTCCTGCTGCGAGAGGAAAATCTTGAGGTCCGGTGCGTTGCTGGTGCGAAAGTCATCGCTGAGCACGATGTAGGCGCCGTCGTCGCGGGTCTCGATGGACCAGGAGCCGTCGAGCGGCTTTTCGGCGATATCAAAGGCACGGGCGCCGGTGTGGCCGTCGGCGGCGGCGGGCAGGGCAACGGCGAAGAGGCTGGAAACGGCGATGGCGGCTGCGGCAAAGAAAGTCTTGAAGCTCATGGTGTGTTCCTGACGTTGAATGTTTGTCGGCGATTGATCTGTTGTGTGGTCAGGAAGTAGGTGTTCCGCCGATCACACGCGATGAAACAGGGCGTGAGCGCGCCGTGATTGAATGATCCCCGCAGATGCCACGCCTAGATAGGCCGTGTGACCATATCGACGGTTCGCCTCGGGCTATGGGGCACGTCTTGTGCGCCATATCCGGCGCGAAAGAAGAAGGCGGGCAGATCTCCACTGTCTCCCAGTGCGGTCCGTACCTTGTCTGTCAGGCCGGTGCTCTGGTCGCTGCGGCCTTCGCGCGCAATACGCTCCGGGATCTGGTTCATTGGATGCATGTCGGCACCCATAGTCGTTGCAATCAGGTGCAGGTGCTGCCACAGGCGTCCCGCTGCAATCATTGTCCTGTCATCATAGAAATCTGCTTCGGCCACCATGATGGTGCCGACTGCCGCGGACGTCGGCAGGTGAACCGATTGCGTGCTGTTGAGCCAGGCGTTCTGCGTCACACCTTCAGGAAGGGGCGGCAGCGTGCGGGCCGCTATCTCCATCCAGCGTGGAATTCCCGATGTGGGCAAAGTGACGCCATCCCGCTCACGGTCTATGCGGTCCTGATCATGCCTAAACCACACATGGCCGTCATGACTCATATGGGCGTCGGCAATGATGTGTTCGGTGGCCTCCACGGTGAGCGATGACATCTCTTGCCAGAGATCGGTTTCCCTATCCGCGATGAGAACCTGCAGATCTGTCGCGGCTGCCGCTGTCTGCCAGGCCTCAATCAGCCGTGTGTCCAAAGAGCGGGCAGGGTCATAGGCCCTTCGGTTGGTCTTGCGGTGCGCGATTGCCTCTGAGATGGGCGTTGGAGCTGGTTCGATCTGTCTCAGGTCAAAGGCTGCAACAAGGTCCCGCTGGCTCTGATCAGGAAAAAGCGACAGCGCGGGCGTAAAGCCATGGGCCGGTGCTGCGTGCAGCATATTCTCAAGTGCACATCCAATGCCCATCATGCGTTCCCGGTCGCCGGGGTCCATTGCGCCGAGCGAGCGGCTGGTGTCGACATAAACAGCGATGCGCGTTGGCGATGCTGCAAAGATCCATGCCTGCATGTTGTGCGGATTGGCAGCCAGAACACCTGCCGCGATAACAGCCAGCGGTCCCTTGTACTTGCCGTCAGCATAGTCATCCCACGCTTCGAGTGCGGGATTAGCGTTGCGCAGGAGACCCTGGTCCGCCATCCGCCAGACCGCGCCGCCAGTTGCCACCACGACAATGCCGCCGACGCCCATGCCTGCGCGTTTCAGCCAGCTGCGCCGCGTCAGATTCGCGTTGATGTTTGTCTTGGTCATATGGCTCCTCCATAAGTCACTTGGTGGTGACATTTAGGGCAAAAAAATGTGTGTCAATCGTAGGCTGCCGTCAGCAGTCGCTGTATCTCCAGGTCAATTCGGTTCCACGCTTCATCGCTTCTTAGGTCCAGCCCGGAGTACCGCGCGATCGTCCTGGAACGGACGATCAGATAGCTCAATGCTGCGGCGATCAGCGTGGCGCCGATCTCCAGGCCCTCATGGGCGGGAGATCTGTCTGCGAGCCTGTTGATGAGCTCTGCGCTTGCATTGCTGCGCTGGCTTTCAAGGATGGCTGTAATCTCGTTGCGCTCTATTGTTTCCCACGCAAGGATTTCCAGCGTGAGTGGGCGGTCAGCAAGGGCGATGCGGTAGTTGCGAAACATCTGTGCCGCTGCTTCGGCGCCGGACAGGTTGGTAGCTATGCCCTCAAGCAGTTCATCGGCGGACGGCCAGAAGTCTCCGTCGGCCGCATAGGCTTCCATAAGGCCCTGCAGACCGCCGAAATAGCGATAGATCAGGACCTTATCCGCCTTTGCCTCAGCGGCAATCGTGTTGACGCCCAGTTTCGCGAAACCATCCCGCGCCAGCACGCGCCCGGCGGCCGCGATGAAGCGTTTGCGGGTTGCATCCCTGTCACGGGTGCGGCTGGGCTGTGTGAGATCGTTTGTCACCATGTGGTGATACATAAGTCACCAAGTGGTGACAGTCAATAGACGCCTTATGGACTTTGACGCCAATCACTTGTAAAACGCGCCCTCATCTCGCATATGCGAGATAACTTTTCGGGAGCGCCTGAGATGCTGCTGACCATGCTGAAAGCCAAGCTGCACCGCGCCACGGTTACCGGCGCGGACCTTCATTATGAGGGCTCTATCGCCATTGACCGTGATCTGATGGATCTCGCCGGTCTGCTGCCCAATGAGCAGGTGGATATCTACAACATCGACAATGGCGAACGCTTCACGACCTACATCATTGAAGGCGCGCGCGGCAGCAAGGTGATTGCGCTCAACGGCGCCGCCGCCCGCAAGGTCTGTATCGGCGACAAGGTGATTATTGCGGCCTACGCCCAGGTGGATGCGGAAGAAGCCCGCAACTACAACCCGGCGGTGGTGTTGCTCGGCGACGGCAACGAGGTTCAGACTGCGGCGTAGATTCGTTTCTTCTTCAGGAGAACGCTCGTGTGCCCGCTGCCCGCTCTTTTTGCTCTTACAGTCTCACTCGGTCTGATGGCTCTTGCGCCGCAGGCTCATGCGGAGGATGCCGCAACACAGGTTCAGCCTGCCTATGCGGCTGCTTATGCGCCCGAGGCCGCCTTTGAGTCCTGCCGCGCCGGTACAGCGTCCAAGGCTGTCGAGTGCGCCCTCAAGGCCTGTGCAGACGCCAGCGGATATCCTGAAGACTGCTACATCCTTGCTGCCTGTGAGGGAGGCGGATGGGCCGGTGTGATGGGTGTCATGGTGACCGAAGTTCATTTCACCACGGTGACCTGTGGCGCGCCGTCCCGCGAGGCATTGCTGGCAGAACTAAAGGCCAGGTGTGCCGGGCACCTTCCCTACATGCAGGAGTGCTGGGTGGCAGAGCTGATCCCTCTGCATGAGGCTGAGACGGAAGCGGTCGAGATCAGCTGGACGGCTGAGAGTGTGGTGCAGCCTTAGTGTAGACTGCCCACCGGCTGACCCGCCTTTGCATGGCGGATCAGCCAGATTGTTGTTGTGTCGGGGGGGTGTCAGCGACCTACTCGAGTTCGATGACAATGTTAACGCTGGCGTTGATTTCCTGCGTGCCCGCAGCTACCGGAACAGCCTTTGCTGACTCGTCCATAGCCATGGAGCGCATCATCATCGGTTGGGGACGGTAGCCGCCGCTTTCGCTGATTGTCATGACCGGGCCGAGATTGGCACCCGCGGTCCCGGCGAGAATCGTTGCGCGGCGCAGGGCGTCCTCAACGGCGATGCGCCGGGCGTCGTCCATCAGGGACTGGGGGTTCTCAATGAAGAAGTTCACGCCATTGACGTTGTTGGCGCCCGCAGTCACCAGTTCATCCAGCACGCTACCGACATTGTCCAGATCGCGAATGATGACCGTCACATTGTTGGAGGCGCGGTAGCCGGTGATCTTCGGGTCTTCATGGCTGCCGTCCGGCTTGCGCGGGGAGTGGGAGTACACGGCGTTGATCGAGAAGCCCGACGTGCGGATGTCTTCTTCCTTGATGCCGGCGGATTTGATCGCGTCAAACACCTTGGTCATCTTTTCGGTGTTGGCGGAGAGCGCCTCGCGGGCCGTTTTGGCTTCGGCGAGAACGCCTGCGTTGACGCTGGCTGTGTCCGGCTTGGCGGAGACCGAGCCCTCACCCTGCACGGTGATGGTGCGCTTGGGCTCAACAGTCTGGGCCACGGCAGCAGGGGCTGCCAGCATCAGGGCTGCGGCAAAGGCAGCTGCGAGTGACGCGGGATGAGCAATGAATTTCTGGGAAATGCGGGCGCGCATGGGCGGCCTCCTTTAAAGTCGTGAACGCTTCTTGTCATGTGCCGGGCACCGGCGAACTATGGGCTGATACTAGGGGGCGATCATGTCAATAATGCGGATGAAAATATGCCCGCATCATGACGGTTTCGCGCCCCCCATGTGATCTGCTATAGGCCCCTTTGTGCGGTGCAGCCACGGGACGAATCCCGTCCGGTCCCGCCGCACGACGGTGGGGCCGGTAGCTCAGCTGGTTAGAGCGGTCCGCTCATAACGGATTGGTCGCAGGTTCAAGTCCTGCCCGGCCCACCACACCCTGCCAAACGTCCATGATAGGCTCTGCTCCAACGCATACTCGGAGATTCGCGATGGCGCTGCAGCTGGTTGAAGTCACGGCTGATCATGGACATGTGGACACTCTGGTGGCTCTGGGAGAGCAGCAGGGAGCGATGGACATCTATGCGGATGAGCGCAGCCAGATGGATCGCTGTCTCGTGCGCTTCGTGATCTCGACCAAACGCGTGCAGGATCTGCTGGATGCAATCCAGGCGGCCATCGGTGCTCAAGCCCATTGGCGGGCAGTGGTGCTGCCGGTGCAGGCGAGTGTGCCGGTGCCTGCGGATGCGGCGAAGACGTCTAAGCCGGACGATGAGTCGAGGCGGCTCTCGCTATCGTCGGTGACGGTCAGCCGGGAAGTCATTCTCAATGAAGTCAACAAGGGTGCGCGGCTTGATCTCAACTTTCTCATTCTCACTGTGCTGTCCACCATCACGGCAGCCATTGGTCTGTTGACGGACAATGTGGCGGTGGTGATTGGTGCCATGGTGATTGCGCCACTGCTTGGTCCGAATCTGGCCTTTGCGTTCGCTGCTGCCATTGGCGACCGGACATTAATGGGCCGCGCGCTGGGGACCAATGCACTGGGCGTCGTCATCGCCATCGGTCTGTCGATTGCCATTGGTGCTTTGTGGACCGGACGGCTGGATTCACCCGAACTTCTGAGCCGGGCGGTTGTCGGCTTTGACAGTATCGCGTTGGCCCTTGCGGCAGGGGCGGCGGCCGTTCTGTCTTTGACCACCGGGCTATCTGCCACCCTGGTAGGGGTGATGGTTGCTGTCGCCCTTCTGCCGCCTGCGGCCGCATTCGGCATCATGCTTGGCAGCGGCAATTTGAGCGCCGCAGCCAGTGCGGCGCTGTTGCTTGCGGTCAACATCGCCTGCGTCAATCTTGTGGCGCAGATCGTTTTTGTGGCCAAGGGAATTGGTCCACGGACCTGGGCTGAGAAGAAGGCTTCCCGGCCGGCCCGCTATATCAACGCCACCGTCTGGCTGCTGACAGTCCTGATCCTGTCTGCTGCCATCTGGTATGCGCGGGAAAGCGGGGGCGTGGCACCCGATCAGGGCTTCACGTCCCCCGTTTCTGTGTCGCCCACAGTCCCGGCCGTGTCAGCCGAGTAGCTGCGCACGGGTGAAGAACGACCGGTTAACCGCGCTGAGCGGTTTTTGCGTCAGACGCTCGTTTGCCAGGGCTTCAGATGTGTTCTTCATGCCGCCTCTTAACGCAGCTTCTGTCAGCGTCCAGTCAATGACGTCGCGCTGGGCATGACTGCCGCCATAGGCATTGACGATGTAGCGGGCCGGATGAAGTGTTTCGACGGCAGATGCGAAGTCGCCTTTCTTGAAAGCGGCAAAACCTTCAATCAGCTGCTCACCAAAGGCCATCCACCAATGACCTACCTCGCTGACATCAGTGGCATTGGCGCGGTAGTCCGCCAGCAGCTCGTCCACGTCGTCCATTCGGTCTGCACCAAGATACGCCATGGCAGCGTGCAGGTCGTTGAAGGGGTAGAGCCTGCCGTCGGCATGTTCCTTCCAGGCATCGGCCACTTCGTTCCACCGGTCGCCTGTGTCGATACCCTGCAGGCTGAAGCGCCAGAGCAGGGCCGAGGCATCGACCAGGTCAACGGCGATGCTGCTTGGCTCGCCGCGGACGTGGTCGTCGTAGAGCTTGAGGGCTTGGGTGTTCTGTTCCAGGTCGAGATGGAACAGCGCGCGGTGCCACCAGTTGTGGACCTGAAAGAAATTGCTGTCATCTGCCCAATGGAGCTCGCGTGCGATCATCCAGCCGATGCCGTCCTCGGCGCGGCCCTGCATTTCCATCACGTGAGCCACTGCATGGTGTGCCCAGCAATCGGCTGGGTCCCGGGCAATGGCTTCACGGCCTGATGCTTCAGCGGCTTCGTAGTCGCCTGCTTCTTCCAGACCAAAGGCGTGCATGCCCAGCAGGAAAGAACGGCCGTGCATGTCTTCAGACCATTGGGGCAGGGTACGGGAGAAGCGGTCTCTCAGGTCGCGGGCATAGGCGCGGTAGAAATCGAGCAGGTGGCCGGTCTGAAGCGCGACGATGTCGCGCGGCCATTCCATTGAGTGGCGGTCAAGCTGTACAGCAGCCTTGGTCCAGTTGCCATCTACGACATGGGCGGCCGCCTTGGCGTGGCTGGCCTCGCGGTCATCCAGCTTAAGCTTGGCAACGGTTGACAGAATTTCCGCCGCCGCCTTGGTTGCACCGGGTTCGGTGGCTGTCGCAAACATGTGCGCCTTGAAGAGGTGCGCCATGGCGAAGTCTGGCGATGCCTCAATGGCGGCGTCCACTTTGGCAATCGGGTCGCCGGCATAGCGGTTGAAATCGTCGACAGCGTCAGTGAAATGTGCGGCTGCCTCTGGTGACGCGTTGTTGAGGGCCAGTCCTTGCTTGTCGGTCTGCATGTTTCTTGTCCTGCGGGTGTCGGATGAGATCAGTTGTGCGCGCTACCTCAGGTCTCACGAGATGCTGACCAATTACCTTGCTCGTAAGGGCTGCCTTAGGCCGTCAGAAGTGACAGACCTGCAGTCGTTCCGTCAGCCCTTAGGGCCGAACAGCAGCCATGCAATCAGCCCGAGAAGCGGCAGCAGGAGCAGGACGATAATCCAAATCGCTTTGCTCAGTGCGCCCGCGCTGGACTGAACCACCTTGATGATGGCCCACAGAATGATGACGAGCCAGATGAGGCTGAACAGGCCGGTGACTTCAAATCCAAGCATGGTGTGATCTCCTTCGTTTTCAGTCTGCGGCGGTATGCTTCTTATCAAT
>JBHJJF010000105.1:0-24134 GCA_050042885.1 Candidatus Phaeomarinibacter sp.
AGGCTGCTTCATCAGCCCGGGCCAATGCGTCACTCACCGATGCAGCATCGGCACCTGCCGAAGCTGAAGCCGCTGTCGCTGCCAAGGCAGCTGAGTCAGTCGGCAAGCGCGGCCTTGGCCACGCGACAGCCGAAGCCATGCAGGATGCAAAGTCTGACGCCAAACCCAAGACGTCTGCAGCATCTGCTCCCCAGCCAGCTGACACTGGAGCCGCAGACAAAAGCACGACATCTGCGCAGACTTTCCAGCGCTCCTCAGCATCTGAGATTGCCCTGCAGGCCGTGATGGCAAAGGCAACAGGCACGCCCGCTGACATTCGCGTAGCGGGTCTTGAAGGCAGCGCCGGCACGACACCACAATCTGCTGACGGAGCGGCGCCCGCACCAAGCGTCACGATCCGCGCCATCGCCGCGGCCACATCGTTGCCCGGCACCCCGGTTCAGCCGCAGACACCGGCACGCGAGATCGCCATCAACATGGCCCGCAACCTGGCCAACGGCACCAACAGGTTTGAAATCCGCTTGGACCCGGCAGAGCTTGGCCGCATCGACGTGCGCATGGAACTGGGCACAGATGGCCGCGTGCAGGCCCATCTGACGGTTGAAAAGCCTGAGACACTGGAAATGCTTCAGCGCGACGCCCGTGCCCTTGAGAAGGCTCTGAGCGATGCCGGCCTCGATATGGAGAATGGCAGCCTCGGCTATTCGCTGCGCGATGACAGCGAGGGGTCAGGCTTTGCCGCCAACCGCAACCCGTCTGATGGCGCAGACACCACCACACCGTCAGACGACGACCTGACGGCGGATTTGGCCGCCATCCAGCACATCTATGCGCTCAAAGCCGGATCAGGCTCCGGCGTAGACATCCGGATTTAGGAACTGACCCATGTCCATTGAAGCGATCGCAGCCTCTCAGTCCTCACAGGGTGCCGCCTCTAAGGCAAACGCCAAACTTGGGACTGACTTTGACACCTTCCTGACGTTGCTGACCACGCAGCTGCAGAACCAGGACCCGCTTGAGCCGCTCGACAGCAGCGAATTAACCAACCAGCTGGTGCAGTTCTCAAGCGTGGAGCAGAACATCGCCACCAATGAGAACCTAGAGCAACTCCTCAACCTTACCTTCGCGAACTTCGCGACGGACGCTGTGGGCTATATCGGCAAGGAGGTGGTGGCAGAAAGCCCCACATCGCTCCTGCCCGACGGCACCGCTCAGTGGGGGTATGAATTGGAAGGACCCGCTGACCAGGTGCAGCTCTTCATCACTGCCGCCGCTGGTCACCTTGTCCACACATCAGAGTTCCAGAACATCTCCGGCAACCAGACCTTTGCCTGGGATGGCAAGGACAGCAACGGCAGGACGTTGCCCGATGGGGCCTACACCATGCGGGTGATCGCACAGGACGCCTCCGACAATGAAGTAAATGTCACCATGAAGCAGTCCGGCGTCGTGACCGCTGTCGAATTCGACAACGACACACCTGTTCTCACCGTCAATGGGTCGGGCATCCAGCTCTCGGATGTCATCACGGTGCGTGAGAAAACGACTGGATCCTGATCCGATGGTTCATTGCGGCACACAAGCAGGCATCAAAGTTAATGCGCTATTCACCATGGCATTTAGCCCTTCCTTAAATGCCCCGCGCGTAGTCTGCATTCCAGACACACAGAACGTGTGACGGTTTGAAGTCAGGATTTGCTTGAGATGAGCATGCAATATCAGTCGCGAGTGAGCTATGTGATCGGGCCGGACGGAAGTCCGCTGACCATTGCCGACTTGCCGCCGCCAGAAACAAAGCGTTGGGTCATCCGCCGCAAGGCTGAAGTTGTGGCTGCTGTGCGCGGAGGTCTTCTGTCTCTTGAAGAAGCCTGCCAGCGCTACACACTGACCGTTGAAGAATTTCTGAGCTGGCAGCGATCCATTGAGCGCCACGGTCTGCCTGGCCTGCGTGCCACCCGGGTACAGCAATACCGCGAGCACTAATTACTAAACCAAGCGGATCCGTTTTGAGGATCGGCCCCCAAGATAGCCATCAGGCTAGCGTACTTGTGCGCCGTAGCGCCGGAGAGTGGAAACACTCTTCGGCGTTTGCTTTTTGTTAAGCACTCACTTTTTTTGATCGACCGGCAAATTTTGCCGGGTATTCCGCCGTCGTTAAGACGTTGTTTAGCGGTGCCGGGTAATTCTTGCCTAGCTGGATTACACCGGACACGGACAAAGTCGCCAAGGACATGGGCGGATGATCGTGGACCGGCCTTCTTATCCGGCGCGATGATCCAACAGGCCCAGGATGAGCCGGAGCAATCGCGCAATCCCGACCAAACTTCCGGGGGTGCGCCGTGACCGGCACATATGGTTTTCTAAGGGGACTGGGTCCCTCTCGGCTTATCGCGCTGGCCGGCGTCACCGTCGCCCTGGTCGCTTTCTTTGCCGTCATCATGATGCGGGTGTCGCAACCCACCATGGCGCTGCTCTACAGCGACCTGCCGGTGAGCGACAGCGCTGAAATCGTTGCCAAGCTTGAGGCGATGAGTGTGCCCTACGAGCTAAAGGGTGACGGCACCACAATTCTGGTGCCCAAGACAGAAGCCCTGCGGCTGCGCATGAATATGGCGGAAGAAGGTCTGCCCTCCGGCGGCTCGGTCGGCTACGAAATCTTCGACGACACATCGGCTCTGGGCACGACCAGCTTCGTGCAAAACATGAACCATCTGCGCGCACTGGAAGGCGAGCTCGCCCGTACCATTCGCGCCCTTGATACGGTTCAGGCAGCCCGCGTCCATCTGGTCATGCCCGAGCGTGAGCTGTTCAGCCGCGAACGTCAGGAGCCAACTGCTTCGATCGTCGTCAAGGCCCGCGGCGGCCTTGGCCGCAGCCAGGCCAAGGGTATTCAGTTCCTCGTTGCCTCTGCCGTCGAAGGTCTGAACGCAACCAACGTCTCGATCATTGATGAAACCGGCACCATGATTGCCGGCGGTAATGACGGCACGTCGCTGGGTTCATCGTCCATGGATGAACGCCAGCGCGAATATGAAACACGCCTGCGCCGTCAGGTGTCTGACATAGTGACCAGCGTTGTCGGACCCAACCGCGCCCGCATTCAGGTTGCCGCGGAACTCGACTTCAATCGCATTACCCGCAACTCGGAAACATTTGATCCCGAAGGGCAGGTCGTCCGCTCGACGCAGACCGTTGAAGAATCGTCATCCGCCACGGAGCGCGACGCCCAGGACGGCGTCACCGTTGGCAATGACCTGCCGGATGCCATTGGCCAGGGCGGCGGTGCGGACAACGCAACATCGAACGAGAGCAATGCCCGCGTCGAGGAAACAGTCAATTACGAAATCTCCCGAACAACGACCACCGAGATCATCGAAGCCGGCAGCGTGAACCGCCTGTCAGTTGCGGTTCTGGTGGATGGCACCTACGCGCTGGCGGAAGACGGCACACAAACCTATGCCGCCAGGACGCCGGAAGAGCTCGAAATGATCGGACGCCTTGTGCGCTCTGCCATTGGCTTTGATGCGGCCCGCGGCGATACGGTCGAAGTCGTCAACCTGCCAATCAACGATGCCGTCATTGATCCCCTTTCAGATGACGCCGCAGAACTTGGCTTCGTAGACAACATTATGGCGAGCCTCGACGTCATGCGCCTTGCAGAGCTTGGCGCGCTGTTGGTGGTAACACTTCTGGGTGTGTTCCTTGTGGCGCGCCCACTCATCAACAAGCTGACGGCGCCAGGCGTGCAGCAAGGCGGGCAGGCAGCACTTGCAGATGCCAGCGCAAGCCCTGCCCCACAGCTTCCAAGCCCGGACATGCAACAGATACTGGCTCAGGCACAGGCCCAGGGCCAGGAAGTGATCACAAGCGCGGACGGAACGCCGATCGCCCTTGCTGACCCGACCCCCGAGCAGCAGGCCGCCATGATGCTTGAAGACAACTCCAGCGCAATGATCGACATCGCTCAAATTGAGGGTCAGGTCCGCGAAAGCTCAATCCGCAAGGTGGGTGAGCTTGTGCAGAGCCACCCCGAAGAGTCCCTGTCGATCCTACGCAGCTGGCTTCATGAAACCGCATAGCACAACTGCCTAACTGGACCGAAAGTCGAAACCAATGGCGACGCAATCTAAAGCAAAGATAGACATCAGCAAGCTGGCTGGCGGCGAAAAAGCCGCCATCATGCTCCTGGCTTTGGGCGAGGAACATGGCGCGCAGCTTTGGGAGATGTTCGACGACGATGAGATCCGCGAACTCTCCATGTCGATGTCGAATCTGGGCAACGTCGACGCATCTCTTGTCGAAAAGCTGCTGCTTGAGTTCGTGTCAGGCATGTCCACGACAGGCGCCCTCGTCGGCAGCTTTGACTCAACCGAGCGTCTGCTCTCCCGCTTCCTGCCGGACGAGCGCGTCAACATGGTTATGGACGAAATTCGTGGCCCCGCAGGCCGCACCATGTGGGACAAATTGGCAAATGTGAACGAAGTCGTTCTCGCCAACTATCTCAAGAACGAATATCCGCAAACGGTTGCCGTGGTGCTGTCCAAAATCCGGGCCGATCATGCTGCCAATGTGCTTGGCGCTCTGCCGGAAGACTTCTCCATGGAAGTCGTCAACCGCATGCTGCGCATGGAAAGTGTTCAAAAGGACATTCTCGACAAGGTGGAGCACACTTTGCGTCAGGAATTCATGTCCAACCTCGCGCGCACCAACCGTCGCGACAGCCATGAGTCCATGGCCGAGATCTTCAACAACTTCGACCGCCAGACAGAAAATCGTTTCATGACGGCCCTGGAAGAACGTAACCGCGACGCGGCGGAACGCATCAAGGCCCTCATGTTCACCTTCGAGGATCTGGCCAAGCTCGACCCCGGCTCTGTGCAGACACTTCTGCGCGCCGTGGAAAAAGACAAGCTGGCTTTGGGCCTCAAAGGCTCCTCAGACACCCTGCGAGATCTCTTCTTGTCCAACATGACCGAACGTGCCGCCAAGATGCTGCGCGAAGACATGGACATGATGGGACCTGTCCGCCTCAAGGACGTGGACGAAGCGCAAATGATGATGGTCAACATCGCCAAGGACCTCGCCAACAAGGGCGAGATCATGATGGCCGATGGCAACTCGGAGGACGAGCTCATCTACTAATCCGTTCTCGGACGGATAAAGGGAGCAGATACCGCCATGGCCAACCCATCCATCATCACAGTGCAGGAAACACCCCGCTTCGAGTTCGACCGCGAACTCTCGCAGGGTGCTGTCGTGAAGCCGCACGCCGAGCGCAAGAAGACGAAATGGTCCGAAAAGGAAGTTGAGGCCATTCGCGCCGAAGCTTACGCCGCGGGCGAAGAAGCCGCACGTACCAGCGAAGAGGCTGAAGTATCGCGCCAGATTGCTGCCGGCTCTGCCCATGTGGCTGACCGTCTTTCTGTCCTTATTGAGAACCTCCGCGTTGAGCGTGCTGCCATGCGTGAAGAAGCCGCCGAAATCGCGATGGCAATTTCGCGCAAGCTCATGCCGGCTTTGATGGAAACGGCACCCACAAAGGAAATCGAGGCGATCCTCGAACAGTCATTTGCACTCCTGCGCAATGAGGCACGTGTCGTTATCTATTCCACACAAGACGCGATCCCGCTTCTGGAACCGCGCATCGCGGAGATGGTGAAAGACAGCGGTTTTGAAGGCCAGCTCGCCCTGCGCGCGGACGAAAACATCGCCCCGGGTGATGTGCGCATTGAGTGGGGCACAGGCGCGATCACCCGTGACACACCGGCACTTGAGTCAAGCATTGAACAGATTGTCCACACCTACCTGTCAGCGCCCGGTGCCGATGACAGCGGACAGACTGATTTTTTCGCTCTTTTGGGCAAACAGGATTAACCGCTGCCGCAGATCCGTTGACCCGGGACCATAGGCAGAGTTGAGGAGAAGAAGATGAGTGACGAAACAGACATGCAGTTGGATGAGTTGCCAACGGACGGCGCACCACCCGCAACAGGGGATGATTTTCCTGCAGCTGACGCCGATCTTCCTGTGCCGACGGAAGGCGCAGAAGGCGAAGGCCTCGGCGATGGTGCCGAAGAGCGCTTCGCAACAGACCTGGAAGCCGTGTTCGACGTTCCCGTCCATGTGTCTGCCGTTCTTGGCAAGACAAACATGGAAGTCAGCCAGCTGTTGAAGCTTGGCCGCGGGGCCGTCGTGGAGCTCGACCGCAAGGTCGGTGAAGCCATCGACATCTACGTCAACAACCGTCTCGTTGCACGTGGCGAAGTCGTTGTGGTGGATGAGCGCCTGGGCGTGACCATGACCGAAATCATCAAGGGCGGTAACGCCGCGTAAGTCGACGCGGCCCTGGAAGCAACACCCATGCGCACATCGCTCACAGCCATTCTCGCCTTTGTTGCAAGCTTTGCATTGCTGGCGGCTGCCCTGACCCTTGAAGGCAACGGGTCAGCGTTCCTCGACATGCGCGCCGCTCTCATTGTGTTCGGCGGCACGCTGGCCGTGACCATGATTTCGTTCTCTCCTCTCGAAGTCATCACCGCCCTGCGCGACACATATGGCGCGATCGCCACACCAAGCTTTGATCGCCGCAACGCGGCAGACCGGATGCTGAAAATCGCCGAGCGTACTCGCAAGGATGGCCTTTTGGCGCTTGAGCGCCTGCTCCCCAAACTGCGCAAGGACCCGTTTCTCTCCCGCGCCCTTGGCATGCTGGTAGACGGCGTGGACGTAGCCCATGTCGAACGCATGCTGGAAGACGAACGCCTCTCTACAGCCCAGCGTCGCATGGAGAGTGCCGAGGTTCTCCGACGCGCCGCTGACATCGCACCCGCAATGGGCCTTATCGGCACCCTTGTGGGCCTCGTACAGATGCTCGGCCAACTCAATGATCCTGCGGCGATCGGCCCGGCCATGGCCGTCGCCCTTCTCACCACTTTCTACGGCGCAGTGCTTGGCACCATGGTGCTCTCCCCGCTCGCCGCCAAGCTTGACCGCATCTGCGGCGATGAACGCGACATGCTCGCGATCTATGCCGCCGGTGCAGCCGCCATCGGCCGCAAGGATCATCCTCGCCAGGTCGAACACACACTCAACGCCCTGCTGCCCGAAGCAGAGCGCGTCCAGTATTCGCGTTAAGGAGCCAAACCATGCGTTTGCTTATTGTCGGTAGCCTCAACGGCCAGCTCACCACCGCCACCAAAATGGCGATGGAAACAGGTGCCAAAGTCGCCCAGGTAGATACCGGCGAACAGGCCATGGACGCCCTGCGCGCCGGCCAGGGTGCTGATCTCCTGATGGTCGAAGTTTCCAATGATATCGGATGGCTGGCAGCCCAGCTGCAGGCAGAGCGCATTGCCCTGCCGATTGTCGCCTGCGGTCTCGGCTCCGATGCCCGCGCTGCGGTCAACGCCATCCGCGCTGGCGCCAAGGAATATGTGCCCCTGCCACCGGACGCCAAACTTATCGCGGCCGTGCTGGAAGCTGTCGCCGACGACACCCATGCCCTCATCTACAAGGATGAGATCATGGCCGACGTCATCCGCCTCGCTGATCAGATCGCGCCATCAGAAGCGTCCGTCCTCATCACCGGCGAAAGCGGCGTGGGTAAGGAAATCATGGCGCGCTATGTCCACCGCCATTCCAACCGCAAGGACAAGCCGTTCATTTCAGTGAACTGCGCCGCGATCCCTGAAAACCTGCTTGAGTCAGAACTGTTCGGCCACGAGAAAGGTGCCTTCACCGGCGCCGTCTCCCGCCGCATCGGTAAGTTTGAAGAGGCAGACGGTGGAACGCTGCTGCTCGACGAAATCTCCGAATTGGATGTCCGCCTGCAGGCCAAGCTCCTGCGCGCCATTCAGGAACGCGAGATTGACCGCGTCGGCGGCACTAAGCCGGTGAAAGTCAACATCCGCATTCTTGCAACATCCAACCGGGACCTTGCGGCGGAAGTGCGCAACGGCACGTTCCGTGAAGACCTGCTCTATCGCCTCAATGTGGTGACCCTCATGATCCCTGCCCTGCGCGAACGCCCGGCAGACATCCACGAGCTGTCGACCCACTTCGTCAAACGCTACGCCGATGCCAATGGCATTCCGGTTCGTCCGCTGTCAGACAACGCCAAGGCTCACCTGACCCGCCAGCACTGGGCTGGCAATGTGCGTGAGCTGGAAAACACACTTCACCGCGCCGTGCTTCTTGCCAACGGCGAAGAGATTGACGTGGACGCAATCCGCCTGCCGGACGGCTCCCGCATTGACCAGACCATGGCCATCTCGTCTGGCGATCCCGCATCTCATGCCGCTCAGGTGGCAGAGACCGTCAGCCGAAATCTCGTCGGCATGACGGTTGCCGACATGGAACGCGACCTGATCCTCAACACATTGGATCATTGCCTGGGCAACCGGACACATGCCGCCAACATCCTGGGCATCTCCATCCGTACCCTGCGCAACAAGCTGAACCTCTATACCCAGCAGGGCGTCTTGGTTGCAGCGCCTGGTGAAGCCCGGATTGCCGGTTAGCCCTGAACGTAACGCCTAGAAGTAACCGGAGCGCCTCCGCGCCATGTCAGACGCGACACAATCATCTGAGACACCAGCCGGTAGCGGTCTGTTTGGCGGCCTGACGCTCGGCCGCATTGGCGATGCCATTGGCGCGCGCTCCGAACTTGCGCTTGCTGCGGGCGTAATGACCATTATCGTTGTCCTCATCCTGCCGATGCCGAGCTGGATGCTGGACTTCGCCCTCGCCATCTCCATCACCTTCTCGGTGCTGGTGATGATGACCGCCCTCTTCATCAAGAAACCTCTTGAGTTCTCGTCCTTCCCGACAGTGCTGCTGATCGCGACCATGTTGAGGCTGGCACTCAACCTGGCATCCACGCGCCTGATCCTGTCAGACGGTCATGAAGGCACGGATGCCGCCGGTGCCGTGATCGAAGCCTTCGGCAATTTCGTGATGCAGGGCAATTTTGTTATCGGCATCATCGTCTTCGCCATTCTGGTGATCGTGAACTTCGTCGTCATCACCAAGGGTTCCGGCCGTATCGCGGAAGTCGCCGCCCGCTTCTCATTGGATGCCATGCCCGGCAAGCAGATGGCGATTGACGCCGACCTGTCCGCCGGCCTTATCGATGAAGACACCGCCCGCACCCGCCGCGCCGAGCTTGAGGCCGAAAGCGCCTTCTACGGGTCCATGGATGGTGCTTCCAAGTTCGTGCGTGGCGATGCCATAGCTGGTCTGCTCATCACTTTTATCAACGTCATTGCAGGTGTCATCGTCGGCGTCGCGCAGATGGAAATGTCATTCGCTGATGCCTCAGCGACCTACACACTGCTGACGGTTGGCGATGGCCTCGTCAGCCAGATCCCCGCCCTCATCGTTTCAACCGCCGCGGGCCTCCTCGTCTCAAAAGCCGGCGTTGACGGCGCAGCTGATGAAGCCTTGTTCGGCCAGCTCTCCGGCTACCCGCAGGCGCTTGGCATGTCTGCTGGCGTCATGGTCGTCATGTCACTCCTGCCCGGTATCCCGATGGTTCCTTTCCTGCTGCTCGCAGGTCTGAGTGGCGGGGCGGCCTGGTATCTCACCAAGGACGCCGAGCAGAAAGTTGCTGCCGAGGAAGCAGCCGTCGCAGAAGCCGCAGCACAGGAAGAAGCCGCGCCCGTTGAAGAACCGATCTCGACCGCGCTGGCCATGGACGAACTGCGCCTGGAACTGGGCTTCGGTCTCCTGCCCATGCTGGAAGGCGACGGCGAAGGCCACTCTTTGACAGAGCAGGTCAAGGCCCTGCGCCGACAGGTTGCCCAGGACATGGGCTTCGTCATGCCGTCTCTGCGCATCCTCGACAACATGCAGCTGGAATCCACCTCCTACGTCATGCGCGTCAAGGAAGTGGAAGCCGGTGCCGGTGTCCTTTATCCGGACCGCCTGATGGTCATGGACCCGCAAGGTGGTCCCGTCGATCTTCCCGGCGAACACACGACAGAGCCAACTTTCGGTCTGCCTGCCACATGGATCGACCATACCCAGCGCGAAGAAGCTTCGTTCCGGGGCCTCACCGTCGTGGACCCGGCAACGGTTCTCACAACCCACATCACCGAAGTCATCAAGGCCAACATGGCCGAACTTCTGTCCTACGCAGAAGTGCAGAAACTTCTCGATGACATCGGCGGCGACAATCAAAAGCTGGTGGAAGACCTCGTGCCGGATCGCGTATCCGTCACCACCATTCAGCGCGTGCTGCAACAGCTCCTCACCGAGCGCGTCTCCATCCGCGACCTGCCGACCATTCTGGAATCCATCGGCGAGGCATCCAGCCACACCCAGAGCGTCACCCAGATTGTTGAGCATGTGCGCACCCGTCTCGCCCGCCAGATCTGCCACACCAATCAGAGCTATGCGGGCTACTTGCCACTCATCGCCCTGTCACCGGAGTGGGAAGATGCGTTCTCCGCATCGCTGATCGGCAATGGCGAAGACAAGCAGCTGGCCATGCCGCCGAGTGACCTTCAGAACTTCATCCAGTCCCTACGTGCAGCCTTCGACCAGGCCGGTGCTTCCGGCGACGTACCTGTCCTGCTCGTGAGCCCGGGCAACCGGCCCTACGTCCGGTCGGTTGTTGACCGCGTTCGCCCCCAGACGGTTGTCATGAGCCAGGCTGAAGTCCACCCCCAGGCGCGTCTCAAGACGCTGGCCCAGATTTAGCGGCGGAGCGTAAAGAGTAATGCGTTTGCGTCGTTTCAAAGCTCCCACAATGCGTGAGGCCATGGCCCGTGTGCGCGATGAACTGGGGGACAGAGCGATCATCGTGTCGAGCGAAGAGCTGGCCTCAGGCGGTGTTGAAGTCACAGCGGTGAACGAACGCCGCAGCGATGCCCGCCAGGCCGACGATGCAAACTTCAGCCCGGTGCGTGATCAGCTTGAACTGCGCCTCAAGGCCCGCCTGCGCGGCGAAGCCAAAGCCACCCAGATATCAAATGCTCCCGCGCTTGGCCTCACCGCAACTGATCTGGCGACCATTCTCAATGACCATCGCGTGCCGGAAGCCCTCGCAGAGCGCCTTTTGCAGGCCGCCAATACCCATGACAGCAACGCCGCCGAAGGCGCCCTCGCCCACAGTCTGGGCATTGCATTGGATTTCCAGCCCATCGGCGCACAGTTGCCCGGCTCCCTCATGCTTATCGGCACACCCGGCTCCGGCAAAACCGTCACAGCGGCGAAGCTTGCTGCCCGCGCCGTACTCGCCGGTCAGCAGGTCGACATCATCACCGCAGATGCCGTGCGTTCAGGCGCGCTTGCCCAATCAAAGGCCTATGCGGATGTCCTCAATCAGGATGTGGCTGAAGTCCGTGGCGCTGATGAACTCGCCTTGATGCTGGACACCCGTGCAGAGCTTGGCCGCAGCCGACCCTGCATCATTGATACGCCTGCCACAAATCTCCATGACCGTGCCGAACTGGACCACACCGCCCGTCTCGTCGAGGCCTGCCGCGGTGCCGAATCGGACACAAGCGTTGAGCCAGTTGGCGGTATCGCTGCCGGTGGCGATACCGAAGACATGGCTGAGGCGGCCCAGTTCTTTGCCCAGCTTGGCTGTCGGCGCGTCATCATCAGCCGTACCGACGCCACAAAGCGTCTGGGCGGCGTTATGGCTGCCCTGGCGACCGCCCGCCTTGCCGCTGCGGAGTTTGGCATCAAGCCTTATCTGGCTGGCGGCCTCATCGCCGCCACGCCCTCTCGGCTGGCCGATCTGACCCTGACCAAGTCAACGACCAGCGCCCCACAAGCAGCCCTGACACCGCGCCGCGCAACGGCCTCAGTCACACACATCTCTGGTACGCCCACCACGGAGCCGACATCCGCATGAGTACGCACTCCACAAACACAGCTGCCCCGACTCTGTCGCATCGCCGTCAGAAGATCATCACCGTTGCCTCAGGCAAAGGCGGCGTCGGCAAGACCATGATCTCCACAACGCTGACCCACGCACTGGCGCATGCAGGTGAAAAGACGCTGCTTGTTGACTGTGATCTGGGCCTTGCCAATGTGGATGTGCAGCTTGGTGTGACGCCACAGCATGACCTCGCGAGCGTGGTCGCCGGCACGACAGCATTTGAAGACGCCACCATTCGCATCGCCGGGGAAGGGTCACAGTCGGGCCGCGGTGCATTCGACGTCATCGCCGGCAGTTCCGGCTCAGGCGCGCTTGGCGCCCTTGCCCGTACCGAGCTCGCCCGCCTGCGCCAGGGACTTACCCTCATCGCAGCACACTATGATCGCGTCATCATTGATCTCGCCGCCGGCATCGATCCAGCAGTTACGATTTTTGCAGCGATGGAAGGCCCAACACTTGTCGTCGCCACCGACGAACCAACCTCCATCACCGACGCCTATGCCTTCATCAAGGTTGCCTCCATGGCCCCGCGCGATGACGCGACGCCCGTCGACATACGCATCGTGATCAACATGGCGGAGACGATTGAAGCGGGCCGCAAGACCTACGAAGCCCTGTCGCGCGCCTGTGCCAACTTCCTGGGCGTGACACCCCTTCTCGCGGGCAGCGTTCCACGCGACAGTGCCGTACGCGATGCCGTACGCCATCAGTCCCCGCTGCTGACTCGCAGTCCTGATGCATTAGCGGGCACGGCCATCAGCGAGATGGCGGAAGCCATGCGCGCCTGACAGCTCGGCAGCAACCACGTTTTCCGCCGATTTTTCGGTACTCATGCAGTGATTGTGGCACACCAGCCACACCACCTGTGCAAACCCTGCTGATGCGCGTAGGCTTTCGACATCATTCGTGAGCCCGGTCACACGCCTGATAAAGAACCGGGCCATGGTGATGGGAACGTCTAAGGAGTTGGACCCAAAAGGGGGGGTTCTTTCATGGAAAACGTCATGCAGTACGTCCAGCCAGTGCTGGACTTTTTTGCGGCGGGCTTTGACCAGGTCAATGCGATTCAGGGGATCATCATTGGCGTGCTCGCAGCGTTCGTGCTGCGTCAGTACTCGCGCATTCTGGTTATCGGCTTTGTCGCCACACTCATTCATCTGATTGTTGATACGGCTCTGCCCGTCATTCGCGGTGCGGAACTCAAACTGCCACCACTCGCGGATGTCGAATGGTGGAAGTATGTGCTTCTGCTCTATGTGGGCTACCTGATCGTGATCACTGTCTTCTACATCCTGAAGAGGATTTTGATCCGCGGTTAAGATCACACCGCGAAGCCGAGCCTCAACACAAACAAAAAGGCCGCTGCGAGAAATCACAGCGGCCTTTTTATTTATGAATTCTGGGTGGCTACCGCACGTCCGCCGCGCCGTTGCGATGCATGTTCAAGGACATCTCATCAAGGTCTGCCTGCTCGCGGCGCTGAGCCTCTGCCTTGGCGCGCGCGCGGGCTGACTCATCCACCAGTTCGACCTTTTTCAGGTCTTCAAAGGCTTCTGCCAGCTTCTCGCGTTCCGCATCTACCTGGCGCGACAACTCGCTGATCGACTGCGCCAGATTATCCCGGCGCATGGACGCGTATTTGGCGTAGGTCGGATAGGCATAATGGCCTTCGTCCGAAATACCGGCCTTTTGCTGTTCGTAGCGCACGCGCTTTTCCAGCTCTTCCTCCTCGCGGCGGAAGTCATCAAGCATCTGCTCCAGATCAGCCACGCGCCGCTGGATTTCTTCGACCTGGAACCGCTGCACGCGGATCAACGATGTACGGGCTTTCATATCACTTCCCCCAAACGCTTACTGCCCAGCATAGCTGTCATCCATGACAGGTTCGTCACCTTCACCCTGCTCCCCCACCGCAGAACCACTCGTCAGAATGGTCTGAAGCATGCCGAACCCGTCCGCCAGAGATGTCGTGTCCCCCTTGTTTTGGGACAGGAAGGCATCAAACTGTGGCGTCAACGCAATGGCTTCATCCACCAGCGGGTCCGCCCCGCGGCGATAGGCGCCGATGCGAATGAGTTCTTCCATGTCGGTATGCGCCGACATCAGTTCCCGCGCCCGCCGCACCAGCGCAAATTCTTCCTCGCTCTGGCAATGCGGCATGGTTCGCGAAACAGATTTAAGTACATTCACCGCCGGATACCGCCCGCGCTCGGCAATGGCGCGCTCCATAACGATGTGCCCATCCAGTATGGACCGCACCGCATCCGCCACCGGTTCATTGTGGTCATCGCCTTCAACCAGCACCGTGAAGAGCCCGGTGATCGATCCTGAGCCCACACGCCCCGGCCCCGCCCGTTCCAACAGGCGCGGCAATTCTGAAAAGACTGTCGGCGTATAGCCGCGCGTGGTCGGCGGTTCACCGCCGGAAAGACCGCTTTCGCGCTGCGCTGTGGCAAAGCGCGTCAGGCTATCCATCAGGCACAGGGCATCAAGGCCGTGGTCCCGGAAATATTCGGACAGCGTCATGGTAAGATAGGCAGCCTGGCGGCGCATCAAGGCGCTTTCATCAGACGTTGCCACAACGACAACACTGCGGGCCAAGCCGTCCTCGCCCAGATCGTCTTCGATGAATTCCTGTACTTCGCGGCCACGTTCACCGATCAGGCCAATGACAGACACATCTGCCGATGAATACCGCGCCAGCATCGAAAGCAGCACGGACTTGCCTACGCCTGAACCGGCAAAGATGCCCATGCGCTGACCACGGCAGGTCGTGGCGAATGCGTTGAGCGACCGAACGCCCAGGTCAATCCGCTCTCCGACACGCGCCCGGTCGTGCGCTGGTACCGGCATTCCTTTGAGGGAACAGGGTTCCGCGCCCTGGGCAATCGGGCCCTTGCCGTCAATCGGCTCTCCCATGGCGTTGACCACCCGGCCAAGCCAGGCGGACGACGGATGCATAATGGGTTCAGCGGACTCAAACTTGGCGGGCGCCCCCATCCGCAACCCTTCGATGGCCGCAAATGGCATTGCCAGCGCCCGGTTGTCTCTGAAGCCAACCACTTCACACGGCACCGCCTGATCACGGGCGCCGGGCACTATCACGCGGCTGCCAAGGCTCAGCGACGTGAGCGGCCCTTCAAGCTCAACCATCAGCCCGCGCACAGCCGCAACCGTTCCATAATGATCTACGGACGACAGACGTTCGATTTCTGCAAGCAGCGGCTTCATTGGTCCCCACGCACCCATGCCTGGACGCGCCTGCCACAACAGACACGCCGGATTTGCGCCAGTGTGCCGCCAAGGCGCTTAAGGGCTGGTAAACCCTATCAATCTGTTACGGATAAATTGCCGTTGTGCGGTGAATTCACCGTCGACCGCCAAAAAAGTTGCCCCAAGATGACCCGAATGCCCCACTTTTCCGCGCATCAGTGAAAGGCTTTGGCAATGGGCATTAAAAAAAGTAAGCGTCGTTAAGCTTTGTTAACCATTTGATCTTACCGTCCAGACAGGGATTAACTGGGGTATCGGCGAATCACCTGATTTGCCGGTCCGATATGGCACACGAGGCCCAAACCAGAACGGGCCGACGCCGCTTGAAGGGGGAGCAAGAACATGCGGGTTCTTCTCATCGAAGACGACAGCGCAACGGCCCAGAGCATCGAACTGATGCTCAAGTCCGAAGGCTTCAACATCTACACCACAGATCTGGGCGAAGAGGGCATCGACCTCGGCAAGCTCTATGACTACGACATCATTCTGCTGGACCTGAACCTGCCGGACATGTCGGGCTACGAAGTGTTGAAGACGCTTCGCCTGGGCAAGATCGGCACACCGATCCTCATTCTCTCCGGCATGGCCGGCATCGAGAACAAGGTTCGCGGGCTTGGCTTCGGCGCAGACGACTACATGACCAAGCCGTTCCACAAGGATGAGCTGGATGCCCGTATCCACGCCGTCGTGCGCCGTTCCAAGGGTCACAGCCAGTCTGTCATCCGCACCGGCCGCCTGACCGTCAACCTCGACACAAAGACCGTTGAAGTTGAAAACCAGCGCGTTCACCTCACCGGCAAGGAATACCAGATGCTGGAGCTGCTCTCGCTCCGCAAGGGGACGACCCTCACCAAGGAAATGTTCCTCAACCACCTTTATGGCGGTATGGACGAGCCGGAACTCAAGATCATCGACGTGTTCATCTGTAAGCTGCGCAAGAAACTGGCAGCCGCCACAGGTGGCGACCACTACATCGAAACCGTCTGGGGCCGTGGCTACGTGCTGCGCGATCCAGTCGAGGAAGAAGTCGCGGAAGCCGCAACCGCGTAACACCTCCTCACTTTCGGGACACACATCAAAGGGCGTCTGCACAAAGCAGGCGCCCTTTTCCATTGGGGACCGCTGTGCTCACTATCTCTTGAGCATATGGGCATCCAACGTGATTTCGCTTTTGGCGGCTGGCGTCCATATGCTCCACCAGCAAACAATGGAGCATCCACAATGGCCAAGACATCCTCCCCGCAAAGCGAGACGGACGCCCCCGCCCCGGTCAAAATTACCTTGTACCGCTGGGCCGGCAAATGGGGCCCCTTCAAGGTCAAAATCCCCTGCGGCGAGTGCGCCCTGACCAAGGACGTCATCCAGGACACGCTGGAGAACGAGCTCAAGAACGCAACCGCTTCAGGCGCCGTTGAACTGGAAGTGCTCGACTGGCTGTCCAACTGGTGGAAACCCCTGCGCCGCGGCGGTTGGCACGCCCCCATCGTGCTCGTGGAGGATGAAATCATCAGCCAGGGCGAGGCACTCAACCGTGGCGTGCTCGCGGAGAAGGCGATCAACACATACACGGAGCGTTTTCCAATCACCGGCAACCACGTGTTCGGCAAAGACAATTGCCCCCACTGCAAGCGGGCGAAGCAGTATCTCGACGATGCAGGCATCGACTACGCTTATCATGACGTGGTGAAGAACCCCGGCGCACTCTATGAGATGCTCGCCCGCGTCAAACCGATCATCGGCCCAAAGACGCCCGTTACCGTGCCGCAGATATGGCTGGACGGTGTCTATATCGGCGGCGCCGATCACCTGCAGGAGAAACTCGGCATTGACGTTGAGCCCAATCCCGAGCGGGGGCAGTCATCCATGTCGCCGGGACGCTTAAAGGCGGCGTAGAGCCGGCGGCCAGGCGTGCTGTGGAGGCCAGACCGGTCCTACAGCTACTTCAATTCGTGGGCAAATCGCACTAGCGTTGCCCCATGGCTGAATTGAAGACAAAACCAACGAAACAAAGCGTCACCGCCTTCGTCAGTCAGGTGCAACCTGCACGTCGGCGCGCCGAAGCCAGGGTGATGATGCAGATCATGCGCCGGGTTACAGGCAAGCGACCGGTCATGTGGGGGCCATCCATCATTGGCTACGGCAAATACCATTTTGTGTATGAGTCAGGCCGCGAGGGTGACTGGATGGTGACCGGCTTCAGCCCACGCAAAAGCGCGCTCACCGTCTACCTGATGGCGGGTTTCGCCGGTAAGGACGCTTTGCTTAAAGAGCTCGGAAAGCATCGCACGTCAAAAGCCTGCCTCTACATCAACAAGCTTGAGGACATTGATCTGGACATCCTTGAAAAACTGATTGCCAAGGACGTTGAGACGATGCGCGCGAAGTACGAAACCAGCTAAGCAGTGCGGCTCAAGGGAGATGCACTCGGGCTCGGTGTTGCCGGCGCAGCGGGACGTGCGGATACCGGTCTTGCAGCAGCTGCAGGTTTACCGGCGGCAGCATAGATCTCGGGGTTGCGTGCATAGAGCCCGCGGGATCCGGGCACCGGTTTGAAAGCATCCGTAATGCCCACAACGGTTTCAGCCGCGCAGAGCAGCAAGCAACCATCTTCCGGCAGCATCTGTGCCATCCGATCAAGGATCATCTTCTTGGTCGGTTGATCAAAATAGATCAGCACATTGCGGCAATAGATAATGTCGAACTTGCCAAGCGACGTCAGAGGCTCAAGCAGGTTGTTCTCCTTGAACGTCGCCATGCCCCGTATCTTGGCGTCAATCTGCCAGCTCTCACCAACCTGCTTGAAATACTTCATCAGGAGCTGAATGGGCAGGCCACGTTGTACTTCAAACTGTGTGTACAAACCTTCGCGCGCGCGCTCCAGCACCTCGCGCGACAGGTCAGTGCCCAGCAGGTCAAAGGCGCAGCCCTTGGCAGCGGCACTGTTGTCAATCAGCATGGCCAGAGAATAAATCTCCTGTCCTGTCGACGCGGCCGCGCTCCAGATACGTACCTTGCGCTGCGGCCGATTGGCCAGCATGTGCGGCAGGATAGTCTTTTCGAACAGGTCAAAAGGCGTCTTGTCACGAAAGAAGAAGGACTCATTCGTGGTCATGGCCTCTGTAACATCAGCGGCCAGTGATGAGTTGGCACTCGTCTTCAGGGCTGCAACAAGTTCCGTGATGCCCCCAAGCTCAGCCTTGCGGGCAATCGGTGTCAGGCGGCTTTCAAGCAGATATGTTTTGTCGCTTGAAAGCACGAGGCCGGACCGCTGACGAACCAGGTCAGACAAATACTGGAATTCTTCCGGTGTCATTTTTGCCTCCCGGCAAACTGGCGAGAAATCGCCGAACTTATTTGGTCAAGGGGGTATACAGCTGCGCAAATGCCCGCCTGTGCGCAGGCGCCGGGCATACCCCACACCACGCTTGAAGCTTCGTCCTGGGCATAAATGGTTCCACCGCCATCTGCGATGATGCGCCCGCCATCGCGGCCGTCATGCCCCATGCCGGTCAACACCACACCAAGGGTGGCGGGACCAAACAGCTTGGAGACGCTTTCAAACATGGGGTCCACCGCCGGCCGGCAAAAATGAACGGGCGGCTCTTGGTCAAGGGCAATGGCAACACTCGGGCCATCTTTGCGCAGCCGCATGTGATAGTCGCCGGGCGCCACGTAGATGTGGCCGGCCTGCAGCCTTTCGCCATTCTCCCCTTCCTTTGCAGGAAGGCCGGAAAGCTTGCCGAGTTTTTCAGCCAGAATTTTTGTGAACGAAGGCGGCATGTGTTGGGTGATGACCACCGGTACGTTGCCAATCGCGGGCCCGACATTTTCAAACACCTCAAACAGTGCCTGCGGTCCGCCGGTAGACGAGCCGATGGCCAGAATGCGCGGCGGCACTGCAGACGCTTTGCGGGTGAGGATCTTGTCCGGTGAAGGACCAAGCGCAACAGGCGCCTTTGCAACAGGCGTATTGCCGCCGGACGTTGCTGGTGTCGAAACACCCGCGCGCACCATGGTCCGCTGTGCCGTTTTGCCAAGTGCCTGGGTCTTCACCAACAGTTCACGGCGAAACTCGTTAGAGCCCGCAATCCCGCGCGCACTGTCTGGCTTGGGCACATAGTCAGTTGCCCCGAGTGACAGCGCTTTGAGCGAGATGTCTGCATTTCTTAAGGTCAGGGTGGACGCCATAATGACCTTCGTGCCCGGTGAGCCCGCCAGAATGCCCGGAAGTGCTTCCAGGCCGTCCATTTCCGGCATCTCGATGTCGAGGATCACCACATGTGGCTTCACCTTGGCGACGGTGTCGACAGCCTGCTTGCCGTTTGAGCACGAACCGGCAACGGCAAGACCATCCGTCTCGTCAATCCAGCGTTTGACGAGCCCACGAATGACAGCGCTGTCATCAACAACAACGACCTGAATAGCATCGTTGTTGTCAGACGCCGAAGACGCATTGGCAGCCGGCGCAGCCGTTGGCGCGCGAGATGGTGAAGCAACCTGATCCATAAGAGCTAAACCAGACCTGCTTCAGCAAACTTGGCCTGAACAATGTCGCGGTCAAAAGGCTTCATGATGTATTCGTTCGCGCCGGCACTCATGGCTTCACTGATATGCTGCATGTCATTTTCCGTTGAACAGAAAACAACCACCGGCTCTGCGCCGCCGTCGCGCTGACGCAGTGTCTGCAGGAAATCAAGCCCATTCATGACCGGCATGTTCCAGTCAAGCAGGATCGCATCCGGCATCTCGTCATCACACGCCGCCAGCGCCGCAGCACCATCAGCCGCTTCTTGAATATTGAAATTCATTTCCTCGAGAATACGGCGTGCAACCTTTCGGATCACACGGCTATCATCGACCACAAGACACGTCTTCATGGCTCGCTCAGCCTTCTGTTTGCCACCCCGGCACAATGCTGGAGGTGAAGGATGGAGTTCAGGTTCTAAGCTGCGACCGTTAAGCCGCTGCGGAGGCGTTTTGCATGTCCAGAGACTTGGACACGTCCAGTACAACCATCAGGTCATTCTCGAGGCGATGAACACCGCTTGAGACCTGCTGCCAGCGTGGATCAAGGTTGGCGGGGCTGCGTTCCACATCTTGCGCTGACAGGCTCAGTACCTCACCAACGCTGTCAACCATCAGCCCAAAGGCCTCACCGCCCTCTTCAATGCCCACGGCCATGCGCGAAGCATCCTCTTCCATCGTCGGAAGGCCAAGCCGAATGCGCATGTCGATCGCCGTCACGATGCGGCCACGCAGGTTCAAGACGCCGCGCACTTCAGGCGCAGACATCGGAACCGTCGTAAGGGATTGAACCTCAAAGACATCCTGCACAACCGTCACCGGAATGCCGAAGAGCTGATCACCTACATAGACGGTGATGTACTCAATGAGATTGCCGTCGAGATGCACCATGTCGTGCTGAAGTTCGGTCAGCACCTGATTTTCGTTGCTGTTCATGCTGCTGTTCCTTCGCTCTGGAGAGTGTCGCGCAATACGTCAATCAGACCGTCGCGATCCGTCTTGGCAACATAGTCGGAGAACCCGACCTGATGTCCCCGTTCGATGTCTTCGCGTGACGTACGAGATGACATTGCCACGATGGGGGTTGAGCCCCAGGCAGAGTCGCTCTTCACGGCTTCAGCAAAATCGAAACCGTCCATACCGGGCATCTCGATGTCGCTAACGATGATGTCAAATTTGGCACCGGCATCGCGGAGCTGGAAGGCATCATGCGGATCAGCAGCTGTTGTCACGCGGTAACCAGCGGCGTTCAGCAAGGGCGCCAGCATGTTGCGGAAGAACGGGCTGTCATCCACCAGAAGCAGCCGGTTTGACGTCGGTACATCAGCCCGATCGCCGTCTGCACGGGCGAACCAGTCTTCAAAGGCCAGCGTCAGGAAGTGGCCGACATCGATGATCTCGGTTGCCTTCTCGCGCACGATGGCGCTGCCAAGCATACCCGGGCTTTCAGAGGTAATGTCCATATCAAGCTGGGCTTCGATAACGTCGACGATCTCATCGACGACAAGGCCCATGGACCGGCCATCATCCGTAAACACCAAAATGGGCTGACGGCCTTCCGTGACCATCTCCTGTTCCGGTGACACCTTCTGCAAGGGCATCAGCTTACCGCGATACTGCACCACAGGTTTGTGGTCCGACATCTCGATTTCATCAATCGCCACTTCTTCAAGCCGCGTGACCAAAGACAGCGGAACAGCCTTCGGCTCGCCGCCACCGGCACGGAAGATAAGCAGTGATGTCTTCTCGTCGCCCATGAGATGGGTATCCAGTTCCGGTCCATCTTCAAGCTGCGCAGCCACTTCACGGCTCACGCACTGGGCGATGCCATTAGGATCAATGATCATGATCACGCTGCCATCACCAAGAATGGTGTTGCCGGAGAACAGGTTGATATCCCGCAACATCGAGGCAGACGGCTTGACCACGATTTCTTCTGTGTCGAACACTGTATCCACGACAATACCGAACTGGGCACTGCCAACCTGCGACACAATCACAAAGCTCTCGCTGCGTTCCTGCGTGGAGAGCGGCACATTGCCGTCTTCGTCCGGCTTGCGGTTCTTGTTGAGCAGCAGAAGCTCATCAAGATAGACCAGCGGCAGCAGCTTGCTGCGCAGACGCAACACCGGCGTATCGTTGATCTTCTCGATACGGGCTTCCGAGTCAGCCTTCGCACGCACTAGCTCAACCACCGCAAGCTGCGGAATGGCAAAGCGCTGTGCGCCGGATTCCACAATCAGTGAGGACACAATAGCGAGTGTCAGCGGGATCTTTATCGTGAAGGTCGTGCCCTTGCCGGCCACAGACACCAGATCAACATGACCACCGATCAGCTCGATGTTGGTGCGCACCACGTCCATGCCGACACCACGGCCGGACACATTGGTAACGGCCGCAGCAGTGGAGAAGCCGGCTGCGAATATGTATTTGTGAATCTGAGCTTCGGTCTTTTCTTCAAGTTCGGCCGCCGTTGCGATGCCGTTCTCGATGACCTTTTCACGGATACGATCCGTGTTCAGCCCATGACCGTCATCCTCAATCTGGATGATGATGTGGCCACCTTCATGGAAGGCACGCAGTGTGACACTGCCTGTCTCGGACTTGCCGGCCGCAAGGCGCGCATCCGGCATTTCCAGGCCATGGTCAGCAGAGTTGCGAACCATGTGGGTCAGAGGATCCTTGATCAGATCGAGCACCTGACGGTCGAGCTCCGTCTCAGCGCCTTCCATGTTGAGATCAATCTTCTTGCCCAATTCATTGGACAGATCGCGGATGATGCGCGGCAGCTTCTGCCAGGCATTGCCGATTGGCTGCATCCGGGTCTTCATCACTGCTTCCTGCAGTTCCGCCGTCACATTGGACAGACGCTGCAGCGGCACCTTGAATTCTGAATCATCGAGCCGGCGGACCATTTCCAGAAGCTGGTTACGCGACAGCACAAGCTCGGACACCATCGTCATCAGGTTCTCAAGCGTATCCACGTTCACGCGGATGGACTGATTGGCAACCGATGATTCACGGGCCGGCGCATCTTCATTCTTCGCAACCGCCTTAGCCGCAGGCTTGGCGTTGGGCTTTGCTTCTTTTTTCGGAGCCGGTTCTGCAGCCGCAGCTTCTTGCGGAGTGGCCTCTTCAGCCACAGCATCAGCTGCATGATCGCCCGCGGCTTCATCTTCAGGGCCGGCAGCTTCCTGGAACGCCCGTTCCAGATCATCCAAGGATACTTCACCCGGCTTCAGTTCACGCTCAAGGGGCGCAACTTCGATGGGGGCATCTGCTTCAGCTGGAGCCGCGGCAGTTTCAGCGGCAGGCGCGTCACCGCCCTCAGCGGCGATCGAGAATGCTTCCAGCTGTTCGATCAGGTCTGAGTCATCACCGGAAGGCTCAGCTTCCGTTGCCTCAAGCTCGCCGAGGATTTCTTTAATGCGGTCGAGGGTGTGCAGGATGATCGTCACGCCGTCGCCGGTTACCTCGGCGCCGTCACGATACTTGCCCATCAGGGTCTCAGCTGCATGGGCCAGCGCCTCAAGGCGCGGCAGGCCGAGGAACCCGCAGGTGCCCTTAATGGTGTGCACCAGCCGGAAAATGTTTGAGAGGATTGCTTCGTTGGTTGGGTCCTGCTCGAACTTCACCAGTTCGACATCCACAACATCAAGGCTTTCAAACGTTTCCGTCAGAAACTCACGTAGAAGATCGTCCATTGTATCCCACCCCGGAAATATCTGGGCAGGTGCCAGCAGTCGGCACACCACCTCACAACGAGGCAGTGTTGGGCGGAAACCTTAAAAACAGATGAAATGACTTGCGTTTCGGTGGTTGTACAACCTGAAGCTGCACAACTACCCGATCATGCCGTCATCTACAGCAGCATTGGGCCCATACGTAATCGCAAAGGTTACCGGGCCTTCTTCGATTGGCTGGTCCACTTTAAGGGTGGCATCCAGCGGCTTGCACAAAAGCCCGATCAGATAGGGCTGAATCGCGCGACTATCAGGTAAACCCTCAAATTTCTCACCCTGTGCCAGATTGGAATGCTCCGGAATGCGGGCCTTCGGCCCGGTGGCAATCAGGAACATGCCGTCATTGCCGTTCTCGACAATGATCTTTAGCTCGCCGCCCCGCGGTATCGCACCGGCCGCAAACTGGAGGACATTCATTAAGAGCTTGAGGCGGGTCTTGTGGAGTGCAGACGGCTTAGTATCCCAGGCAAGCGTCACCCGCCCGCCTTGCATCAGACCGTCGGCAGCCCGCTGGGCAGCTGCGATTTCGATATGCGCCCCAGCTGATCCGGACGCACCAAAGGCAAGCCGGGCAAACTGGAGTTTGGCAGAAGCCTGAAGGGCACTCTTGGCGATGAGGATCAGCGCGTGTTCGCGCATCTCATCGTCTACCTCTTCTACCAGCACCTCACGGCCATTCACAATGGCTCCGACAGGGCTGCTGC
>JBHJJF010000106.1:0-2719 GCA_050042885.1 Candidatus Phaeomarinibacter sp.
GCGGTAGAAGATGACATCAGCGCGCACACATGCAGGGAACCCGAAAGATGGCCGGAGCAGTCGTACCGAAATTCAGAAATGACGAGGCGGTGGCGATCATTGAGGTCGGCGTCAAGGAGATCTACTGCACCGGCGCCAGCGCCCCCCACGCTCACCCCCATGTGTATCTGGACAATGGCGCAGACGATGAAAACATCTGCCCCTATAGCTAAACGCTGTACCGCCAGAATACCCGCCTAAGGGCAACGGAGAGCATCCCACCGACCGCCATTATGATTCCCGAACTGACCGGGGATGACCGGCGCTAACCTCCCCGACCTCAGACGACCGCTTACGCTTCAGGTAATTGGCCCGAGCGCCTGATCTCCCGATGTTGGACGCATACGCGACCCCACCGGGAGACACATATGTCACGCAAGACGCTCTATCTCGCCCTGACGATCATCGGCGTCATCATGCCGTATCTCTACTTCGTGCCGTGGTTTCTGGACAATCCAGGCGACATTGTCGGCTTCCTGACGCTCGCCACCGCCAACCCCATTGCAACCATGCTGACCTGGGACATCGTCATCTCAGCCATTGCGTTGACGGTCTTCGCCCTCGCCCATCTCACACAGCTTGGGGCCGGCAAGATCATCATGGTCATCGCCGGCACCTTCCTGATCGGTGTCTCCTGCGGCCTTCCGTTGCTACTCTACTTCCGAGAAAGCGAAACTGCATGACCTCCCGCCACCTCCTCATGGCCCTGTCTGGTGCATTCGGGGCCATGGGGCTTTTTTTCGTGCTGGCGCCAAGCCGGACACTCAGCTTCTTCGACTGGATGGTCTACGGCGGGACAACCGCAAGCCCGGTACCTGCATCCCTCCTGGACGGCGAGACGCGGCGCTATGCGGGCTTCATCTATCAGGTGCTCGGCGCGGTCATCTTCGGCTGGGCGGTGCTACTGGCAATGGTGATCCGCGGCCCGCAACTCCAGGACATGTCTGAAACTCAAACAGCACGCCATGTCAGAGACTGGACGTGGCATGCCTTTGCTCTCTCCTTCGCGGCCTGGTTTGTGGTGGACACCACAATGTCGCTGGTCACCGGGTTCTGGCAGAACGCCGTGTTCAACTCGCTGTTCGGCGTGGCGGTCGCCGTCCCGCTGATCGTTGGATGGCCCCGCGAACGCAGTCAGGCGGGCTGACCTGCTGGCACTTGCCGCGTCGCCCAGTTACCCTTCGCAGACAATGAGAAAGTCTCGAGGGGGAAACGGGCTCATGGACAACCTAAAACGTTCCTGGCTGGAGTGTGTGCTGGCCGGTTTGGCGGTGCTGATAATCGCCATCTTCCTGATGCCGAAATTTCCGACCGACAGCGCGGGCATTGAGCCCGGCTACGGTTCCCCGGTGATCGCGTTTGAGATGGCCCGGTCCGTCGCTGACCTGCACGCGGTGTTCGGCACGCCGGATGATCCCGAACGCGCCCGCCGCATCGCCATGATGGACGATGGCAACATCTGGGATTTCCCCTTCATGATTGCCTACGGCCTGTTCATCGCGCTGTTCCTGCGCGCGGCTGGCAAGGCGAGCGGCAACTCTCTGTGGTATCTGCTCGCCATGCTCGGCATCATCGCCGGCGCGGCAGACGCCATTGAAAACAACATCCTGCTGGGGCTCACCGCAGACCTTGAGGCGGCCAAAGACATCGGCCTCCTCGCCTACCCGGTCTGGATCAAATTCTTCAGCATCATGACGACCGGTGTCGCCGGGGGCATCGTCATCGCCACCCAGGGCCGGCACTTCTGGCGCATCCTCGGTGTCGTCGCCGCAGCCAGCGCCCTGCTTGTGCTCGTCGGATTCTACGACCCGGCCACCTACGGGACACTGCTGACACTGGGTGTCACCATCTGCTGGGTCATCATGCTCATCTTTGCGATCACACGCTGGCGACAGGCTGAATCATAACGCCAAAGGTATGTCTTGGGTTACGCGGACACATGGGCCAGCCCGGTCTGATCATGTTGCCGCGTCGCGCCGAAACAGCAAACTCAGTCCTCCGGCTGCAGATAGATAGGGCCGGGTTCAAGCTTTGTAAGCCAGTGCCTCATCTAGCAGCGACAAGAGCAGTGTTTGCGACTGTTTGTCCTGAGCCGGCAGGGGCATCTTTTTGATCTTCGTGTTGGATACGAAGACGCCCGTTTGTCCATTCAGTGCAGATGGATCCGCAGCCTGCACAAGCTTCATGGCTTGTTTGTCCGCTGGTTTGAACAACAAAGGGGCAAGCCATTGCAGCACCTTTGGCATGGCCGCGTTTCCGTTTGTGGTCATCGCCGTTTTGGTCGCCCCGGGATCAATCGCGCGGATAAGAACATTTGCAGACTTCAATTGTTCCGCAAGTGCAGGAGCGAGGGCGGTAACAGCCAGCTTGGTATGCGCGTAAGTGCCCATCAACCCGCCCACTTTGGCGGGGTTCGGTAGCGTATCTAGTTACAGCTTTTTCTGTGCGTTCACCGCGCTGGATGAAAGCCTAACCACCATGCCTGACGTCTCATCGGCCGCTCGCGCCATTTTGTCCGTCAAGCCAAGGGTCAATTGGTAGGACGCCAACACATTGACGGCAAATTGTGATTCATACCCCTGTTTGCTGAGCGTCTTTTCAGAGGTCAAGATGCCAGAATTGTTGATCAAGAAATCCACTCTTCCGGGCAGCGCCTTGATCACGTCCAAAGCGGCTGATG
>JBHJJF010000107.1:0-16913 GCA_050042885.1 Candidatus Phaeomarinibacter sp.
ATCGGAATTGGCGGGTCAGACAGGACGTGTTGTCTGAGAACCCCGGCCTGCCTAACAGAAATGAGGGGTGCCATGAAAAACGGCTTCCCAACATTAGATAGGTCTTGCTGGCCAAACCGTAAAGACGGGCCAGACTTATCCACAGAAAGGCGCGGATTGCCCCCTCCGGAAAGGACCTATTTGTCGTCCTTGCCTTTCTTGTCAGCCTTCTTCTAGGCGGCTGCTTTTTTCTTCGGAGCGGCTTTCTTTTTGGCAGCTGACTTCTTTTTGGGCTTTTCCTCTTTGGCTTCCGTAGCATCTTCAGCCGGTGCGTCAGGGTCTTCCATCAGCGCTTCGCGGGTCACGGTCTCGTCCGTTACCTTGGCTAGCTCGAGGATGTAGTCCACCACCTTGTCTTCAAAGAGCGGGGCACGGATCTGGGCCTGGGCCTGCTGGTTCTGGGTGTAGAACTGGAATACCTGCTGCTCCTGACCCGGGAAATTCCGAGCCTGTTCAGCAATGGCGCGGTTCACTTCGTCCTGCGTCACCTGAACCTCGTTCTGGGTTCCGACTTCGGACAGCAGAAGGCCAAGGCGCACTCGGCGGGCCGCGATGGTCTTGTACTCTTCCTTTTCCTCGTCGGTGATTTCCACGTCCGAATGATCGTGATCATGATCCTGTTCCGGATCATCGTCTTCTGCGCTGTGTGCCTTTTCAGACTGCGCCTGCTGAATGATCTGTTCCAGTTCCTGCTCAAGCATGGTCGGCGGCAGTTCAAAGTCGAGCAGGCCATCAAGTTCATCAAGCAGCGAGCGCTTCACGCGGTTGCGCGAGACGCGGCCATAGTCTTCGCCGATGCGGCCCTTCAGGGCGTCCTTGAGGGCATCGAGGCTTTCAAGGCCCATCTGCGTTGCGAACTCATCGTCGATCTTGGTCTCGACGGCGCCAGCCACTTCCTTGACCTTCACATCAAAGACAGCGTCCTTGCCAGCAAGATGCTCTGCGCCGTATTCGTCCGGGAACGTCACATTGACGGTTACATCATCACCGGCCTTGGCGCCGACGAGCTGTTCTTCAAAGCCGGGGATGAACTGGCCGGAGCCGAGCACAAGCGACGCGCCTTCAGCGGTGCCGCCTTCAAACGCCACATCATCCACCTTGCCGAGGAAATCGATGGTCAGCCGGTCGCCGTCTTCGGCCTTGGCCTTTTCGTCCTTTGGCTCGAAGTTCTGCTGCTGCTCCGCCATGCGGGCAATGGACTCGTCCACTTCCTCATCGCTCACTTCCACGACGGGTCGTGACAGCTTGAGGACTGAGAAGTCCGGCAGGTCGAACTCAGGCATGACTTCAAATGTCAGCTTGTAAGCAAGGTCGGCTGTGCCTTCGATGACCGGCTCGACTTCTCCGTCCAGTTCGATGTTCGGCTGCAGGGCGGGCTTAAGCTCACGCTCTTCAATGGCCTTCTGAGAGGTCTCGGTAACCGTCTCCTGAATGACATCGCTCATAACCGACTTGCCGTAGGTCTTTTTCAGGTGCGACTTGGGCACCTTGCCAGGACGGAAGCCCTTGAGCTGAACCTGGCCCTTGATTTCGTCCAGCTTGGCATCAAGGCGGTTGTTCAGATCCGCTGCTTCGATGACAACCTTAAATTCGCGCTTCAGCCCTTCTGAGAGGGTTTCGGTGACCTGCATCGCCGTCTCAATTCCGTTCATGTTGGGCATTGGAGCCAGGCTCCAATGCCAATACGCTGCGCTTTTCGAAGAGCCGGCGCCTCATACGCGCTCCCAAAAGGCAGCTAATCTGTGGTGTCAGGGTTTGGTGCGGGCGGAGTGACTTGAACCCCCACACCTTGCGGCACAAGAACCTAAATCTTGCGTGTCTACCAATTTCACCACGCCCGCATACCCGCCTGACGGGCGGAGCGCTTTCTACACCATGAATCCCAAAGCGCAAACAGGCAGATACACCCACTATTACGCGAGGAATACCTGCCCACGCCGAATGGCAAGATTAGGGGGTCAAAACCTTGTCATTTCGCTTGGTCAGAGCCGCGGGCGGCATGATGCTGGTGAAATCATAGGTTTGCAATCTGCCGGTGCGTTTTGCCCACTGATAGGCGCTTTTTCCGCAGGCATTCTGATGATGCCAGATGAAATTGGTGAGGCGACTGAGGCGCTGAATCCAGAAGCGGTCCGGAATGTCCTCGCGGGTCTCGGTCCGGCCAAGTTCGATGTCAGCCGTGATGACCCCTGCCCCGTCCGCGTAGTGACGCCAGGCCACCAGATCTCCCGCTCCATCGACAATCTGTGTATCGCCCATGAGCTGGGTTCGGGTTCCAATGTTCCACCGAGTGCCCGGCACCATCAGGTAGCCGCCTTCAAGAATGCCCGTGTGCCCGGCATGCAGGATGGGTGCGCCGATCATGGCTGCCAGCCGACCCGGCGTGCGGTGCATCATCCGTCCATTGCCTGCGTGAAAAGACTCGGCGATGGGTTTGAAAACCCACCAGCCCGGATCAGACCACCAGTGGGAGCCGGTCATCAGCAGATCAACCTTGCCGATCAGCCGCTTGGGCGTCTGGGTCCGTACCATCTCCCAGCACACCGCCGCGCCGATGCGTCCTTTAGCCGTCTCGATACAGCCATCGTCGTTGCCGCCGACATAAAAGGCGTTCTCGACCATGGTGGGCAGGTCCTTGTCATGGCGATGCACCGTACCGTCCGGTTCCACCAGCACATAGGTGTTGTAGACATCGCCATCGCGCATCTCGAGGTACGACCCGCCGATCATCACATTGTTCAGGGTCGCCTTGGACACCAGCATATCCAGCGCCGGGTTCTGTGGCGGCAGGGAGCAGCCAAACAGCCGCTCGTCATAGACGATGCGCGTGGTGAAGAACTCGGGGATGGCGATGATCTCAGCCCCCTTGGAGACCGCTTCATCGATCAAGCGGGCCGCATGGTCGATGTTGTAGGGAATGTCCGCGACCCGCGCTTCCATCTGCACGGCGGCGACGCGGGTCGTGACCTGATCGGTTTCAGTCATGTGTCTGTCTCCGCCTAGCGGGTGAGCCATGCCGCGACAAGCCAGAGATAGGCCGTCGTCATGATGATAAACGAGATGATGGAAAAGATGCGCATGCCGCGCTGTTCCGGCACCGGCTTCATGGTGGACGCCATGTAGATGAACGGCATCGGGTTGGTCCAGGATCCGATCAGCAACAGCCAACCGGCGATCACCGGCATGTCGGGAAACACGGTAGCGATGAGCATCTGCAGAATGCCCATGAACACGTTGTCCAGGTGGTACTGCAGCACCCGCTTGGTGTGCTTCAAAGGCCCGACCTGTTTCCAGCCGGAGTACATCAAAGCCAGCGGCCAGCCCAAGAGCACTGCCAGGGTGACCTGAAGCAGGCCGGACGTGATCAGGATTTCGCTCATAAGGCGCTCATTTCTGTCGAATTATTTGGACACTCTTTGGCGGATGAATTACTTAATTCCAATATATTTGGAGATAGAAGCGCATCGCAATGTCTAAATTTTCCGACAAAATGGAGGGCGGTCTTGCTGCCCTTGGTCTGACCGGCAAACTTGGGCGTTTCTATATGGCCGCCCTCAAGCTGGGCAGCGCTCCGGTGCAGCAGGTGGCGCGCGAGGCCGGCATCGGGCGCACCACCGCCTATTCACTTCTGGAGAAGCTCAAGGACGACAAACTCGTCACTCTCGTCCAGAAGGGTGGCAAGACGCACATGGTGGCCGAAAACCCCGACGTGCTCGTCCGCAATCTCGATGACAAGCAGCGGGCGCTCTCCACGATGCTGCCGGACCTGCGCTCGCTCTACGACAAGGGCGAAAGCACCCCGCGCTTTCAGATCTATGAAGGTGTTGATGGCATCGCGACCGTTCTCAACACGGTGCTAGCGTCTGAGACCAACACCGTGCGTGGCATTCTCTCCATGCAGGAACTTCTGGCGTCCCCAGGCCGTGAGGTGATCGACCATTTCGTGGCGCAGCGGGTCGCTGCCGGCAAATGGCTGCATGTGTTGCGATCAAAAGCCGAAGAGACAGACGACATCTGGCATGACAGCGACGCGGAGATGCGCCGGGTCCGCTACACCTCCGCAGCTGCGCCCTTTGTCATGACGCTCTTCCTGTTCGACAACAAGGTCGGACTCATCTCATCGCGCAAGGAGAACTACGGCCTGATCATCGAAAGCAGTGAGTTCGCCAATGTGCAAAACGCTCTGTTTGAGGTGATGTGGCAGGCGAGCGCCTAAAGAGAACGGTCGTACCACTGCACATCCCAGTAGCGGCCCAACTTGAAGCCGACCTCTTTGTAGTGGCCACACGGCTCAAACCTGTGTTTTCGGTGAAGCACGTCCGAGGCTTCATTTGGCAACGTCATGCCCGCCAGCAGCCGATGGACGGGCGCATCCTTGAGTGCTGCAAACAGGGCCTCGTAGAGACTGTAGCCCCACCCCCGCCCGCCAGCGTCTTGCCTCAGATAGATCGTCGTTTCGACGGACTGCGCGTAGGCCGCCTTGGGCCGGTAGGCCATGGTTCCCGCATAGCCAAGAACCTCCCCGGCCTCTTCCGCGACGAGCAACTGGTGCGGGCCGGTATCAGCAAACTGTTCGAACCATGGCTGACGGGTTTCAACCGTATACGGCTCTATGTCGAAAGTGATCGCGGTCTCCGTCACATAGTAGTTATAGAGATCAACGATCTGCTGCCGGTCCCCCGTCACCGCATGCCGGATGTCGGCGCTCATTCGACCCGTGCCTTTTCCAGCATGTCGTCGACGCAGCGTTTGAACAATTTCGGATCGATCAGGTCATCTGCGTATTCCAGCAACGTCGTCAATACATAGTTGTTGGAGAGACTCGTGGCTTCTGCAAAGCCGCGCAGCTTCGCGTAGGCCTCCTCCGTCATCGCGACGTTGAAGCGTTTTGGGAGCGGCTTCCTGAATTTTGGTTTCTGGTCAGCCATGGAGTACCTCCAGTTCCTCTAGAACATCCGGCAGCATTTCCGGAAGATCTTCCGCGATTAGGCCCGGTCCGAAGTGTGTCGCTGCTTCGCCATGCAGCCAGACACCTATACAGGCGGCCTCAAAGACGGGCACGCCCTGTGCCAGTTGCGCCAGAATGAAACCACCCAGCACATCTCCTGACCCCGCGGTTGCCAGTGTCGGCGGCGCGTTAGAGTTGATCGCGAGGCGGCCCTGCGGATCAGCAATCACCGTGTCCGCTCCCTTGAGCACCACGACTGCACCAGATTGCCGGGCGGCCTCTCGCACCCGGCCCGGCTTCCCGTCCGGGTGTTCACCAAGGTCAGGAAACAGGCGCTTGAACTCGCCTTCGTGAGGCGTCAGCACCACAGGACGCTCGGGCAACTGCTGGACCACTGACCAGCACATATCGGCCATGCCTTCAAAAGATGTCAGGGCATCCGCATCCAGCACAGAAGCAGCACCTCTCTTGAGCACGGCAAGCGTGCGCGCACGGGTGAATGCGCCGACGCCCGAACCGGGGCCAATCAGCACTGCGTTCTTGCGCTTGTCCTCCAGAATGCTCGTAATGCCGGGCGCCCCGTCGAACTCCACCAGCATGATGGCCGTCAGCTGCGCCGCGTTGACCGCCAGCGCGTCTTCCGGGCTTGCGACGGTGACAAGACCGGCACCGGCACGCAGCGCCCCCCGTGCTGCAAGGCGCGCCGCTCCGGTGGTTGTTGCGCCACCACTGACAACCACCGCATGACCGCGGCTGTATTTGTGGCCGTCATTGCGCAACAGCGGAAACTCTTGTCCCCAGAGAGAAGGCCCGTTGTGAAATGCCTGTGGTGTCACCTCCTCAATAGATGCATCCGGGATGCCGATCGGCGCGACCACCAGTTCTCCGCAGCGCACCCGCCCGGGCAGCAGCACATGGCCGGGCGTGGCACGAGGGAACGTATCCGTCAGATCCGCGGCAAACGCCGTGCCCAGTTCAGCTCCGGTATTGCCGTCAGTGCCACTGGGAACATCGACCGCCACGTGAGGCACATCACTCTTGTGACTATCCTCAGCGAGCACGGCCGAGATGCCCTCCAACGGGCGCGTGAGCCCGGCGCCGAAGATGGCGTCCAACACCAGTTCCGCCCCGTGGGTGGACTGCGCGCTCAGCATATGCGTCTCGCCCTGCCAGTCGGCAGCGGCAAGCGCGGCATCTCCAGTGAGTTTGTTCAGGCCGCCCAGCAGAAACAGCGTCACCGGCCAGCCACGATCTGCGAGCAGGCGGGCAATGACAAAACCGTCTCCGCCATTGTTGCCCGGTCCGCACAAAACAGCAGTGGGCCGGGCGTCCCAGCGATCACAGATGGCATCCGCCACCGCCCGACCGGCGGTTTCCATCAGCACGCGACCCGGTGTGCCTGCCGCAATGGCAAAGGCATCCGCGCGATACATCTCGGCGGTGGTCAGGAGTTCGGGTCCTGCCACATCAAATGAGGCGTCTTCTGTCTGGTCGGGTGTCATCCGAAATCCGCATTGCTGTCAGCGAACGACAGTATCCGCCTCACGGCCGAGGGATGCCAGCGTCAAACCGGCATCCGAGACATCAAATTGCGTCACCGAGCAATTGTCCGGGCGGAAGCACACCACACGGTCATCGCCAGTCGCACCACCGACGGCAGCGTTGATGGCAATGAAGTGGCTGAAGATGACCGTGTCTTCGGTGATCTGCATCAGCCGCGTGACCAGCGCATCGCGCCAGCCGGTGAAGTCCACATCACCGGAAACCTCATCCTTGGCGATATCGGTCCAGGTGCCGGGCATCACCCGCCGCAGCCACTGGGCACGCTCATCAAGGTCTTGCGTTGGTGAGGGAATTTCGCTCACTGCAGCTTCCACCGTCGGGACCGCCGACCACAACCGCGCCAGTGGCATGCTTGTCTCGCGGCAGCGCTTGAGCGGACTTGTCATCAGCGGCAGCGGTGCGGTGTTGCCGACCAATTCCGCAATCTCGTTGGCGACCACCTCGGACTGCGACTGCCCGACATCATTCAGACCCGGATCAGGGTCCGCGCCCCAGCCGGCTGCAGCAAGGCCATGGCGGAGCATGTAAATGCGAGGCATGGATATACTCCGGTTACTGAATGTCTGTGAGAGAACGGCGGACGGCATCGTCCTCCCATTGGGAAGGTTCATGACCGAAAATCAGTTTCACAGCTGGCAGGGCACCAGCAAGTGCCGTCAGTCTTGAAATACTGTCAGACGCCACCTCAAGGTCTGCGCCCAGGCCACCGGGTGCGTTGTACCGGTAGGTTGCCTCAAGATGGGCGGCGTCAAAAGTCATCAGGATCGGGCCTGATGCGGCATTCAGAAGAACGGACATGTGGCCGGGCGTATGGCCAGGGGTCGCCAGCAGCCAGACGGAGCCATCGCCGAACAAGTCAGCCGCCTTGCCTATATGCGGCATGTCGATGAAGCCATTGTCTGCGGCTTCCACACGCATGTCGGCTGCAAACTGCTCATAGCGGTAGCCCTGCGTTTCACGCAGCGGGCTCTTCAGAGCTTCGATTTCATTGGCAGACGCAACCACCACCGGGTCATAGCGTGCCATGACTGGTCCCAGGCCACTGGCATGGTCGCCGTGAAAATGCGTTGCGACGACGAAATCAATTCGGTCAACGTCTTCCAACGCCAATTGCGAGACGACATCCTGCCCCGGGTCGTTTCGGCACGGGAAGTCCAGCACCATCAAAATCCGGTAACTGCACTCCCCGGCCCGCACACCGGAATCCAACAGGACCCGTTGGCCGGATGGATGGGTTACCAGATAGGCAAGAGACGGCACCCACTGATCGTTGCCGAGGCCTGCCGGAACGCCTTCGACCGTCGGATCGATCAAGACCCCGCCGCCAGCGAAGACATCGCCGGTCACATAAGCCATGACATCAAGGTCCGTCGGGGTCGCAAGAACGTCGGCCCATGTCGCAGGTTCAGTTTCCGCTGCGCGCCAGTTGGCTTGCTGATCTTCTGTGATCTCACCAATGTCGCTGGCCGCCAAAGCACTGGCGGCGAAGATCAATGCGCCGGCGCGCTGAGCCAGACGTCCGTTTGACCGGAGGCTCATCTTCTAGACTTCTGGCGTGAAGGTGTTGGTGCCCAGCTTGCCGTCAGCACCTGCTTCAGCAGGCTTCACATGGCCCGGTACGCCGAGCATTTCCTTGGTCTTCATGGTTTCAAGCAGCGCCTTGTCTGCTGGCACATGCGCTACGAAGCGGTTACCCGTGTCGTTCATGCGGCCCAGCACCATGCCGAACTGTGCGCCCTCGCGACCATGCACGACGGTATAGGTTTCGACTTTGGCATCACCGCTGGGCATCTCATCCACGGCGGGATGATCCATCGCGTCCAGCTCTGCCTGATAGGTCGCAGGGTTTTCGCGCTCCCACTGGCCGTCCTTGGGCGTGGTCGAATAGACGCCGATAGAGTGCTTGGTGACGAACCAGCCATTGGCCGTGCACAGGCCTTTCGAGCCCGGCTTGGCGCGCAGCTTGTCCAGCATCGTGACGATCGAATGCATGACATAATTGTTGCCTGCGCCGCCAAAGTAAGGAAGCCCGCCTGTGACTGTGAAGTCACGGGGGGCATCAAGGCTCAGGCCCAGTTCCTGCGCACCAATCTGCACGGCAGACGGGAAGCAGGAATACAGGTCCAGATAGTCCATGTCGTCGATAGACATGCCCGCCATGCCCAGCGCCTTTTGCCCCATGGTACGGATCGCCGGCGACGAGTGGTAATTGACGCGCTCGGTTACATACCAAAGGTCGTTGGCGTCGGCGCAGCCATGCAGATAGACCCAGCGCTCTTCGGGGATGCCAAGTTCTTGCGCCTTGCCCACGCTCATCATGACGACGGCGGCTGCCTGATCCACACGGATGATCGAATTCATATACTTCGTATACGGAAAGCCTACATAGCGGTTGGTTTCCGTTTCAGTCGCGATTTCTTCCGGCGAACGGTAGGTCGGGAACCAGGCGTGTGGGTTTTCAGAGGCCACCTTGGTGAATTTCGAGATCAGCTTGCCGACTTCATGCTGGTGGTCTTCCACCGTGCGGCCCAGCTGACCTCGAATTGCGTTTTCGAACATCGGGTAGGTGTTGACCGGGAAGAACATGGCGTGGCGCCGTTCCATCTCGTTCACTCCCGGCTTTTCAACGCCAATATGCGTCGGTTCGCCGCCGGGATCATCACCCCAGTCGAGGTTCTGCCCCTGGTTGAGGGCGGAGAGGATCGAGTGCAGGCCTTCGGAGCCTGCCAGCAGCGCGCAGTCCGTCTCGCCATTGGCGATTTCTTCTGCGGTGCGGTTGACCAGCCATTGCGGGGTGTTGCCGCCTGTCGCTGTATAGAGTTCACGGGCCGGCCGTGCGCCGACAGCATTCGCAAGCGTGCGCGGGGCGTTGGTGTACTGGCCGAAGGACAACCGCCCGGCCTCCGGGCTGTCAGCGGTGAAGCGAACGACGGCCACCGTATCCAGCGCCTGGGCCAGGTCATCACCGCCCTTGGCATCCGCAAGCGCGCGCTTGGCGGCTTCTTCCATCAACCCCATGGGAGAAAGGGCGTCTGCGATGGCGACACCGCGCTGGGTAATCTGGCCACCCCCAACGAGGATGGGCGTGTTTGCTTCGGGCATGGTTTCTCCTGAACGGTCTTTTATGTTTGGCGAATGTCGGGCTCAAGTCAGCGCAGGTAGCGCGAGAGACGATCACATGCCTCTTCCAGCACGGCCGGCTGCTTGCAAAAACAAAAACGAATGAAGTGGTGAGACTTGCTGTTGGAAGTGGGTGCATAAAACGCGCTGATGGGCACGGCTGCAACCTTTGCTTCCGAGGTAATCCGCTTGCAGAAGGCCAGATCGTCTTCGTCTCCGGCGACAGGACGGATGTCAGCAGTGAGGAAGTATGTCCCCTCACACGGGCTGATGGTGAAGCCGATATCCTCAAGCCCCGCCCGCAGCAGATCACGCTTTGACGCAAGGTCACCGGCCTGTTCCGTGAAGAAGGCCTCCTCCTTGCCCAGCCCATAGGCGACCCCCAGCTGCAGGCCCGGCGGCGTCGTGAAAACGAGATTCTGATGTGCCTTGGAGATCAGGCTGATCAGCTCCGGCGAGCCGGAAATAAATCCGACTTTCCACCCTGTCAGCGAGAAAATCTTGCCCGCTGACTGAATGCGAACCGTCCTGTCGGCCATGTCCGGCCGTTTCATCAGCGGCGTGTGGCGCACCCCATCGAAAACCATATGCTCATAAACTTCATCACATACGGCGATCACGTCATGACGTCGACAGGCGTCAGCAATCGCCGTCAGGTCCGCATCGCTGAACACCCGCCCCAATGGGTTGTGCGGTGTGTTGAGCAAAATGAGCTTTGTCTTGTCGGAGAACGCGGCGTCCAGCTCGCCGTGATCGAGGCGCCACTGAGGCGGGTGCAGAGCCACGCATCTGGCCGTTGCACCGGCCGCCTCGATCACCGGCAGGTATGTATCGAAGAACGGCTCGATCAGAATTGCTTCGTCCCCCGGCTTGAGCAGAGCGCTCAGGCTGGCAGCCAGGGCTTCGGTCGCGCCAGATGTAATGAGCACCTGCTGCTGCCAGTCGAGTTCCATGTCGTAGAAGCGTCTGGCGTGGGTGGCGACCGCTTCGCGCAATTCCGGCACCCCCATCATCGGCGGATACTGGTTGGGACCATCGACAATGGCGCGTGCCGCAGCCGACCGGATGTCGTCGGGTCCCTCATCATCCGGGAATCCCTGCCCAAGATTGATAGCGCTGTGCTCCACCGCGAGACCAGACATCACAGCAAAGATGGTGGTTCCCTGCGAACCGTATACAGGATTGGGGGCCTTCATCTTGCCTGGGCACTCTCACTGAACGTTATCTGCTTTGCCTTCACATGCCAGCAAGCATCGAGTGTTGGCAAGCAGGGGCACCTTCGGGGGCACATTGGTGAGTGATGAAGAAACAGGCGCTCGATTTGCATATATTTTGGGCTGTTAGATCACTTTTTGTGCAATAAAACGCATCAAACCAGGCCTGACGGCCACAAGGATTAACGAAATCTTTGATTCCATTGGGCTTTTAGCTGCCGTCTGCTCTGGCATGAGGCGTGCTACGCGGTCAGTGGATTTTAGTGCGGACCTCATCGGCGTGGCGCCACCCCCAATTTATAGGGCAGCCAGCCTGAGGATTAGTATGGGAGACCTCGTGCACAGCATGGGGACAAAGGCATGAAAAAGATCGAGGCAATTATTAAGCCGTTCAAACTGGATGAGGTGAAGGAAGCACTTAATGACGTGGGCCTTCAGGGCATCACAGTGACGGAGGCCAAGGGTTTTGGCCGTCAGAAGGGCCACACGGAACTGTATCGCGGGGCTGAATACGTCGTGGACTTCCTCCCCAAGGTCAAAATCGAAATCGTCCTTGGTGAAGATCAGGTCGAGCCGGCGCTTGAGGCTATTCAAAACGCTGCGCGGACCGGTCGGATCGGTGACGGCAAGATCTTCATCACCAATGTCGAGGAAGTTGTGCGCATTCGTACAGGGGAAACCGGCGACGCGGCCGTCTAGACGTAGACGGCACATATTTTACGATGCGGCTGGGGGGCACTTTCCGGTCGCGGAATGACTACGAAACACGGTCTCCAAATAAATGGAGGCCAATGCGGTAAGACCACAAGGAAAGGAATAGCGCCTATGTCCGATGCAGCTTCAATCTTGGCGATGATCAAGGAGAAAGACGTCAAATACGTCGACCTCCGTTTCACCGATCCGCGTGGCAAGATGCAGCATGTCACCTTCGATCCAGACTTGGTGGACGAAGATCTGTTTGCAGAAGGCACCATGTTTGACGGCTCTTCAATTGCAGGCTGGAAAGCCATCAATGACTCCGACATGGTTCTGATGCCGGATCCAGACACGGCTACAATTGACCCGTTTTATGCCCAGACCACTCTCGCCATCATGTGCGACATTGTAGATACGTCTGGACAGGCCTACGAACGTGATCCGCGCACCACAGCCAAGAAGGCACTTGCCTATCTTCAGCAGTCCGGTGTTGGTGACACGGCGTATTTCGGCCCGGAAGCTGAGTTCTTCGTCTTTGATGACGTCCAGTTCTCTGCCGACCCTTACAACACCGGCTTCCGCGTTGATTCCGTTGAACTGCCAACGAACACCGGTACCGAATATGAAATCGGCAACCTCGGTCACCGTCCGCGCACAAAGGGCGGCTATTTCCCGGTGAACCCGATCGACAGCGCACAGGACCTGCGTTCTGAGATGCTGACGGTCATGAAGGAAATGGGTGTCGACACAGAGAAGCATCACCACGAAGTGGCTGCTGCCCAGCACGAACTCGGCATGAAGTTCGACACGCTTGTTCGCGTCGCTGACAAGCTACAGATCTACAAATACGTCGTGCATAACGTGGCACATGCCTACGGCAAGTCCGCTACGTTTATGCCGAAGCCTGTCTTTGGTGATAACGGCACGGGCATGCACTGCCACCAGTCAATCTGGAAAGACGGCAATCCGCTCTTCGCGGGTTCCGGCTATGCAGACCTGTCAGACACCTGCCTCTACTACATTGGCGGTGTACTGAAGCATGCCAAGGCCATCAATGCCTTCACCAATCCGAGCACCAACTCCTACAAGCGTCTGGTGCCGGGCTATGAAGCTCCGGTGCTGCTGGCATATTCTGCCCGCAACCGCTCTGCATCGTGCCGTATTCCTCACGGCTCGGGCCCGAAGGCAAAGCGCATCGAGATCCGCTTCCCGGAGCCGACCGCGAACCCGTATCTCGCGTTCACAGCCATGCTGATGGCCGGCCTGGACGGTATCGAGAACAAGATCCACCCGGGCGAGCCGATGGACAAAGACCTTTACGCCCTGCCACCCGAAGAACTGGCCAATGTGCCAACGGTGAGCGGCTCGCTGCGTGAAGCTCTTGAAGCGCTTGATGCTGACCGCGACTTCCTCAAGAAGGGCGGCGTGTTCACGGACGACCAGATTGACGCCTACATGGAACTCAAGTGGGAAGAAGTCATGAATTACGAAATGACTCCGCACCCAGTTGAGTACGACATGTACTACTCAGTCTAAGACTTACTCTCAGCATCTGATGCTGCCTAAGGCCGGAGCCACAAGCTCCGGCCTTAATTTTTTATTAATTATTTGTATACGGACAATGGCGGAAAGACTCATGTTTCGCGCAAACGGTCAGCATGGCTGACTCGATATCCCTTGATGCTGCACTGCAAAGAGATTCAGACTTTTGGGGCAACAAAAAGGGAGGTTTGAACAATGACGCCACCCACGCATTGGGCACTTTTGTAGGACCAACCGGTTCCTTCGCAGACACTCTGGAATGGCGCGATACCACGCGCGCTCACGCGAATTTCGCTAAACCCATGCACAAGCCAGCGCTCATTTGTGGTTGGCACGCCGGGCCAGATTGCCTGCAAGACCCAGAAGGGGTCCTACTCAAAGCACTATCTGTACCTGCGTTTGAAGGATTGACGTTTCGCATAATGGCGCGCCCACATGGCGTGCACTGACGAGGCCGTCCGGCAGTCGGGTGGATTCAAAGGCGCTTTTCATCGCGCAGTCCCAACACCCGGCCCCCGCAGGTGCTACCCGCAAAGGGGAGGCATCAGGATGGTCAATCAGTCCCGGTTTTCCTCGATCCGGGCAGGATCTGAAGCGCAACCTTGATACAAGCCCGGCCCCAAGGTCTCGGGCGGGAGACATCTCCCAAAGAAAGACGGCCCCGCGAGATGCGCTGCATCCACCAAGGCGGGGCCGTCGCTTTTTTGAGAACCACCCGTTAAATTCTTTATACGGACCAATAAGGTGCCTGATCAGGCAGCCCGCGCTGCATTCATCGCCTTGGCAGCCTTTTGCTCATTCGACATGTACATGCGAAGAGCCTTGAAGGTGCTTATGCCCGTATCCGGGTCAAGCCCCTCCCCCATGCGGATGAGCTGCAGGCAATACCATCCCTGCGCGCCCCAGGCATTGAGACCACGAAACAGATCAATGGGGCTATTGGGCCCAAGAAAGCGTGTTGGTCCAAGACGAAACGTCTTCTCCCACTTCTTTGCTTCGGAAACTTTGCCGTCCATCATCTGCTGCGGCAGGTCGGCTTCCACGCATAACGGTCGGGCGATACCGACCACATCAGCGTCGCCGGAGCTCAGCGCTTCGTCCATGCCGTCCACGGTGCGAAACCCGCCGGTGACCATGAGCGGCGTGTTCTTCACAGCCTTTGCAATGTCTGCGGCATATTCAAGGAAATATGCTTCGCGTTTGCGCGTTGAGGAGCGAACCTTTTCTTCATAAACGGGCTCAAAGCCCTCCGTATCCATCATAACGGGCTGCTCGTAGTTCCCGCCTGACACTTCGAGCAAATCAAGCCCCGCCTCATCGAGCCATTTGGCCACCTCGATTGAATCCGAGTGGCTGAAGCCGCCCTTCTGGAAATCGGAAGAATTGAGCTTCACAGAGATTGGAAACTCCGAACCTACCTTCTCTCGGACCGCCTTCACGGTGTCCATGAGCAAGCGCGCGCGGTTTTGCAGCGAGCCACCCCACTGGTCCGTCCGCTGGTTCACCAGTGGGTTGAGGAATTCCGAAATGAGATAGCCATGCGCGGCGTGGATCTGCACGCCGGAAAACCCGGTGTCCTTCGCCACACCAGCCGCAAAGGCAAAACGCTCAATGACATCCAGAATCTCTTCCTCGGTGAGGGCCCGTGGCTTGCCAAACTGGCCACCGGGCATCTTCACTTCGATGGCGGAGGGTGCAACCGGCTCGGTCGTCACGGTGGCCGGCGTCTGGCGTCCGGCATGGGAGAGTTGCATCCACAGATGTGTGTCGTTTCGCGTTCCGGCTTCTGCAAAGGCCGCCAGTGCAGACAACTTCTCATTGGACTGCGGGCCGTCAATAACGACATTGCCGGGCCGCTCAAGATAGCGGCCGTCCACCTGTACATTGCCGGTGAGCAACATGCCCGATCCCCCATCTGCCCAGCGGCCATACAGTTTTACGTGCTTGTCGGTGGCCATGTTGTGGGAATCCGCCAGACCTTCAGTCATGGCGCCCTTGGCAATACGGTTCTTCAAGACGGCGCCGCAGGGCAGCGTCAATGGTGATGTGATTGAAGTTGCGGACATGGTCCCCCCGACTATGCGTGTTACGTTTGGTATCAGATGGCGTTTCGGCGAAACATTACCAGAAAAAACACACCGCCAGCAGGGAATGGTCGCACAGGAAACCGTTGCCCAGTGTAAACTTGATGCGAATCACGCACATCATGCTTTGAGTTAACTAACCCCTTGTGCGCTGCCGGTATCTGACCGCGCAGCGTAGATGTGTCCATATTTTTCGAGCCTTTATGGAGCCCCATGGCCCGCGCGACCAAGAAATCTGCCGCAAATGCCCCCGACCTTTTCGACGCTGCTCCAGCCAAGCCGGCGCGGAAAGCGGTCGCGAAGAAATCGGCACCGGCCTCGAAGGGCGGCTACTCGGCCAGTGACATTGAAGTTCTGGAAGGTCTCGAGCCTGTTCGCCGTCGGCCCGGCATGTATATCGGCGGCACGGATGACCGGGCCCTGCACCACCTGTTTGCGGAAGTGCTGGACAACTCCATGGATGAGGCGGTTGCCGGACATGCGACCCGTATTGAAGTGGAGATGATGGCGGACGGCTCTTTGTCTGTCTCTGACAATGGCCGCGGTATTCCCGTCGATCCCCATCCAAAGTTCAAGGACAAGTCTGCGCTTGAGGTCATACTCACAACGCTCCATGCGGGCGGCAAGTTTTCGGACAAGGTCTATGAGACGTCCGGCGGTCTGCATGGGGTTGGTGTGTCGGTGGTCAACGCTCTGTCTGACAGGCTTGATGTTGAAGTCGCCCGCGACAAGGAGCTGTACCGCCAGTCTTTCGAGCGCGGCCACGCGGTTACCAAGCTCAAGAAAGTCGGCAAGGCCACAAACAAGCGCGGCACGACCGTGTCCTTTCATCCGGACCCGGAGATTTTTGGCAACAGCGCGCATTTCAAGCCTGCCCGTCTCTACCGTATGGCCCGCTCCAAGGCCTATCTCTTCGGCGGCGTCCAAATCCGCTGGAAGTGCGCCGCTGAACTGCTGGTCGAAGGCGCACAGACGCCCGCAGAAGACACCCTGCACTTCCCAGGCGGGCTCGCTGACTATCTGGCCACCACCATTGATGGCAAAGAGACGGTTGTCGCTGAAACCTTCTCCGGCAAACTCAAAGCCAAAGGCAATGCTGGTACTGTAGAGTGGGCCATCGCCTGGCTTGGCAATGAAGACGGGTTCTGCAACTCGTACTGCAACACCATCCCCACCACTGAGGGCGGCACTCATGAAGCGGGGATGCGTGCAGCTTTGTCCAAGGCGCTCAAGGCCTATGGCGAACTGACCAACCAAAAGAAAGCGTCTTCCATTACAGCGGACGACGTGATCGGTACTGCCTGCATCATGCTCTCGGTGTTTATTCGTGAGCCTGAGTTCGTCGGGCAGACGAAGGAAAAACTCTCGACTGCCGCGGCCCAGCGTCTGGTCGAGACAACGCTCAGGGATCACTTCGATACCTGGCTGGCGTCCAAACCGCAGCAGGCCTCTCGCTTGCTCGACTGGGTGATTGACCGGGCTGACGAGCGCCTGCGCCGTCGCCAGGAAAAGGAAATCAACCGAAAGACCGCGACGCGCAAGCTGCGGCTGCCAGGCAAGCTGGCCGATTGCAGCAACTCTTCGGCGGCGGGCTCCGAACTTTTCATCGTCGAGGGGGATTCTGCCGGCGGGTCCGCCAAGCAGGCCCGAGACCGCAAGACCCAGGCTGTGTTGCCCCTGCGCGGCAAGATTCTGAACGTGGCCAGT
>JBHJJF010000108.1:0-3619 GCA_050042885.1 Candidatus Phaeomarinibacter sp.
CGTCAGTTCCTAAAGGAGTGGCAAATTAGCCAGCGACCTTGAGGTTTTCGGCAGACATCTTGCCGTTGCGGCCTTCCTGGAGCTCGAACTCCACGACCTGGCCTTCGTCGAGGCTTGCCAGTCCGGCAGCCTGAACAGCTGTGATGTGCACGAAGGCGTCCTTGCCGCCGTCGTCAGGCTGGATAAATCCGTAGCCCTTTTTCATGTCGAACCACTTCACGGTTCCCTGCATCTCGATAGTCCTTCAATTCCGATCGTCATGCGATCATGTACCGTCGTTGGCAACATGCCTGGACGGGCATTCGCAACCCCTTGCCGAAAGTCCTAAATGCGTCTTTGTTGGGTGACGTCGTCGGAGGAGGCCAGAGAAGTCGAATAGGCCCGTCGACCATGCTTGTTTTTCTCGATTTTTGCAATGTCTTTCGGGGGTTGCCTGAAAGCCCGCCGGCTGGGGTAAAACCGGATGCCTTTTAAGGGGCGACCCATAGCTGACGGGTCTGGACTGCAGAGTCGGCGGCCAGGCTACGGATCATTGAGCCAATGGGTGTCTTCGCAGCCTGCAAATCGGCAGTTTCCTGCGCATTGTTCCTATATGGGAGATGCCTTGCGTGCGGCTGGTCGCTATGCTCCCTTGCCAATAACCTCCGTCACAATGGAGGAGTGATTAGAAGTCGGCGGATTTGATTGTCAGCTGACCTTACAAACACGTCAGGGACCATGCCGAAGCTCAAATCATCCATTCAGACCAAGAGTGCCAGTTTCAAGTCCAATGCGGATGCCATGAAGGGCCTGCTTGCAGACCTTGAGGACAAAACGAAACAGGCAGCGCTCGGGGGCAACCAGCGTTCGCGCGAGCGGCATGTGTCGCGCGGTAAGCTGCTGCCCAGAGAGCGTGTTTCCCGCCTGCTGGACGCGGGCACACCGTTTCTTGAACTGTCCCCACTTGCTGCAAATGGCATGTATGACGACGACATTCATGCTGCGGCCATCATCTCAGGTATAGGCCGGGTGTCCGGTCGCGAATGCATGATTGTCTGCAATGACGCGACCATCAAAGGCGGCACCTATTATCCAGTGACGGTGAAAAAGCACCTGCGCGCCCAGGAAGTCGCGCGCGAGAACCGCCTTCCGTGCATCTATCTGGTGGATTCCGGCGGCGCCAATTTGCCGAACCAGGCGGATATATTTCCTGACCGGGAACACTTTGGACGCATCTTCTTCAACCAGGCGACCATGTCGGCTGAAGGCATTGCACAGATTGCGGTGGTGATGGGTTCGTGCACGGCGGGCGGCGCCTATGTGCCCGCCATGTCCGACGAGACAATTATTGTGCGCAACCAGGGGACGATTTTTCTTGGCGGCCCGCCGCTGGTGAAGGCGGCTACCGGTGAAGTGGTAAGCGCTGAGGATCTGGGTGGTGCAGACGTGCATTCGCGCAAGTCGGGCGTCACTGATCACTATGCCGAGGATGACACACACGCCCTTGCTATCGCGCGCCAGATTGTGAGCAACCTCAACACGCGCAAACCATGTGAGGTTGAAACACGCGTACCAAAAGCGCCGCTCTATGATCCCAACGAGCTTATTGGGGTTGTGCCTGAGACATTGGCAGCGCAGTACGACGTTCGGGAGGTCATTGCGCGTCTTGTGGACGGCTCGCAGTTTGATGAGTTCAAGAAGCTGTTCGGCACCACACTGGTTACCGGCTTTGCGCGGCTGATGGGTTATCCGGTTGGCATTGTGGCCAACAACGGCATTTTGTTTTCGGAGAGCGCACAGAAGGCTGCGCATTTTATTGAACTATGCTCGCAACGCGGAATTCCACTGATATTCCTGCAGAACATTTCTGGTTTCATGGTCGGCAGCCAGTATGAAGCAGGCGGTATTGCCAAAGATGGTGCCAAGATGGTGACGGCGGTTGCGACCGCGCAGGTGCCCAAGTTCACGGTCATCATTGGCGGTTCTTATGGCGCGGGCTATTACGGCATGTGCGGGCGTGCCTATTCGCCGCGCTTCATGTTTGCCTGGCCCAATGCCCGTATCTCGGTCATGGGCGGCGAGCAAGCAGCGAGCGTTCTGGCGACGGTCAAGAGAGATGGGATGGAGTCGCGCGACGAAGAATGGAGCGTGGACGAGGAAGAAGCCTTCAAGGCCCCCATCCGCGCACGATACGACGAAGAGGGTCATCCATACTTTGCCACCGCCCGTTTGTGGGATGATGGCATTATTGCCCCGCAAGACACCCGTATGGTGCTTGGCCTTGCCATCTCGGCATCTCTCAATGCGCCTATTCGTTCACCACACGCGCCGGACAGGTTCGGCGTGTTCAGGATGTAAGGAGGCAGGTTATGGCTGACGCTTTTGTGCTTATGGATGTCTCTCGAGAGGGATTGGCAACCATTACCCTGAACAACCCGGATCAACACAACGCCTTTAATCCTGATCTCGTGGATGACCTGAACGACCGGCTAGAGGACCTTCGCGCAAACTCCGACACGGTTCGCGGTGTGATAATCCGTGCCGAAGGCAAGGTGTTTTCTGGTCTGGCGGACTTTGACTGGTTGCCCCACACAGCCCACTACACGGACGACGAAGCTGAAGAAGATGCCGACGCCATTTCAGAAGTCTTGAGCCGCGTACGCCAGCTTCCCCAGCCTGTGATTGCCGTCGTTGAGGGGCCGGCAGCAGGTTACGGGCTGGGTTTGATCGCGGCCTGCGATATTGTACTGGCGACTCCCGCTGCGCGGTTTGTCTTCGCAGATGTCCGGCATGGTTTTGTTCCCGCCCTGTCGTTGCCCTATGTCATTGAGGCTATCGGTATCACCGCCGCACGGAGCTATCTTCTAGCTGCTGCTCCTTTCGATGCCGCTGAAGCATATCGGCTTGGACTTGTTGATGTGGTTGCCAAAGACGCCGTTGAGCTTGAAGCCAAGCTTGCTCATTTTGTTGATCACGTTTTTGCCGCAGCGCCTGGTGCAGTTGCCTCCACCAAGTCATTGATGGATGACGTTACCGGTCTTCCGATTGATGACGAACTGGTCAACGAGGTTGTTGCTGCGCAAGGCCGCAACCGTTCAGGTGCGGAGGCGGCAGAGGGTATTGCTGCCTTCATAGACAAACGTGAGCCGAACTGGCGCAATTGATGATTACTTCCGTTCTTATTGCCAATCGCGGCGAAATTGCCGGCCGCGTGATTGAAACCGCCCGTGCCATGGGGCTGCGGACCATTGCTGTCTACTCGGAGGCAGACGCGCATGCGTTGCACGTGGAAATGGCGGACGAGGCCTATCTGCTGGGACCTGCACCGGCTGCAGAAAGCTATCTGCGCCAGGATCGTATTTTGGATGCGGCTCGAAAGAGCGGAGCTGATGCCATTCACCCTGGGTATGGCTTTCTGTCAGAGAATGCAGATTTTGCCGAAGCCTGCGCGAAGTCTGGAGTGCTGTTTGTTGGTCCACCGGCCGATGCCATTAGCGCCATGGGCCTAAAGGACCGCGCCAAGGTTTTGATGCAGAATGCCAATGTCCCTGTTGTGCCGGGTTATCATGGGGACAAGCAGGATCCGGCTTTTCTGGCAGAGCAGGCGGCAGAGCTCGGATATCCGGTACTCATCAAGGCG
>JBHJJF010000109.1:0-19305 GCA_050042885.1 Candidatus Phaeomarinibacter sp.
ACGCTTTCAGTGGTGCTGCCCGCTGCCAGCTATCTGACAGGTGTTGTCATTCCCGTGGACGGCGGCCTGACGATCCGCAACGCATGAACGTCACCGGCGTCACTCGCTGATCACCGGCAGTTGAACCGGATTGACTCCAGCCTGTCGCGGCTCTGCCCTAGATTGTCTCCAGACGAAAACTTCTCGTAACCGGAGACAACCATGCGGCGGGTCTTTCCCAGCCTCTCAATTCTTGCAGCCCTCGCCATGGCAGGTGTGAGCACAACGGCGTTTGCTATTGAGCGCGACGGCTGGCGGCTGCTTGGCGTGCCCGGTGTCAAGGAGTCAGCCATAGGCTGGCAGGATGATGACACCATGGAGGTCATCTCCGACAGTTCAGTCGCCTTCTACTACCGCGAAGTCATGCCGGAAACTCAGACGCTTTCGTGGCGCTGGCGGGTGATGGACGCAGGTGTTCAGACAGATCTGCGCACGCCCGGCGAGGATGACCGGCCTGTCGCGCTGCATCTTTGGTTCCCCAAGGATGACGAGAGTGGCTCGCTGTTCGGCTGGGCCGCATCGCTGCTCGGCTATCCGCCGGTCGGGCGGGCCATCACTTATGTATGGGGTGGCACCGAACCGCGCGGGACAGCTTTCATCAATCCACACCTGGCCGACAGCCAGGGCATGATCATCGTGCTACGGACGACAGCCGCCTCCGAGGATGGCTGGGCGGAAGAGACAGTAGACTTTGCCGCTGACTACGAGCGCTACTTTGGCGGCCCGTCTCCCAAACCCTCCCACATAGCCATCTCCGGCGACAGTGACGACCTCGGTGGCCTGCGGTCTGCGCGTATTTCCGACCTGCGGTTCGGTGACCCGGACCAAGAACAGTAGCGCCATGCAGTTTTCCGTTATTATTCCGACGCTCAACGAAGCGCCGCGCATTGCCGGGCTCTTAGAGCGCGTACGTGCAGACGCCCCGGACTGCGAAATCATCGTCGTGGACGGTGGCAGCACAGATGACACGGCTGCCTTGGCAGCTGCGTCAGGTGCAACTGTTTTACAGGCTGGTCGCGGACGCGGCAGGCAGTTGGCTTTTGGGGCCGGAGAGGCACGTGGCAATGTCCTGGTGTTTCTCCACGCAGACACCGTATGGCCCGCCGGAGCCTTTACCGCTTTACGCCGGGAGCCATCTGACGTCGATGTCATCGGTGGCAACATACGGCTTGTCTTTGACGGTGGTACGCGCTTTGCGGATTGGCTGACCGACTTTTACGCCTGGTTCCGCGGTCACGGACTCTATTATGGCGACAGCGTCATCTTCATCCGCCGCGACATCTATCAGGCGCTGGGCGGCATTCGTCCCATGCCGGTGATGGAGGATTTTGACCTGCGGCAGAGGATGGAGCGCCACGGCGGCACCGTGTGTGTGCAGGACCCACCAATCGTCACGTCCTCACGCCGGTTCAAGAACCGCCATCCCGCCGCGATCTTCATGCACTGGCTTGTGGTGCATGGGCTCTACTATGCCGGCCTGTCGAACGGCCGGCTGATTGCGTGGGTGTATGATTCCGAGCGCAGGCGTACCGCAGACAGCTAGGCGCTATCGTGCGGCGGCGATGATCTCGGGCGCATTCAACTGCCAGTCATAGTCTGACTCGTGCAGCTTGCCGATGGTCTCCAGCTGAGCGGCCAAGTCCGCGTCCGCGTACTGGATCAGATGCGCGATCAGTGTTTCTTCCGTGCCACCAAAGTCTTCAAAGAACCAGTCATAGATGCTGGATACCTGAACCTTGTCGCCGGTGATGGAAACGCCGCGGGCGTCATTGATGTAGTCCCACGCCGCGGCATCAAGCGTCGCCTCAAGGTTCGCGCCGGTGAAGGCATCAAGATGCAGGTCGGGGCAGCCGATGGAGGCGCAGTTGACCCCGTAATGAATGCGCGCGTCCTGCCAGATCGGCCGCAGGATGCGATGCTCGATGTCGTTGAGCGTCAGATCTTCATTCTCGATACGGATCAGTTCTTGATCCCACGGCCCGTCCGCAAACCAGCCGGGAGATGTATCGATGTCGCGAATGCTTGCGACCGGATAATGCTCGAGAATGACCTCGACCGTCAGGGCGTTGTAGAGGTTGAGCCAGTACGCCATCTGCTCGGGCCGGCTATAGGTGCTGATCGTCAGCGCCGCCATGTCCGCAAGGTAGGCCTGAAGCGCAGCTCTGTCGTCAGCGGTGACAGCGGCATAGTCAAAGACATCCACCCCGTCCGGGTCCGGCTGCAGATAGGTCTTGATCAACCGGTCCCACGCAGACGCGTCAATGGTTGCGGTACTGGTGGCGTCGTGCGTCTGCCAGCGCGGCCAGAGGTCAGAACTGGGGGCAAAGTTCGCTTCAAAGCTGCGGAACCCGCCAAGTCCGATGACGAGACCGGCGGCAAGTGCCGTGCTCATGAGAACACGGCGTGTCTGTGTGAAAGCAGTTAGCGCAATCATTGCGGCACCCTTTTTGGTCCAACGAAATGTGGAGCAAGGGTGCCGGGCGGCCTGTTCAACAGCAAATAAACTTACAGCGAGTGCACTTGCTCGCGTGCTGCGCCTTAGGAAAAGTCACCCGAGTTCTTCAGCATGTGGGCGGCCCCATGGGGCAGATTCAGAACGGAGTCCTCTCCAAACAGCCGCTGTTTCTGATCACCAAACAACTCGCGGTTGGCGCCCAGCGGTGCGGACTGCTCGGCAATCTGCTGTGCAAGGGCGGGAATGTCCTCGAGCGGGGCTGTGTGCTGAACGACGCCTGCTGCCTTACCATCCAGCCCGCCCCAGCGGCGGGAGAACTGCACGGTCTCATAGAACGCGCTGCCGGAGAGTTTGTGGCGGAACAATGCCAGCTCAGCGGACGGGATGCGGAAGCCGATGGCCATTTCATTGGCGCACATAAAGCCACGATCCTCGCGCATGATCCGGATGTCGTGGCATAGGGCCACCATGAATCCGGCCCCGAAGGCGTGGCCGTTGATGGCGCAGATGGTGGGGACGGGCAGGGTGATGAAGCGGCCCATCAGCGCCATGAACTCTGTGCCGAACACGGCCTGGTCGCCGCCCTCAGGGTGATCGTCAGGTGCCTGCATCCACGCCAGATCCAGCCCGTTGGAAAAGAACTTGTCATCTGTGGAGCGGGTGACGAGCGCCGCCGGGCCGGTGGACGCTTCCACCTCGTCCAGGGCCTTGTTGATGTCGCGTACGAATGTCGTGTTCCAGCGGTTTTCGCCCGCATCCATGGTGAGGGTGAAAACAGCGTTCTCGCGGGTGAGGGAAATCATCGGCGCGGGCTCCATCAAAAATCTGATAGGTAGGTTCTAATACAAAACGGACCCTTTGACCAAGGCGAATTGCAAATTGGTTTTGTCCGCACCGGCCAGTTGATAGGGTTCTGGCCACCCTTGGCTGATCAATCGGAAAAATAAAAATGAAACGTGTGTTGCTGGGCGTCGTGGCTTTTCTCCTTCTGCTTGTCACTATCGTGCGCATACGCACATTCATGTACACGCCGCCCGCTTTGGATGAGCGTGAGCTGGTCACACACAACCCGGACCGGGACGTACTGGCGCAGCGCCTCTCCCAGGCTATCCAATTCAAAACCATTTCCCGCCAGGAGCCGCAGGCAGACGATGTTGCGGCCTTTGAGGCGTTCATCAAATGGTTTGAAGCGACATACCCGGTCGCCCACGCGGCCATGGAACGGACGCTCATCTCCGAGCACACAATCCTGATGAGGTGGCAGGGCAAGGACATATTGGCAAAGCCTGTGCTGCTGACGGCACACTATGATGTGGTGCCGGTTATTCCCGGTACGGAGGAGTTGTGGACACAGGACCCCTATGCCGGTGTGATTGACGATGGGTATGTCTGGGGGCGCGGCGCGCTCGACGACAAGGGCGCGATGATCGCCATGATGGAAGCGGCAACGCTTCTGCTCGAGCGGGGGTTCCAGCCCGAACGTACTGTCTATTTCAGCTTCGGCCACAACGAAGAGATCGGTGGGGCCGGAGGGGCATCGGCGGTTGTCGAATATCTGCAGGCGCAGGACATCCGGCTGGCCTGGTCGCTCGACGAGGGCTCATTCGTACTGGACGGTCTGGTACCCGGCGTGAGCGAAAACGTGGCGATGATCAATGTGGCCGAGAAGGGCTATGTCACCATCGACCTTGTGGCCAGCGCGCAGGGGGGCCACTCGTCCATGCCGCCACAGGACTCAGCCGTCACTCTCCTCGCCGAAGCAATCGTCAAGCTGCGCAACGCCCCCGTGCCCGGCGGCCTGGAAGGCATCAGCGGCGAAGCATACGGCACGCTGGCCCGCCACATGCCGTTCGCGCAGCGCATGGCATTTGCCAATCAGTGGCTGTTCGGCGGCATGATCGAAGACCAGCTGTCCAACATCCCGACCGGCAATGCCATGCTGCGGACCACGACAGCGCCGACCATGCTCACAGCCAGCATCAAGGAGAACGTGCTGCCGATTGATGCAGTTGCGACGGTGAACTTCCGGCTCCACCCGCGCGATACAGTCCAATCAGTTGTCGCCCATGTGCAGCAGGCCGTTGGCCCGGACATCACTGTGAAGCCGCGACCGCGCGGCGGCGAGGCGTCGCCGGTCGCCAGCACGTCATCTGAAGGGTTTACCTCGATCGCAAGTGCAACGCGGGATGTATTCGAGAATGTGATTATCGCGCCTGGTTTGACGGTGGCGGGTACCGACAGCAAACACTACGCCAAGGTTGCGGATGATGCCTATCGCTTCCTGCCCTTCATCGTCACAGCAGAAGACATCGTTACAATTCACGGGACGAATGAACGCCTCTCCATCGACAATCTGGTGCGCGGTGCCGACTTCTTCACCCAGCTCCTCATAACGACAAAAGCGCCCGGCGAATAAGCCGGACGCTTTCATGGCAATCATGGTTTGACGACGCGGCTAAGCCGTCTCGCCGCGCTGATACCTGTCCAGCTCATCGGGATCAAACCCTTCATCATTGTCGATGAGCTCGTCCCGCATGAAGTCCTTCTCCGGGTCGACAGTTGTCGCGCGCACGATGATCTTGCGGCACACCCGGTCGATCAAGGTCTTGTTGCGGGAGCTGCGCGCGGCCATCCACATCATCAGCCGGGCACTGCGTTCGTGTTTGCGGATTTCCTTATCTGTAAGACTCATTCCGCAGGCTCCATGACCGGGCGTGAGGCTTCGACCTTGGTGGGGGCGGCAGCCACAAGTGGGACGACACGGCACGGAATGCCCTTGATGTGGGGAATACCCTGCTCGCGGTCGAGGAAGTCCGGGTCATCGCGGCACAGCTGCGAGTCACCATAGTCGAGCGCGCCACTGAGATGGCCCACGCCCTGCTGCATTTCCGGTTTCCACCAGCCATGGGGTACCCGCACCAGATCATCGGGCATGGCATCCTTGATGGCGAGTTTGGCTTTGATGCTGCCGAGCTGGTTTTCAACTGTGACCCACTCGCCTTCCTTGACGCCTCGGGCAGCAGCGGTCTTGGCGTTGAGATAAATTTCCGGCTCGGGGTGGCGCGCCCGCATTTCCGGGATGTGCCTGTGACCCGTCTGGAAAAACCCGTCTTCACGCACACCGGTGAACATCTTGAGCGGGTAGTCTGCGTCCTGCGGCGGATCCTCGCGGAAATATGGCAGGGGATCAAAGCCGAGGTCGTCAAGAATGGATGACTTCAGTTCGACCTTGCCGCTTGGGGTCGCAAAGCCTGTCTTCTCATATTGGCGGAAGGCCGGTGTCTTGAAGTGAACTTCCGTTTCGACAATCTCTTCCCATGTCATGCCGGTGCGTGCCACGCGGTAGTCATAGAAGTCCTCAAGCGTGTCCCACGGCACGACCTCCGGCATGTCCAGGGCGCCGGCAATCTGCTTCCAGAACTCGAACGTGCTGCGGCATTCACCGGGAGGGTCCATCGCCTTTTCAGAAAAGCGCACGGTGGACATCCAGCCGAACATGTCATGCAGCCACGGGCGTTCGAGCCAGCTGTCCGCAGGCAGAACGTAGTCCGCCAGCTGCGCCGAAGGTGTCATGAATTGCTCGTGCGCCACGATGAGATCCTGATTCATCATGGCTTTTTGGATGAGCGGCATATTGGCGTAGCTCAAGAGCGGGTTGTTGCCGAGGAAGAAGAACGCCTTCACCGGATACTCGCCTTCGCCCGCCATCGCCTTGAACGTTTCGGACGGCGTCGCCATGTGGCAGCCCATGACGAGGTTGGCGTATTCCTGTCCGTAGACGCGCTTGGTGGGTTCGCGGAACGGAAGCTGTGCGCGATAGGTGAAGGCCGGGTGATCCTTCGAGCCCAGCTGCTTCATCTTCTGCTCGTCCGAAAGCACGTCGTGCATCTCGATTTCGGACTCGTTGATGATGTCCGGGTTGAAGCCCTGCAGCAGCTCACCGCCGGGCACATCCAGGTTGCCGCAAATGGCCCGCAGGATCGTCTGCAGCCGGATGCCGGACGTGCTGTTGCGCTGCATGTCCGTGATCGGCGTCCAGGGAATGACTGCCGGGCCGCTGGTCGCATAGACGCGGGCGGCTTCCGCGATCATTTCCGGATCACAGCCGGTGAGCTTGGCAACGCGCTCAAGAGGAAATTCGTCGACGCGCTTCTTCAGGTCTTCAAATCCAATGGTCCAGGTCTTGACGAAATCCTTGTCGTACAGCTCTTCGTCGATGATGACCTTGAGCCAGCCGAACATCATGGCCGCGTCACTGCCTACCTTGAGCGGTAACCAGATGTCGGCGCGCTCGGCACTGGAGCTGCGGCGCGGATCCATGACAATGAGCTTGGCGCCTTTCGCCTGCGCGCCGCGGATGGAGTTGTACAGCGGCGTCCAGCTATGCCGGCGCGGGTTGTGGCCCATCAGCACGATACATTTGGTGTTGCCGAAATCCCCGAACGGGAACCAGCCATAGGTGAAGCGGTTGACGGCGGCTGTGTTGCCAGCGCACAGCGCCACGCCGCTGATCCAGTTGGGGGAGCCCACATGGTTCATGATGCGGCGGCCAAGGCCGTGGTCGGTCGAGGGGTTCCACTGACTGGTCGAGACGGCCCAGGCGTCAGGTCCGTGGTCAGCGATGACTTTCTTGAGGCGCGAGCCGATGTCGCTCATCGCCTCCTCCCACGTCACCTGCTCCCATTCGCCCGAGCCGCGTTCGCCGACGCGCTTCATGGGATGCAGGATGCGGTTGGGATGGGCGAGGCCCTTGGGCGCAATGATGCCCTTCATGCAGATATTGTCGCGAAAGATCGGGTTGTCCGACGAGCGCACCTTGGTGACCCGGCCCTTCTGGACTTCGCCAACCACCGTGCAGGCAATGTCGCAGGCGGCGCAGATCAGTTTCTTTGTGGTCACGCCCTCTTTAACGGGCCGTTCCGTGTATTTAGCGTTTGCAATGTCTTCCGGGTTAAAGGGCGCAGCTGCGGGCATGATGACGGTCCTGTCCGGTTGTTGGATCCACGAATCTGAAACACGTTAGTCCAGAAACTGGACTTAGTCGAGTCCCTATGCTACAAAGATGTCGAAGAATCAATTTCGGCGGCACGTGATCGTCCGCTGGGAGACAGCGCCGGGAGACCGAAGATGAAATGGGAAGACCTGCCCGAGCAGCAATGCTCCATGGCCCGCACATCAGTTGTGCTGGGTGATCGTTGGACGCTGGTCATTCTGAGTGACGTGTTCCTCGGCGTCCGCCGGTTTGACGACTTTCAGAAGCGATTGGGCATTTCCCGCACGACCCTTGCCAACCGGCTGAAGCTGCTGGAAGAGCATGGCGTTCTGACCCAGCAGCAGTATCAGGATGGTCCGCCGCGCTTTGAGTATCGCCTGACCGAAAAGGGCCTGGGTCTTTATCCCGCTATCATCGCTTTGCTGGACTGGGGCGATGAGCATTACGCCGACGAGGCGGGCGCGCCGATCCTGCGCCGTCACAAGACCTGCGGCCACGACTTCCGCGGTGTCATGCACTGCAGCGAATGCGGCGAGCCGGTGACCCCGCGCGATGTCGAGGCGCGCAAGCGTGCGCCGGACGACCGCTTCCCGGAAGTCAAACGTGGACCCCTGACCTACGCGTCGTGACCTGCGCGTCATGTGGCACCCAATACCGATCCTTGTTTTATCCCAGAGTCCCCTGCGTCAGCACTGATTGGTTTGGCGGACATGCATCTGCATGCCAGTCTTCCCGGCAAAACACGCTGTGGGAGGCAACAAACTGTGACAAATCATGTGGCGAACAAGGTCATCGTGGTGACCGGTGCAGGCGGCGGCTTTGGTCGCCTGGTGGCACACAAGGCGTCTGCGCTGGGCGCAAAGATCGTCTGCGCGGACATCGACCAAGCCGCGCTGGCGGAAACCGTGCTGCAGGTAACGGACGCTGGCGGCAGCGCATCCGGCATTGCCACCAACGTGGCGGACTTGGCTCAGATGCGCGCCATGGCGAAGCACGCGGTGGATACCTACGGCACCATCGACGTGATGATCAACAATGCGGGCACCATGCCGCTGGCCTTCTTCGCGGATCATGAAGCGGCTGCCGACCAGTGGTCACGCTGCATCGACGTCAACATCAAGGGCGTGCTCAACGGCATCTCTGCGGTCTACGACCAGATGATGGCCCAGGGCCGTGGCCATGTGATCAACCTGTCATCGATCTACGGCAACTATCCGGTGCTCGGCTCGGGCGTCTATCAGGCCACCAAGACGGCCGTGAACTATCTGTCTGAGTCCCTGCGCGTGGAAGCCCAGGGCAAGATCAAGGTCACCATCATCAAGCCGACAGGTGTGCCCGGCACAGCCCTTGGCACGGGTGTTGTCAATCCCGATGCTGTCGTCGGCATCCTCGGCCAGAACGCACTGAGCTATGGCGAGACCATGGGGAAATATGCAGAAGGCCAGTTGTCAGCCGAGGAAGCGGACCCCAACAGCGCCGAATATGCCGTGCTTGACCCCGGCTATATCGCCGACGCGATCGTCATGGCGATCACTCAGCCCTGGGGCATATCTCTGGGCGACATCACCATCCGTGCGACGGGTGACAGCTACATTCTTTAAGAAAACAAATCCGTACAGGGAATAAAATCATGCAGATAGACAGCATAACAGCTGCCGTCGTGACCGGAGGCGCCTCCGGATAGGGCAAAGCCAGAGCGCAGGCATTGGGTGGTGCAGGCGTCAAAGTCGCAAACATCGACGTCACCGAAGTAGCCTGTGAAGAAATGGCCAAGTCCATAGGCGGGGTGTTCTGCAAGGTGGATGTGACCGACGAAGACAGTGTCATTGCCGGCTTTGACAAGGCCCGTGCCGCTCACGGGCAGGCGCGCATCTGCGTTCATTGCGCCATGACATCGAAGGGCGGCAAGAAGACCGTCGGTCGCAACCGCGAGACCGGCGAATTCATGCGCTTTCCAACGGAAGACTATGCCTACTCGATCAACGGCATTCTCGTTGCCAGTTACCGGGTCGCGTCCCTGTCAGCTTTGGGCATGGCATCACTTGACCCAATGGAAGACGGCGAGCGCGGTGTCATTACCCTGACGGCATCCGTCGCAGCGCAGGACGCTCAGATGGGCCAGGTCGGCTATGGCTCCGGCAAGGCGGGCGTCAATGGACTGGTCCTGCCCATGGCGCGCGACATGATGGATCTGGGCATTCGCGTAAACTCGATCATGCCTGGCATCTTCGCCACGCCCCCCATGCAGGCGGCACCACCAAAGGTGCTGCAGGGCCTGGCAGCCTCTGTGCCGTTCCCCAAACGCCTAGGCAATCCGCCGGAATTTGCCAGCTTCGTGATGGAACTCGTCCGTAACACCTACTTCAACGGCCAGGCCATCCGCCTCGACGGCGGCATCCGCATGCCGGCCCGGTAAGGTTTTACCTAGCCACCAACACAGCGACGATAGCAGCGCCGGCCAGGGCAAACTGGGCAGCATCCATGAAGAAGATAAACCGCATTGGCCCGGACATGACCGGCCAGTAGCGCTCCCCCTGCCGTTCCCCATTGCGCAGAATGGGAACATTCCCGATGAATTGGGAAATGTGAGCGGCGGCAATTGCTAGCAACACGACGGCCCGCTCAGAAACGGAGGTGAAGTGCGGGCTTCCCGTAAGGAGCAAGGCGAACAGGCAGACGCATAGAAGGGCAAAGGCGCCGTTGAACCCGCCAAGAAACCGGACCCCCGCCGCCATGCTGTCAAACACCGGGGACGATCGCGCCGATTTCGGCACCATCACTTTCGCGGCGGCGTAGTGCTGGAAGCCGAAATACCGCAGCCCGGCAGAAAACCAAAGCAGGCTCGCCAGAAGGGCGGCCCCGTAGATCACATCAACAAGCATCACATACCTCTTTGGATCCGACCTTGCGGCGGGCCCATCTATCTGGAAAATTAGTCCAAGGTTGGCTCATTTATATTCCAAGGTTGGATTATTGTCAAAGTCCCGGAAAACCCACAGAGATCCCCGTGTCTTCTTCCTTCTGCAACAAGCCAATGCATCCCTGTTTCGCGTTGCAGACTCGCTCCTGCGCGAACGCGAAGGCATTCTGACGGCGCATCAGGTAATCCTCTTCGCGCTGGACGCTGAAGACGGTCTCGCGATGTCCGACCTGGCGGCACGGGTCGGCATGTCCCGCACGCGCCTCACCAATCTTCTGGATACGCTGGAAGAAAAGAAGTTTGTACACCGTGCCCAGTCAGACACGGACGGTCGTGTGTTCAATGTGTTCATTGAGCCGTCTGGCAGTGATCTGATCGCACGCAGCAGGGCACAGGTCAGGGAAATGAATGAGCAACTGCTGGCACCCTTCGACAAGACAGAACGCGACACAATCGGCACGTTCCTGAGCCATGTGATCAAGACATCGAAGTCTCTGGGTTAGTACATCCCGATCGGCAGTTGGCTCAGACCCGCTCCAGCGGAACGTGTGGCTTGGGCGGCAGGGTCACGTCTATTCCGTCTCCCGGGCGGATGATCCCTTCAAGGACAACAACACCCATGACACCAGCCTTGCGGACAAGCTGTCCGTTGGCGTTCTTATGAGCCACCCGCTTGAGCAGGCCCGGACGAAATGCTTCGATCTGCTGACAGGGGTTGCGCAGGCCGGTGATCGCAATCAGAGCCGTCTCACCGATCTTGAGAGTGGCACCGGTCGGCAGGGACAAGATGTCTATGCCCTGGGTGGTGATGTTCTCGCCCAGATCGCCACCCTTGATTTCATAATCCGGGTGCAGCTCGGCGAACAGCTCTGTATGCATCAGATGCACCTGTCGCAGGTTTGGCTGCGTCGGATCTGCAGCGACGCGGGACCGGTGCTTGACCTGGGCCCCCTTGTGGCAGTCACCCGCCACGCCGAGGCCGGCCACAAGCTCGATCTCATCGACCGGCTGTTTCGAGAAACTGTGGTCCGTGCTGGTATAGACGCCAAGGACCTTTGCTGGTGCCTGTGTGCTCATTGCCGGGATGTAGTCGCACAGGTGAGTAGGCAGCAGCAACTCAAGGCAGCCATGCGCGGCGGCAACGGTGTGCCGCCGCGCATGTGTTCAGTTTGCTTTGTTTGCGGTCTCAGGTGCGGTCATGGGCGCGCCGACCGGAGAAGGCGTCGTGCTGATCAGCGGCCACAGAAGCTGCTCAGCGATGCTGGTGTCCGGCAGGTTTTCCACGCCGATATCTTCCGGGTACTGACGGGTGATCTTGGCGGTGCCGAACAGCACATCCCAGAAGAACAGCAGATTGCCGAAATTGCCCTTGTAGTTGGTGATGCCGTCAGCAGCGTACTTGCCGTGATGGGCGCTGTGGGTGGCCGGCGTCGAGATGGTACGTTCAACGACCCACATAACCGGTGACAGCCAGCTGATCTTGTAGAGCGGCGCATCCCAGCGCACATCCGAGTGTGCGCCATAAATGACCGACATCTTGATGGCGATATAGACCGCATAGACCCAGCCGCCGCCCAGGAAGATCATCGCGCCCGAAAGCCACAGGCCCGGCATCAAGAGATAATAGAACAGATTGTTGCGGTAGACGATGCGGATCGACATGTAGGGCGCGTTGTGGTGCGGGCGGTGCAGCTTGTAGAGCGCCGGAATGGTGTGCGACAGCCGGTGCCACCAGTACTGCGTCATGTCGTCAAAGATCAGGAACAGGGCAAAGACCGCGAGGAACGGCCAGTCCGCCAGAATGCCTGCGGCATCGGGAGCGACAAAGGCAGCGACTGTCGCGCCGCCTGCCAGCACAAATGGCTGCGTCACAGCGGACAACATGCCCGTCGACACGATTTCCACAATGGCGTCGCCGCGCGTCTGGCCCGGTTTCTTGAAAAACCCGGTGAACAGAATTTCCAGAAGCACAAACCCGACGAGGATTGCGAAGATAATGGCGATTTCCGGCTGCATGGCGGCCTCCCTGGCGGTTCGTATTGACCCTATGCACCATCAGGTAGCAGCAGTGGTTGCCCAAGATTGTTAAGTATTTTACATTCTTGGGCATTATGCGCGATCTTCTTCAGCTCAATATCGGCAGCTTCATGGAAGCGCTTTCGCCCCAGATGGCTGACCGGGTGCGTGCCGAGGCAACAATCTCAAAGTTCAGCGACGGGCAGATCATTCAAAGCCGGGGCGACACGCGGGCCGGGCTGTCGATCATCAAATCCGGTGCCGGGCAGATGGGCGTCTTCGGTGAGGACGGGACATTCGTGATGATGTCGGTCATGGGCCACGGGCAGACCTTCGGCGAGGTGACGTTGTTCACCGATATTCCCCGCACTCAGGACTTTGTCGCCATCGGCCCGACGGAAATCTATCAGCTCTCTGCCAGCCGGTTCCGCGCGCTGTGCGCACAGGAGCCCGGCCTCCTTGAAACCCTGCTGTCCATAACCCTCGCGCGGTCGCATTTTCTTCTGGATGTTCTGGACTCGCTGCGCCGTCTTGGCCTGCGCGAGCGCGTGGCGAAGACCTTGTATTCCATGGACCTGACTGCCGGTCTGCCGGGACATGTCCAGTGCCGCCAGTCTGATCTCGCCGACATGATCGGTGTCTCCCGCGTCTCCCTGAGCAAGGCGCTCAAGGATCTGAGCGAGCGCGGACTGATTACGCTGGGCTACGGCAGCATCAGCTTTCCCGATCCGGACAGGTTCCGCAGATGGGTAGCGCGCAACTGCAATGTGGCCATTGTCAGTTAGGCTGCATGCGACCCTTGAATGCAGCGGGCACCCTGCCTAATTTGATCACAATAATGACCGGCGGTCATGTTCGCCGCATCTACATATCGATCGCTGCTCAAAGCAACAAACAAATGCGTCGTCCGGCGCAGTCAAAGGGGAAGATCAATGCAATACATCAATCTTGGACCCACCGGCCTCAAGGTCTCCCGTCTGTGCCTTGGCTGCATGTCCTTTGGCGGTGCCGACAGCGGCAACCATGCCTGGACACTGGGTGAAGAAGACAGCCGCGCCATCATCCGCCGGGCGCTTGAGCTGGGACTCAATTTCTTTGATACGGCGAACGGCTACTCGGATGGTGAGTCCGAAGAGATCACCGGCCGCGCCCTTAATGACATGGCCCATCGCGACGAAATCGTCGTGGCCACAAAGGCCTTCTGGCCGTGGAAGGGCGCGCCCAACACGGGCGGCCTGTCGCGCAAGGCTTTGTTCGCGGCCATTGCCGACAGCTAGCGCCGCCTTGGCATGGACTATGTCGACCTGTTCCAGATTCACCGCTGGGACCATGCGACCCCCATCGAGGAAACCATGGAAGCACTCCATGACATCGTGAAGTCAGGCAAGGTCCGCTATATCGGCGCGTCGTCCATGATGTCATGGCAGTTCATGAAGGCTCTGCATGTGGCGGACAAGAACGGCTGGACGCGGTTCATCTCCATGCAGAATCATCTGAACCTGATCTACCGCGAAGAGGAACGCGAAATGCTGCCCCTGTGCGAAGACCAGGGCATTGGGGTCATTCCCTGGAGCCCACTGGCGCGTGGCCGCCTGACCCGCCCGAATGGCGCCACGACAACGCGAACTGAAACAGACCAGTTCATGACCTATCTTTATCAGCGTACGGAAGAAAGTGATGCCAAGGTGGTCGATGCCGTCGGCACGGTAGCAGAGCGCATCGGCAAAACCCGCGCCGAGGTGGCCATGGCGTGGCTGCTGGCCAAGTCCGAAGTGACATCGCCCATCATCGGCGCCACCAAGGTCTCGCATCTTGAAGGCGGCGTGGATGCCCTGGACGTTACCCTCTCGGCAGAAGACATCGCGGAACTGGAAGCACCCTATGTGCCCCATGAAGTGTCCGGCCTGTTCCCGAAGATGCCGTTCACCGGCAAGGTCTCGCCGGTGAAATAAGGCCGGTTAGTCGTAGATAACCATGCAGCGCACTTCGATGCTCCAGCGGTCCGGTGCATCGTCGGGGGTAGCCGCATCGTAAAACGCTGTGTGGAAGCTGAAGGTGCAGGGCGCTGTTGCATCTGAGCCATCGCCCTGTGCGCCGTCTGACTGAGCCAACGGGCCTGCTGAATCCCACTGCTTGATCAGCAGCGCCTCGTCGCGGGTCATCTTCGGGAAATAGTACATGCGGTGGGCGTCGGACGCTTTGGCGAAATAGTTCTCGCCGATGCGGTCTTCATAGTGGATTTCGAACACCACCAGATCTTCCGGCGCGACGGTCTGGCTGTCGCACAGGGCCAGCGGGTGGGTCGCCACCGGGTCGGCCAAAATGTTGCGCCAGACATTGATGATGGCAAAGCGCCCGCCGGGTGCCAGTGCCTTGTCCACGTCCTTCTGAGAGATCGGTGTTTCGCCAGGCTTTAGCACGTCACGCAATGTGTCGTTGATGCCGGGCTCCTGCGCCAGCTGCCGCAGACGGTCAGGGGCCGAGGTCAGCGTATAGTCGCCGTGGATGATGTGCGCAGGCTCCTGCACGTTCTGGCCGCCTGAAACGGCTTTGCCGCCCTTGTGGCCACCGGCAGAGCGCACATTGTGATCAAAGGCAAAGGCCCGCGCACCCGTTGCATTGTGCACGATCTCTTCACATTCCTGGTAGTAGCGCGCCACCACGTCCTTGTGGTCCATGAAGTCTATATCGGTCGTGGCAAGGGGTTGGTCGAGCAGCTCAAACCCATTGCGTTCACAGGTAAACGCGCCGGGTTCGGCATCCCGGGCGTCATGGACGGTCAGCATCTGCTTGTCCACATTGACGCCGGTGGAGCCCGCCGTATTGCCGGTTGTGGCGCGCTGCATCAACACCTTGCCATTGCGATAGAGCGATGACTCGGTGTCCGCCACCAGATAGTTGAAGCGGCCTGTTGTGGTCTGGCCTGTGACATCTGCCGGCTGTACCGCGTGCTGGCTCATCTGCATCGCTCCCCGTGTGGGCGCCTGAACGTCAGGACGCCATGATTTCTTCTTCCATCTGTCCCAGGCGTTCTTTGCCGAAGAACATTTCGTCCCCCACATAGAAGGTGGGAATGCCGAAGGCACCACGGTCCACCGCGGCGGCTGTGTTGTCCACCAACTTTTGCTTGACCGCCGGGTCCTGGGTCCGCGCCAGCAGGTCAGCACCATCGAAGCCAGCCTTGGTCATGGCCGCCGCATAGACCTCCGGGTCATCCATCTTGAGGCCCTCTTCCCACATATGGGCGACGCCTGCGTCCACATACTCCATCAGCCGACCGTCCATTTCAGCCGCAATGGCGCCACGCATCAGCAGCAGGGTGATGACTGGGAAGTGCGAGTTCATGGTGAACTTAGTCAGGCCATGCTTCTTGATGAAGCGCTGCATCTCCAGGCCGTCATATTCCAGTTTTCCCTTGATGCCGTTGAAGGCCATCATCGGGGCCTGGTTGCCGGTACCCTTGAAGATGCCGCCCAGCAGGCAGGGGATGTAGTTGAACGTCGCACCCGTGCGCGCTGAAATTTCCGGCAGCACCTTGTGGCACATGTAGGCGTTGGGGCTTGCGAAATCGAAAATGAAGTCAACTGTCTTGGTCATCTGTTCTTGTCCTTACCAGGTTTCTTTCCAGGGGCGCATATCAAGCTCATGCGTCCATGCGGTGCGTGGCTGCTTGTGCAGCATCACATAATTCTGGGCGATGTGATCCGGGTTGAGGATCGCGTCCTCGGCGCGCAGCTCATCCACATTGGGATATTGCTCGCGGATAAAGTTGGAATCGATGGCGCCGTCGATGATGGTATGCGCCACGTGAATGTTCTTGGGCCCAAGCTCCCGCGCCATGCTCTGCGCCAGGGCGCGCAGGGCATGCTTGGCGCCTGAGAAGGCCGACAGCCGCTCCCGGCCGCGGAAACTGGCGGTGGCACCGGTAAAGATGATGGTGCCGCGCTCACGCTCCATCATCCGCTTGGCGACTTCGCGGCCCAGCAGGAACCCGGCAAAGCACGCCATCTCCCAGACCTTGCGGTACACGCGGGCGGTGGTGTCCGCAATCGGGAACTGCACATTGGCGCCGATATTGAAGACCGCAACTTCGAGCGGGCCGACATCTTTTTCAATCCGGTCGATCAGCGCCACCATCTCGTCTTCGTCACGGGCATCAGCCGGCATGGCAATCGCCTCGTTGCCTTCATCACGAATGCTCTGGGCCAATGCTTCAAGGGCATCCGCATGGCGGGCCCGCCGTACAAGGCACGACACCATGCCTTCGCGGGCAAAGGCGCGCGCGACAGCGCTGCCGGTGTCATCTCTGGCGCCGCTCCCCAGACAGGATTGTGCGTCAGCCATGATGTTCCCTCCTGCTGCCCCTGTATGGTCGGGGGCGGTCAATTTAGTTGTTTATCAATACTAAATATGTTTAGTTGCAAATAACAACTCTTTTCTGAGGTGCAAGACATTATCTGCATCCAAGGAGGCCGACCGTGACCCATAAGCACACCCACACCTGCGCCATTGCCGGCATGTTGAATATCTTTGGTGATCACTGGACGTGGTTGGTGGTGCGTGAAGCGTTTTATGGCGCCACCCGGTTCAAGGATTTTCAGCGCAACACGGGGATTTCCCGCAACATTCTGGCAGACCGGCTGGCGGTACTGGTCGACGAAGGCATTCTTGAAAAAGTCGACATCGGCACCCAGGGCACTCGCCATGAATATGTGCTTACCGACAAGGGCAGGTCATTGCGGCCGGTTCTTACGGCCATGACCCTGTGGGGCAATGAGCATGTCTACGGCGCGGGAAAGGAGCCCGTGTTGCTGGTCGATACAAAGACCGGTCTGCCGGTCCAGGCCCTGCAGCCCGTAAACAGCGCCGGACGCAAGGTGACCCCTGAGAACATCACGGCCCAGCCCGGCCCCGGTGCCAGCAGGGCAACAGTGGCAAGACTGGGAGACGCGGATCGGATAGAGTGATGGCTGTATCCACGGTCCTGGCCGCCCAGGCCATGGCCGTCCATTGTCCAGGCATCTTTCTGAACCCATGACCACAAGCAACTATCTGAAGCTCAACTGCCCAATTGCGGAATCGCTCAGCCATGTGGGCGACCAGTGGACGTTGCTCATTATGCGCGATGCGCTGATGGGCATCTCCAGCTTCACCGGTTTTGAGGAAAGCCTCGGCATTTCCCGCCGACTGCTCAGCCGCCGGCTGACCGAAATGGTCGAGTCCGGACTGTTGGACAAGGTTGCGGCCAAAGAAGGTGGGGCGCGGATGTCTTATGTGCCCACGCAGAAGGGCCGCGAGCTTGCCATGGTCCTCCTGTCGCTCTCGGAGTGGGGCGAGCGGTGGCATCCCAACGCCCGTGGGCCGCGATATCAGAATGTCCATCTGCCAAGTGGCGCCGAAGTGGCGCCGCGTATGGCGAAGGTGAGCACGGGGCGCGTGGTTGAACTTGGTCAGTGTGCGTCCCTGCCCGGCCCGGGTGCTGATAAAGAACAGGTCCAGCGTTTGAAGGACCTGACCGGATCGGCTGAACCCTCGTCCTGAATACCCGCCTTGCGGCTCAAACGGTCCCTGCGGGTCTTCGCCGGAAATAGAGAACTCCACCTATCATGACGGCGACGATCTCGAAGGCAAGGAGCGCATTGATCATCGGATGCGCAGGGCCCAGCGCGGCAATGCTGACAAGCCGTCCAAGCGCAGCTCCTGCCATGAGCAGGCAGACGAGTCCGACGGCATCGTGAGTCCTGTCGGTTCTGATGGCGCCTAACAGGATGTAGGCGGCAGCGGCTAGGAAAATCCCGCCATAGGCGGACCGAAGCATGTTGTCCATGTCCGCATCGGCGACGGATAGGTCGTAGCGGGACAGCAGCAGGTTGGGCTCAATGAGGTAGTTGAGACCCACGAACCCCAGACCCAAGGCAATGAAGAGCAGAAAGATACGGCTGACGAGCATGTGAGCCTCCCTGTGGTTCACGATGAAGCAGTACAATTTGGTACACAAAAGAAACAAAGACGACTCAGCTGACCGGTTTGGTCCAGTAGCTACGTCTCAAGATTATGCTGCAAAGACCGGCGACAGGGTCCCAAGCGCCTGCCGTTCCGACTCCAAGATGTGTTGGAACGAGGGCCTTGCATGCATCCGCGTCACATAGGCAGCAAGTTCAGGCCATCGGCTGCTGTCGACCTCTTCACCGCCATGACGCATGTTGAGAAAAATGCTGCCCGCGGTAAGGTCCGTCAGTGTCAGAGTATCCGACGCCAGGAATTCCCGGCCTCCGATCTGCTGCTCCAGATAGTCATAGAAGCCGGGCATCTGTGCGAGCGCATCTGCGACCGCATCGTGATCTGTCTCCTGTTGCAGAAAGTTGGGATTGATAAATCGGTTGATAAAGATAGGCACCTCAACGCGTGAGAAGAAACCTGAACCAAGGTAGTCGCACAGCCACAACATCCAGGCTTTATTCCACGGATCAGAAGGAAGCAGAGCCGGATCAGGCCTGATGTCCTCAAGATAGGTGCACGCAGACAGGGAGTCCGGCAGGTAACGGCCATCAACTTCAAGAAGCGGTACCTTGCCCAGTGGGCTGATCTTCAGATAGTCCGGGTCCGGCTCGCCCAATGGCACCACATTGACCAACTCATAGGCCAGATCCTTCTCGACGAGGAAGGTGATAAGCCGCCGTACCCATGGCGACATGGTTGTTCCGTGCACTTTGATGTTCATTGGGGTCCCCTCCCGGACTACAGCGCACCTCGCGCCCTTAAAAGTATACAAAAAATACTTATTAGGCGATAGCGGTGGTTTCAAGCCTTGGGGAGGGATTTTCTGTTGGGAGCCAGTCTTCACCTACTCCGGCGAGGCAACCACATGACGCCACAGGATTG
>JBHJJF010000110.1:0-8884 GCA_050042885.1 Candidatus Phaeomarinibacter sp.
CCCGCGCGAGTCCGGCAGCCAGAACAGCTAGCGAGCCTGCAATAATGAGATATTTGGCGAATTGTGGGTCGATGCGCATGGCGCGATCCAATGTGTCCAAATGGGGCAAATATCCAAGTAAAACAAAACCGCTACAAAATCCGTGCCGCACCTAGTCCCGTTTTATGCAATTTGTGCGGACCGTCCTTAACCCGGCCTTTGGCCTTCATCCTGCACACTTGAGGGGAGTTTCAATCAGCAGGAAGCCCCCAGATGCCTGCCATTCACGATGTTACGCGTGCACCGGCTGCCGCGCCAAAGACCGAAATCACGGACAAATCCGGCGCTTTGCCGCTTGTTCTGGATCTCGATGGCGCGCTGATCCGCACCGACATTCTGTTAGAGACCTTTGTTGCCTTCGTGCGGCAAAACCCGCTGCGCCTGTTGCAGGTTGCTGCCTGGCTGCTGCGTGGCCGTGCCATTTTGAAACAAAAACTTGCCGAAGCTGCTGTTCTGGATGTCGACGGCCTGCCGGCAACGGAAGACCTCGTCAGCTATGCAGCCCGTGAAGCGGCTTTGGGCCGGCAGGTGCATCTCGCTACAGCAACCGACAGTCTGATTGCCCACCGGATCAAGAAGCGCTTTCCGTTCATCAGCCGCGTCTTTGCCAGCGACGGCGAAACCAATCTCAAATCCCGCGCCAAGGCGCAGGCGCTGACCAAGGCGTTTCCGGACGGCTTCGCGTATGCAGGCGACAGCCGCGCCGATGTGCCCGTTTGGAAAGCCGCGACGGAATCCCTCGTCGTCAATCCAACTCCAGCGGTTCTGCGTGCCGCACGCAGCATACGCGAGCCGGTGGAGATATTTGAACGGCCCAAGGCGGGTTTCAGATTTGCAGCAAAGGTTTTGCGCCTGCACCAGTGGGCCAAGAACGGTTTGATCTTCGCGCCGCTGATGCTGGGCGGTCTGCTGTTTGATGCGCAGGCCTGGGGTCTCGCGGCTGCGGGCTTCCTCGCCCTGTCGCTGCTCGCATCCGCCACCTATTTGTTGAATGACCTGTTCGATCTGGCGGACGACCGCCGTCACTGGTCGAAGCGCAATCGCCCGTTGGCGTCCGGTCGGTTGAAGATTGCCCATGCTTTGATGTTGATCCCCGCAGGCATGGTGGCAGCCTACGCTATCGCTGCGTGGATTGGTCCTGTCGCGATTGTGTTTCTCACAACCTATCTTGCGCTGACGCTGGCCTACTCTTTCAGCCTCAAGAAGATCGAGCTGCTGGATGCGGCGGTGCTGGCGACCCTGTTCACCGTGCGGCTTGGCTTCGGCGTCGCACTGGTGGGTGTTGTCTTCTCTCCTTGGCTGCTCGTCTTCTCGATGTTCCTGTTCCTGTCTCTGTCATTCGCCAAGCGGCACGTGGAAGTGACCCGCATGGAAGCGCGCGGCCGCACACAGGCGGCCGGGCGCGGCTACAAGGCGGGCGACGGCCCAATGGTCGCAATGATCGGCGCGGCGTCCGGTCTGGCGGCGGTGCAGGTGATGGTCATGTACGTCATGAATGAAGCCTATTCGGCCGGTGCCTACACACAGCCCCTGATGCTCTGGGCTGTGCCGCCCATCCTGTTCCTGTGGATTGCCCGCATCTGGCTTCTGGCCCAGCGCGGCGAACTGGACGACGATCCGGTGGCCTTCGCGGTAAAGGACGGCCCAAGTCTCTTGATGGGGGCCGTGCTGGGTATGGTCTTCCTCGCGGCACTTGTCGGGTCCCCCTTCTAGAGCGCACATGATGAGTGAAACCCGCCGCATCCTGAGGTTCCTGCTGGTCGGCACACTGGCCGCCGCCGTCAACTGGTTGGCGCGTATCGCATTGTCAGCAGCCTTTGCCCCTGCGCTCAGCTTTGAAGTGGCCGTGCTCATTGCCTATGCCATCGGCATGGCCAGTGGGTTCCTGCTCTATCGCGCCTATGTGTTCCCGGATGCGGGCTTGCCCATGGCCGTGCAGGTGCGCCGGTTCATCGCCGTCAATCTTGTGAGTGCTGCAGAAGTCTGGCTGATCGCGGTTGTGTTGTTGCGCATCGTGGTGCCGGCGATCGGTATCGGCCTGGATTATTCAGCCGTTGCGGAAGCTCTGGCCCACGGCATCGCCATCGCCATCGGTGCGGCGACGAGTTACGTCGGCCACAAATTCCTGACATTCAGATCAGTGCAAGTTGCGTAAGGCGTCTTAAACCGGATCAGGCAATGCCGGAGATGCGGATTGCCGCCATGGTGACCAGGTTCAGGACCATCGCGTAGCCCACAAGGACTGCGAGGATCGCCCGCCACTCGGTACGAACCGTCGGTGCCAGCAGCAGCATGGCAATCGGCAGCCAGTCGAGCGCATAGCGCTGCACATTGTACTGGCTGAAGCCGTTGGAGTGGTAGAACAGGGTGACACCACAGATTGCTGCCGCTGTCGCAACGCCCACAAAGGTAATGCGGTGCCGCTGCACGAAGGCCAGCAGCAGCAGGAACGGGCTTGCCGCGAGGATCGACGTCCCGAAGCTGTCCACGCCTATGATCTTTGTTGTGTAGGTGCCGCCAAACTCGACGTGCAGGCCCTGGAAGAACATGTAGACGACGTTGAACAGGAAGTATTCCTGGGCAAACAGCCCCAGCTCGCTGATCCGAAGGGTGATGACGTTTTCTTCACCCGGCAGCACGTCAGTCGCGATGTAGCCATAGCCCGTATCAAGCGGTGCGCCGAAACGCACGAAGTTGTAGAGGCAATAGACGCCGACAGCCGCAAGGATCGGCAGGCCAAGTTTGAACGCCTGGAAGATGCGTTGCTTGGTGATGCGGAACAGCGGCTCGTCTTCGTTGAGCATCAGCACGAACAGCAGCGGTGCATAGAGAATGGTCATCTGCCGCGACAGGAAGGCCAAGCCGATCATTGCGCCCGCAAGCCACGCATTGCGTCGCTCTATCGTTGCCCATAGCGCCATGGACACGAAGAAGAAGCCAACAAGCTGCGCAAAGAACCACACCTTGTCGCCGCGCAGCGCCACGAAGTAGAGCGGTGTCGAGAAGACGAGCGCAATCAGCAAAATGAGCGTACGCGTCTGGTCTGGTCCAGCCGCCGCAAACAGCCGTGACCAGATAAAGGCGATGGCCAGAAGCAGCGCCATGGAGAGGGGCATGAAATGCGCAAAGTCAGCGCCCTGTCCGCTGAGCGCGATGAAGGGCAGGGCCACGGCAGCAGGCGCCGGCGGGAAGATCACGTAAGTCTTGCCCTCGAACGTTGCGCAGTCGCCGTCAAAACACGTGTCCGAATGCAGCTGTCCGTTGAGCCATGAGTCGACCAGCACTGCATAGGAATTCGTGCCGGCCTCTTCGCCCAGAACGCGCATGGCAAACCCGGCGGAAAGCGCGCATCCCAGCAGCACCAGAAGGGAGATGATCAGCCAGTAGCGCGGCGCGGAAACGACAGGCGGCATGTAGCCCGTCTCCGCGATGTCTGCGGCATCGGCGGGTGCATCTGTCTCGTCTGCATCCGGGGATGTGTCAGCAGTGCTCATGTTCGGCCCATTCTTAAGATAGTGGGCAGAACTCTAGGCGCGTGTCCCTTGCTGTCGCCTTAACGCGGTAAACGAAAGCTGAATGTGCGCCGGGCTGGCGGGTGGGCGTCCGTCAGCCCGGTTCAAAGCTGCAATTTGGCGAAAAGCAGCGACTTCTCTAAGCTTCCAGGACCCGAAAAATGCAGCCCGCACTGCCCCGCAGGACAAAAACAGGAAACGCCATGCCGTCCACGTCAAAAGCCGTCAGCCACCTCTCGCCCAACGCCCATATGCTGGGTCAGCAGGGTTCGGCACAGGCGCTCAATACCCCGGTTTTGGTGCTGGATCTGGATGCGTTTGACCGCAACCTCGAACGCATGATGGATCACTGCAAGGCGTCCGGCCTTGGCCTGCGCCCCCACGCGAAGACACATAAATCGGTCGAGATCGCCCGCCGCCAGATGGATGCGGGCGCGGTGGGCGTCTGTGTGGCCAAGCTCGGAGAAGCCGAAGTGATGGGCGAAGGCGGCATCGAGAGCGTGCTGATTACGTCCCCCGTCGTCAAAGAGGACGGCATCCGCCGCCTGATGGAGCTGAATGGCCGTATCTCCGATCTCATGGTGACCATAGACAGCCTGGCAAACGCCCAGGCGCTGGCCAGAGCATCGTCACCAGAACAGGGCGGTGCGCGCCAGCTCAAAGTGATCGTCGATCTGGATGTGGGCCTGCACCGCACCGGCATTGCGCCGGGGGAGGGGGCGGCAGAGCTTGCGGAATTTGTCGCTGCAAGCCCGGGCCTCAAATTCTCAGGCCTCCAAGCCTATGCCGGACACCTCATGCATGTGGAAGACTATGCGGAGCGTCGGGAAAAGTCTCTCGACGCCATGAAGCAGCTGGGCGACATGCGAGATATGCTCCGGGAACGGAATATTTCCTGCGACATCCTCACCGGCGGCGGCACAGGTTCCTGGGATATTGATCCAGACGCTGGCGTGCTGACGGATCTGCAGGCAGGCAGTTATCTCTTCATGGACACGGAATATAACGCGGTGGCCCAGAAGGATGGTCCCGAACAGGCATTTGAAACATCCCTGACGATCCAGACCACGGTTGTCAGTGCCAACACGCCGGGCATCGCGACAACGGATGCAGGCATCAAGAGCATGGCGACGGACCAGAAGGCTTTTGCTATTGCCTCCGGCGCGCCCGACGGCACAGCCTATTTCCTGTTCGGAGACGAGCAGGGCGGCCTTGCCTTTCCGGACGCTGACACGGGCCTCGCGCCGGGCAGCGTCCTCAACCTCGAAACGCCCCACTGCGACCCCACGGTGAACCTCTATGACTGCTACCACGTGGTGAAAGACGGCACGCTGGTGGACATATGGCCGGTGAGTACCCGCGGCCGATCGGCCTGAGAAAAATGGTGCGGATTCCAATGAGTGTCGAAAGCGCAAGACCGCGTCCGTGGCGTGTGGCTGTGCTGGCGGCAGGAATGGCGCTCCTGCTCGCGGCCTGCGCGACGGCCCTAGGTCCGGCGCGCGCACCAATTCCGGTGGCACTTGCCATCGCCGTCGCTGCCGCCTGGCCCGCCGCCGCCGTGCGCGATCAGATCGACACGGCGACACAGCGCCTGGCCGAATGCGGCCTGACGATCATCCCAGATGACACTGCGGCCAACCGCCTTGGCTTCGTTGCGACGCTGGGCACTGCAGCCGGCGGCACCATTGAAGGGACGTCGTTTCCCAATGATGCGGGCGGGGGAACGGCTCAGGTGGCCTGGGCTGGTCCCGATGGCCGTCCGCTGGAGCACAAGCAGACGGCCGCGCATGAGCTTGGTCACGTGCTCGGTCTGCGTCACACTGACCTTCACGCCATCGACCTGATGGCGCCTTATGGCTGCGAGGTGTGCCGGTTCACCGCGCGCCAGTGCGCTGTGATGCGGGCTGCGGTGTCCGGCTCTTAGAAGTCGACCTGCACCGTGACGCGAGCACCGATGTCGCTGTAATTGTTGCGGAACAGTGTCTGGCCGACTTCAGCAGAAATCAGGGCTCCGTGGGCCGCGTAGTCGAGACCTAGGGACGCATAGGCATCTGCCCGGTCGCGCTCATCGTCCGAGGTGAACATGGCGTAGTCGACGGAAACACCACCAAATACCTTGAGATCCGGCGTCGCTGTCACGTTCACGCGGCCTCCGGCATGGGTGGTGGACCGACTGCGGTCGGACGACGGCACAGCCGTACCGGCGGTATCTGAATAGCTGTCAGTCTCCGAATAGAAATAGGACTGTCCGAGGCTGCCTTGCACGCTTACCCATGGGTTCAGCGTCTTTTGCCCGCTCGCCCCGATGCGCGCGCCATAGGCGCGTGTTGTGTAGGACGCGGTTGCCCCGCCGGGGCGCTCCAGATCTGTTTCGGTCTGCGAATAGACCACACCGGCACGTATGCCGGCATTTGGGCTCAACCGGTACGCCACATAGGGAGCGGCCATATAGCTGTCGGACTCGGTGGAGGTTGCAACCCCGGTGCGGTCATCCGTATCCGCGAACGAATACGCCGCGCTCATGCCCACAGCTGTTCGTTCTGTAAGCCGCACCTGACCGCCCGCGACGAGCCGCCAACTGTCAATGTCCCGGCGCTGGCCGGAGCGCTTGTCTTCAGCGGACGAGAAGCTGCCGGACACCCAGGTGCGCACGCCGCGTGCCTGCAGCAGTTGCAGCAAGGTGGGTGACGGCGCAGCACCCGATAACTGGTTGCTGCTTTGAAGAAGACGGACCTTGGCCCGAAGTTCCTCGACCCGCGCCATGTAGGTCTTGAGCCGGCTCTCAGCCTGCTTGAGGTCAAATTCAGCAAGCTCGATGTCCCCATCGTATTCCGATGGGACACCCTCAAGCTCGGCCTCTGCTGCCTGAACCGCGTTCCAGGTAATCGTCAGGCGAACCTCCGCCGCGGCCATGCTGTTCTCTGCGGAGACAATAGGCAGGCTCTCTGCGATACCGTACTGGCTGAGGTCCGCCCGCGCCTCATCAAGTTGCTCCAGCAGATACTCGGACCGGTCGGTTCCAGGGGTTGCCGCGATGGCCTCCTGCTGGATGGCCTTGAAACGCTTTAGCGCGCGAAGTCCCAGCATCCATCGCTCCGACTCCAAAAGTGCCTCAGTGTGCTTCGCTTCTGCCTCGTCGAACGCCGCCTGCGCCGTCTCCATCGCAGCGGCGCGTTCGGCCTGCAGGGTGGAAATCTTGTTCTTCAGCGACGCAACATTTTTTTGTTCGCTCGCGAGGTATCCCAACGCGGCATCAAGCTCGCGCTTGGCGTCTTCAAGGGCGGAGTTGTCTTCCTCGTCTTCCGTACCGTCTTCATTTTCGCCGGTGTCGCCGTCTCCATCACCGTCTTCGCCACCGTCTCCGCCATCGCCGTCCCAGCCATCGAACACATCTATGTCCCAGAGATCACCAAACTCATCGAGTGTGCTGTCGAACTGCGCATCACTGTCGATCTCCGCCTGAGCGATCGCGTCGATTTCCCCCTGGCTGCGGCCGCTCCCGACGGACGTTGTCGGCGTGCCCGGCGTACAGGTGTCGCCCGATTCAACGGTTGATACGACGGTCATGCCGACGGAGAAAATTACTTCGGTGAACCCGTTTGAGTTACAGCGTGTGCTGGTCGTTTCGCCCGGCGCCGCTTTGGTGGCGATGAACGCAGCCGAGGGGTCGCCGGGGCCTGCATGTGCGGGTGTGGCCGTCGCTATGCCCACCATCGCGGCAGTCGCCACGGGAATCCAGTAACGAGCCATGTTCACCCCCTAAGCCCCCCTACAAGTGGTGGCATCTGCTAGAACGTCACCTGAGCCGTGACCCTCGCGTTGATGTCGCTGTAGTTATTCCTGAATACCGTCTTGCCGACTTCTGCCGACAAGAGCGCGAAACCTGCGTCATAATCTGCGCCCAGGCCCAGATAGGCGTCGGCGCGGTCACGGTCGCCGTCACTCTTGAGAAGCGCATAGCTGCCGTTAAGAGCGCCGTAGATCGAGAGATCGGGTGTTGCTGCAACATCGGCACGTGTCGATACATGCGTGGTGCTGCTTGTGCTGTCCGCGTTGGGCGTCACGAGCCCGGCCGAGTCTGTATATCCGTCCGTCTCTGAATAGAAGAAGGATTGGCTCAGGCCGCCGCGCACTGTCACCCAGGGATTGAGCTGTTCACGTGTGCTTATTCCGGCCCGCGCGCCGTAGCCGCGGGTCGTGTAGGACGCCGTCGCACCACTCGCGCGCACCGCGTCGGTTTCGGTCTGGGAATAGACGACGCCCGCGCGTAGCCCGGTGTCAGGGCTCAGCCGATAGGCCACAAACGGCGACACCAAGTAGGTGTCGGCTTCCTTGGAGGTGCCAAAGCCGGTTGTGTCGTCGGTGTCGGAAAAGCCATAGGTGAGGCTCATGCCGGTCGTGATGCGTTCGGTGACGCGCACCTGGCCACCGACAGTCACGCGCCATGCATCGGTGTCGCGGCGCTGGCCGGACCGCGTGTCTTCTGCCGACGTGATGTCGCCGGAGACCCATGTGTGGATACCGCGCGCATTGATGAGATCGAAGATCGACGGCTGCGGGGCGGGACCGGCAAGCTGGTTCTGCCGCTTGAGATTTCGGATACGCGATTCAAGGCTTTCGATGCGCGCGTCACTCCTGGCCACATCGGATTGGAGGCCTTTTATGCCCTCTTCAGTAACCTGGATAATCCACGCGTTGTCGCCCCGCGCATTCGACGCTTTGTCCTTCTGGCTCGACAAGTAGAGGTCGGCCTTGTCTACATCAGTCAGTGCCTCGTCGAAGGATGCTTCGGCACTGGCGATCGACGTTCTTTCCGGGATGCCAAGGGCCCGCAGCGCCGCCCGCGCGTTCTCCAGGCGCTGTTCGGCCGCGGGCATGTCAGACGAAGACACCGACGTCGCCGCGAACGCGTCCCGCGCGTCATTGAGCTCGCGCAGCGCCCGCACGATGTTGTCCCAGCGCGTCATCTCCGCCACGGCTTCGTCATAGTCGTCCTGCGCTGCCTGAACATTGGCCTTCGCCTTGGCTTCTGCCTCGTCGTCAAGTGCCTTCAGGTCACTCAGCTTGCTTTCCAGGTCTGCGAGCTCGGCCCGCAGGTCGGCGTTTTTGGATTTCTCGGCGGCAAGTGCGCCCTCAAGGCGCAGTAGTTCGGCTTGGGTGTCGCTGTCGTCCTCGCCACCGCTGCCACCGTCACCGCCTCCATTGCCCCCGTCGTCGTCACCTCCTTCGCAACCGCCGCAATCGATCTCATCGCCTTCGTCGTCCCAGCCCCGTCCGTGCAGGTCTTCCAGGTCGACGAGGTCATTCTCGTTTACACGCTGGGACTCTTCGCG